>NZ_MUFA01000048.1:0-1526 GCF_001995955.1 Salinivibrio sp. PR6 | reverse complement strand
AGTATTCGTCCGAGGCGCTACCTAAATAGCTTTCGGGGAGAACCAGCTATCTCCGAGTTTGATTGGCCTTTCACCCCTAGCCACAGGTCATCTCCTAACTTTTCAACGTTAGTGAGTTCGGTCCTCCAGTTGATGTTACTCAACCTTCAACCTGCCCATGGCTAGATCACTCGGTTTCGGGTCTAATGCTAGCAACTRYWCGCCCAGTTAAGACTCGGTTTCCCTACGGCTCCCCTATGCGGTTAACCTTGCTACTAACATTAAGTCGCTGACCCATTATACAAAAGGTACGCGGTCACCCCACAAAGGAGGCTCCCACTGCTTGTACGTAGACGGTTTCAGGTTCTATTTCACTCCCCTCACAGGGGTTCTTTTCGCCTTTCCCTCACGGTACTGGTTCACTATCGGTCAGTCAGGAGTATTTAGCCTTGGAGGATGGTCCCCCCATGTTCAGACAAGATATCACGTGTCCCGTCCTACTCGTTTTCACGTCTAAGGCGCCGTCGGTNTGCCAGGTTTTCCAACCTGTTCACCTAACGCCTAAGCCGCTTAAGGGCTGCTCCGGGTTCGCTCGCCGCTACTGCCGGAATCTCAATTGATTTCTTTTCCTTCGGGTACTTAGATGTTTCAGTTCCCCGAGTTCGCCTCTTAGCGCTATGTATTCACRCTAAGATACCTGCTTATGCAGGTGGGTTTCCCCATTCGGAAATCCCAGATTCAAATGGCTTTTACTGCCTTATCTGGGCTTATCGCARGTTARTACGTCCTTCATCGCCTCTGACTGCCAAGGCATCCACCGTCTACGCTTAATCACTTAACCATACAACCCCAAGAGGTCTTTTTGCTCGATCTTTCTCTTTTATACGGCCTCTTGCTCACCGTTTGCTTGGTCACGTAACACGTTACGCTCCCCGCGACAAACGCCTCGCGCGAGATTGTCTAAAAAAGAAATCTGCGTCGCAAAACCACTCAGTGTTGAATCATCAACCAATTAAGGTTTTGTTTTTGCCGGACTCAAAATAGAGACTTTGCTTATCAAATAAGACAAAGCCCAAGCACACTTGATTGTGTGAGTGACATTACATGTCACTGATTGAGAACTTTACTGTCATTCTTTAAGAATGACTTGTCAGCTTTCCAGATTGTTAAAGAGCATGTCGTTTATTGCTAAATAAACCACTTTGTAATCACACTCGAAAGTATGTTTATAAAGTGGCGTCCCATAGGGGAGTCGAACCCCTGTTACCGCCGTGAAAGGGCGGTGTCCTAGGCCTCTAGACGAATGGGACACGCTGATATGTTTGGGAACATATCYTCTTTAATACTTCAACCTATACAATCTGTGTGAACACTCGCAAAAATAGCGTCAGTAAGGAGGTGATCCAGCCCCAGGTTCCCCTAGGGCTACCTTGTTACGACTTCACCCCAGTCATGAACCACACCGTGGTAAACGCCCTCCCGAAGGTTAAGCTATCTACTTCTGGTGCAGCCCACTCCCATGGTGTGACGGGCGGTGTGTACAAGGC
>NZ_MUFA01000047.1:0-1176 GCF_001995955.1 Salinivibrio sp. PR6 | reverse complement strand
CTAAGATACCTGCTTATGCAGGTRGGTTTCCCCATTCGGACATCGATGGCTCAAATGCTTCTTACCAGCTCACCATCGCTTTTCGCAGGTTAGTACGTCCTTCATCGCCTCTGACTGCCAAGGCATCCACCGTCTACGCTTAATCACTTAACCATACAACCCCAAGAGGTTTTATTTACGGCGAGATTGTCTAAAAAAAAGAAATCTGCGTCGCAAAACCACTGAGTGTTGAATCATCAACCAATTAAGGTTTTGTTTTTGCCGGACTCAAAATAGAGACTTTGCTTATCAAATAAGACAAAGCCCAAGCACACTTGATTGTGTGAGTGACATTACATGTCACTGATTGAGAACTTTACTGTCATTCTTTAAGAATGACTTGTCAGCTTTCCAGATTGTTAAAGAGCATGTGTATTTATCAATACGATAAACCACTTTATTTTTTGCTTTCAGACAGCACTCATCGCAACAGGCGTCAACTGCTGTAAAAACAAAGAGTAAAATGGTGGAGCTAAGCAGGATCGAACTGCTGACCTCCTGCGTGCAAGGCAGGCGCTCTCCCAGCTGAGCTATAGCCCCATTTTGTTGTAGTGCTTTTCTCTTGCAGAGAAAATGGTGGGCGATACCGGGCTCGAACCAGTGACCCCCTCCTTGTAAGGGAGGTGCTCTCCCAACTGAGCTAATCGCCCATCTTTCAGACTTGGTGGAGCTAGGCGGGATCGAACCGCCGACCTCTTGCATGCCATGCAAGCGCTCTCCCAGCTGAGCTATAGCCCCGCGTCTGAGAAATGGTGGGTTGTACAGGATTCGAACCTGTGACCAATTGATTAAAAGTCAACTGCTCTACCAACTGAGCTAACAACCCAATGGCGTCCCATAGGGGAGTCGAACCCCTGTTACCGCCGTGAAAGGGCGGTGTCCTAGGCCTCTAGACGAATGGGACACGCTGATATGTTTGGGAACATATCCTCTTTAATGCTTCAACCTATACAATCTGTGTGAACACTCGCAAAAATAGCGTCAGTAAGGAGGTGATCCAGCCCCAGGTTCCCCTAGGGCTACCTTGTTACGACTTCACCCCAGTCATGAACCACACCGTGGTAAACGCCCTCCCGAAGGTTAAGCTATCTACTTCTGGTGCAGCCCACTCCCATGGTGTGACGGGCGGTGTGTACA
>NZ_MUFA01000046.1:0-2402 GCF_001995955.1 Salinivibrio sp. PR6 | reverse complement strand
ATCACTAACTTTTGAATTAGTTGCACTGTTTGGTGTTTCACGGTAATTATAAAATGCACGATTAGTAAGAAGTAAATTTGAAGAGTTCATTAATAGCTCAAATGTCATCACTGCATCTTCTCCGACTGTAACCCCCTGTGGGAACCTAAGAGCGGGATTTTCATAGCTAGACCTCGGGAAAATTTTATTCCAAGGTGCATTGGAGATAACTTGTTTAAAAAAAAGAGGTATTATCTCGCTTGAAGTAAATTCTTTTTCTGTAAGGTTTTCATAAGCTAAATAACTATCAATCTCATAGGCTCGGTGATAATTGAATACTATACTATCATAGCCTTGTTTTAGTTTTTCATAAGCAAACCTAAGGTAGCCAGGCTCTAGCCAATCATCACCATCTACAAATACTAGATACTCACCTATTGCGAGATCCATACCATTATTCCTCGCACTAGAAACTCCGCCATTTTCTTTATTAACTATCTTAAAGTTCCTCCAACCAATAGTATGCCGTTCTATGATCTCCATTGACTCATCTGTAGAACCATCGTCTACCAGTATAATTTCGAAATCATCAAATTCTTGGTAGTACACAGAATCCAAGCAACCCAAAATATAGTGCTTGTTGTTAAAATTGGGTATAATTACGCTAAAAACCACTTGACACTCCCTAAATCAACGAAAAATCTTAAAAAGATTTCCCAGCACGGTCACCAGGTACTCTTGGTCCATTGCGCACATAATTCGCTTTCGTTGAATACCGGCTTTAAAACTCGTCTCTTTCTTCTTTAATATATTTAAAACCATTTGCCTTATTCGTGCAAAAACTTCCGCTCGGTCATTTACTCTTATTCGGCACGTACCTTCTTTTAATCCAACATTGAGTTGCCAGTGCATTGATTAAATTAACCAGTGCGAGCAGGGTAACCGCATGAAGCGATCAATGTCACACTTTAAGTCCTTTAATCAATTAAAACGAATCGATTTAAGGCTTATTTTGAACGTATACAAGTAAGAAGTGTGATCTGCGTTCTTTCATGCAGCTGCCCTGCTGAGAGCAGTGCGTTATGTGACTGACTTGGTCAACAGTGCCATCCCTATTTCTTATCAAAAGCCTTATCTAAAAAAGAAAAACTATGAGCGCGAAATTCGCTGATTTTTTTTTCGTAAGATGAATAATCAACCTTTCTCATTAAATCATAATTCTCATATTCTTCTATATATATAAGTCTGCTTTCCAATCCNTGCCCTGCTGGGAGCAGTGCGTTATGTGACTGACTTGGTCAACAGTGCCATCCCTATTTCTTATCAAAAGCCTTATCTAAAAAAGAAAAACTATGAGCGCGAAATTCGCTGATTTTTTTTTCGTAAGATGAATAATCAACCTTTCTCATTAAATCATAATTCTCATATTCTTCTATATATATAAGTCTGCTTTCCAATCCTAACTGCTCGAAAAGGACTTTTATTCTGTCATCATCGACATTCGTTTCTTTAAATGTTACTGCCCAAAAATTCTTTTTAAAGATGGTAGAGAAAATTGAACCATGAAACGAAGTAGTTATTACTAGGCTAGCATTTTTAATTAGCCCTAAATAGTCAACAGGAGAAGATGATTTCCACAATTTAAATCCACGAATAAAATTCCCTCGATATATGTAGGATTTCGCATCTAGCATCACCACTGGCAAGTCCAGCTTCTTGGATATTTTTGACATAAAATCATAAGTTTCTGAACTAAATGGAACGCCGTAAAAGAAAATATATTTTTCTGGGTATTCATCTTTTGGGACAAGAGTTTCCCAAACGTCTCTTTCTACCAAGATAGTTGGATCAGCGACGACTTCGAAGCGTTGTCCGCTTAACTCTTCCATCCATTTCTTACCGTTTCTTTCTCTAACAGAAAGGCAATCAAAATCACCAATATAGTCTTTGTATTTTTTTAGGTCAACGTTACTATTTAATATATTTCTWCCTCCAAGGCTTGGAGCATATGCAATTTTTTTTGCTCTTGTTTTAAAAGGAACAAAATAAGCATCACTAAAGTCGTCGCAGTTCACATTCCAAATCTGATCACTTCCAGCAACAATGTAATCATAAGCATCATGTAATTTCGCTAGTTCACTTTCTGCTTTATAACTATTCTTTGAAAGTTGAAACTCATTATTAATGAAACACTCAAAATCATTAAAACGTGATTTTAATATAGGATAGGAAAATAGATTAATGGCTAGCTTCACCAACCCTTTATGGTTTTTAGGCTTGGGAAACATCGAGTACATATTTCTTTGACCTTCACTCGAAAAGTTAACAATTTCAACATCTTTATTATATCGCGCTTTGACAAGGTATTGCAGAGCATATGTCTGGAGCATTGACCCTATGTTGTGTGACGCGTGATAAGTAAT
>NZ_MUFA01000045.1:0-1255 GCF_001995955.1 Salinivibrio sp. PR6 | reverse complement strand
CTCTATTATTTAGTCGCATCTTAGATTCTCATCTCCTTGAACATAATATAGAATAAGCAAAAAACTATGTTGACATGATGACTAATGGACTTGGATCAAACACGCAATGCATTGAAAATACAGCTAGAAAAAGCAATCAATGACTTAAAAAACCAAGCCGAATCTCAAGGCTGTAGAATTGCTCAGCGACGTCGCTCTGGGTACCTATACGCTGTCGATGCTGTTCGGAACATTGTTCTAGAGCCATGGTTTACCAAGTTACTCAGTCAACATGGCTCCGTACTCAAAAAGTACAGCAGTTCTAACGCTATCCATCTTGCCGAGATCGTCGAAAGTTACGGCGGATTAAATAAAACAATTAAACTCATTGAAGCGGTGCTAGCGTTGCGTGGATTCGGGCTTGATAGCCAACAACACACTGATTATGTAGATCAAGTGCTCTGGGGGTTAAAAGATTTACGTTCACTCACTCCCCAGCATCAAGAAGAAACAATGCGCTGGAACAGTGTACTTCCGTATTGTGCTCTGTGCTTCCGTCTACGCAGCCGATCCCATTACTACTGCGAAAAACACCATCCCATCAAGTCTACTAGACTTTATAAACAGCAAAAATACGCAGCTATCACTGCATTGAAACATCTACCTAACGAAAATTGCGAGGCATACGAAAAGTACCTGGTAAAACCGAACAAACAGAAAAAGTTGGGACGACAACTTTATGATCTGGTCAGCGGCTATGCGCCGCATCCACGAGTCTTCTTACGTCACTGCAAAGATAGCGCTATATCAGGGGACTGGATCTCACTATCAAAGAACATTGTTCAGACATGCAAAGTGACTTATCCAGCTAGCTATAAAAAAATAAAACAAATCAAACCAGATGATTTTAGAAACTGGCCTTCGTGGTGTATCGCGATCGTGAGATGCTTAGATTCTACAGAACCAAATACGTGGAATGAAAAAGAGTGCCTAACGCTTTTCAGTGAGTTGAACACTTGGACATCATTAGTCGGGATCTTGCATCGCTTCGAATGTGTAGAACGAATCAATAGCATTGAAACTAAGCGTGGCCCAGGCGTTGGATATGGAGCAAATCTAGAACAACACCAGTTGATCAAAGATCTGTTAAAACAACAGCTAGTTACGAATAGCAAAACTAACTTAAGTGAAATCGCTAGGACTCTTAGTCTTAGTAGACAACGCATACACCAGATCATCAAAAAACATCAATTGCTCTCTTAAACAGCAAAGTTAC
>NZ_MUFA01000044.1:0-1284 GCF_001995955.1 Salinivibrio sp. PR6 | reverse complement strand
GAAATTAGAGCAGGTGAATGAGCTATAAAAAACATATAGAGCCTCTAAAAGAAAAAATCTATAGTGAAAAAATAGTGCATTCTTGGGAGTATAAAGGAGCCGGTTTCAAATATAATAATTTGTTAGATTGGATTTGGTCTATTTCATTCGCAGTGCTATTTCTACTTTTTCTTTGGTCTGTCATTGATGAGCTGACTGTTGATACTCCTGAGTTTTGGGTGTTGTTTTTTTTCATGGTAATGATGGTGTTGGTGTCAAGGTACCTTCTCTCTCCTGATAAACACTACTGTTATCACTTGACCTCACTAGGTATTCACTACACAGAAAAAGACATGATCCCCGATGTTGCGTATCAGGTAGTACGTGGCTTTGCATGGGTGGGTATTGTGGTCTGCATTATTGCCGCGTTTATGCTCGGTCCTCTTGCGTTTGTTGGGGCAGGTGGTTGTGCGTTGATGTCGTTTGGGATGACGAATTTTAGTCCCACTACTGATAAGTATTACACATTGATTTCAGAGCGTACGGTTGTGTTTGACTTAGAGAATGAAGGTGTCTTATCATTCGCTATCCCCGAGAAAGGTGCGTATGCGTACTATGGTGATATATACACCATGACAGTCGACCAAAAGCAAGAGTTACTCTCTAAATTACACTCACTTTTTCCAAGTATCGAGTTCGTTAAGATAAAAAGGTTGAATGATCAGTCTAAACACCCTGTTTATCATCAGGAAGAAGAGAAAGCGACCGAATAACTCACTTCAATTCCAAGAAAGTATATGACACGCATCATTGAAGTGAGAGTAGATGAATGAGCTATAAAGAATATATAGAGCCTCCAAAAGAAAAAATCTATAATGAAAAAATAGTGCATTCTTGGGAGTATAAAGGAGCCGGTTTCAAATATAATAATTTGTTAGATTGGATTTGGTCTATTTCATTCGCAGTGCTATTTCTACTTTTTCTTTGGTCTGTCATTGACGAGCTGACTGTTGATACGCCTGAGTTTTGGGTGTTGTTTTTTTTCATGGCAATGATGGTGTTGGTGTCAAGGTACCTTCTCTCACCTGATAAACACTACTGTTATCACTTAACGTCTCTGGGTATTCATTACACAGAAAAAGACATGATCCCCGATGTTGCCTATCAGGTGGTGCGTGGGTTTTCATGGGTGGGTATCGTGGTCTGTATTATTGCGTGTTTGTGCTCGGTCCTCTTGCCTTTGTTGGGGCAGGTGGTTTTGCGCTGATGTCGTTTGGCATGACGAATTTTCGCCCTAATGTAAAC
>NZ_MUFA01000043.1:0-2831 GCF_001995955.1 Salinivibrio sp. PR6 | reverse complement strand
CTTTATATACTTTTTCAAAGAGCAGGGCGTGACAATATTTTCCTTTATCATTCATTTCATCACTTTTATCTGCCGCCATCGCCCAGAAATAGTACTTACCGCCAACTTTTTTCATTCTTTCGAATAATTCATAATTATTCTCTTCATAGTACATTACTGTTCCCATAGCTGGAATGTAATTATTATTACTCGCGACCTTAAAGAGATTAAACGATAAATTTTTCAGTTTTTCTGAACGATAGACAACTTGATTGCCTTCCTGTTTTTGCAATGAATCGGTATAATCCATTAGTGGCTCATAGTAATGCGCCTCTGCAAATCGGATCACCTCTTTAATGTACTCTTTACGTTTTTCTATCGACTTATCAAGGCCTTGGTCTTTTAACAAAAAATACTGGGCACGAAGATCGCCTTCCGCAGCAAGTTTTTTAAAACCCTCAACGGCTTTTTGGTAAATTTCCTTTGTGCAGTATTTATTTTCATAAGAGGTATCTAAACCGAGATCGTTCGCTACTTTATTACCAAGACTACGCGAACCTAAGTGTGCTCGGCAACGATAGCTTCTATTGGAAAGCCAATAAGCTGCATAAGGATTTCCCTCGCTCATTAGCTTCGCTAGTCGAGACACTGCGACACTTTTTTCTGAGATATCATTCAATGTTAATCGCGAATATAGAATAGTTGCATGAGCATTCCCTTTCTTTATAAGGCGATTAAATCGATCTTCTTCTTCTTTTCTCCAAGGCGTTCCTCGTTGTAGGTCAAGCNTTTTTCTGAGATATCATTCAATGTTAATCGCGAATATAGAATAGTTGCATGAGCATTCCCTTTCTTTATAAGGCGATTAAATCGATCTTCTTCTTCTTTTCTCCAAGGCGTTCCTCGTTGTAGGTCAAGCAACACATCATACATTTCATTTTCAGGACGAACTGTGCTGGATATATAAGGATCATCGGCTACTTTATCGATGTTTCTTTCAATAAAGCTCTTAAATAAAGGAATATCATCTTCAGGGTTGATAACCTTTTCTTTACAACCGGTGAGGATACTCATCGATAAGCTTAAAAGTATAACTTGGATAATCGTTTTATGACGCATCATAAGGCTGTGTCCAGCAGATTGTGATTTTAGACCGACAGATAACATAACGTTTTAAAGCTAAGGAATGCTACCGCCCAGCGAGTGTTATAACACTTACTGGGCGGGATATAAAAGCAGTATGAAGCTAATGTATAAATGTAACAGAAGTAATAAAATATAAATGTATTAGTAACCTCTACTCNAATCATAGGTTCTACACTATTCAACTGTTCACTAATATTACATTTTATATTGCTCATATCTATTTTACCTTCATACCTCCCACCAAAAAATCGATCACCGAAAATAGCCTTATATAGTTTCGCATCACAATATTGTTCCTTTGGGTTTAAAGATTTTTCCTTATAATACGGTTTAGCCCAAAAATAATGCCATGCTCCAAGCTTTTTTAACCTATTATAAAGGAAATCATCTTTCGGAGTATTTTTGTCAATCAAAAAAACAAAAGCCGGGATATAGTTATTATTAGCTGCTATTCTTAGCAATTTTTTCACCTGTCGCTCTGATCTAGGTGAGTAAAAAACTGTTTTTCCATTTTCTACTTTAGTTATATTATAGTAGTAATCCATTAGAGGCTTATAATAGTGAGACTTGGCAAATCGAATAACTTCTTTTATGTACTCTTCACGTTTTTCTACAGATTTATCAAGACCTTTATCTTTCAGCAAGAAATATTGGGCATGAAGATCGCCTTCTGCTGCAAGCTTTTTGAATCCCTCGACAGCTTTTTGATAGATCTCCTCGGTGCAATATTTATTTTCATAAGAGGTATCTAAACCGAGATCTTTCGCTACTTTAGTACCAAGACTACTCGAGCCTAGATGTGCGCGACAGCGATAGCTTCTATTAGAAAGCCAATACGCAGCATAAGGATTCCCCTCGCTCATTAGCTTCGCTAGACGAGACACTGCGATACTTTTTTTTGAAATGTCATTCATTCTTAGGCGAGAGAGTAAAATTGTTGCGTGAGCATTCCCTTTTTCTATTAGACGGTTAAATCTATTTTCTTCTTCTTTGCTCCAAGGCGTTCCTCGCTGTAGATCAAGCAACACATCATACATTTCATTTTCAGGGCGAACCGTACTAGATATATAAGGATCATCGGATACTTTATCAATATTCTTTTCAATGAAGTCCTTGAATAAAGGAATATCACCTTCAGGGTTGATCGCCTTTTCTTTGCAACCGGTGAGGATACTCATCGATAAGCTTAAAAGTATAACTTGGATAATCGTTTTATGACGCATCATAAGGCAGTGTCCAGCAGATAGTGATTTTAGACCGACGATAGCATAACGTTTTAAAGCTAAGGAGTGCTACCGCCCAGCGAGTGTTGTATCACTCACTGGGCGGAATGTTTGGGATGTAAATTTAACACTAGTAAGCAACCTTTCAATTGGCGAAAGTGTCAGCAGAAATTTAGCCTCGCCCCCAATTATCTATCCTAGTGAAATAATCTATATAAATCATCGGTTCCATCTCAGCGATTTCCTTATCTGTCTCGCAGATACTTTCATCGTAATCACCTTTCTTAGGCCAATCACTGTCAAAACCATAAAAGTCCGTATCTTTATATATCTCCTCGAATAACACAGCATGGCAGTATTTATCTCTGTTTGTTAACTCATTGCTTCTATCAAATGCCATAGCCCAAAAATAATTCCGGCCACCTGATTTTTTCAACCTATCAAAAAGAACAGCATTATCTCTTTCATAATACACTAACTTAC
>NZ_MUFA01000042.1:0-1621 GCF_001995955.1 Salinivibrio sp. PR6 | reverse complement strand
TTAAACATGTTTAAAAGGAGTATTAAAATGTCTAAAAAACACCTTAAACGAATAGAAACAATAGTGCCTCATACAGAAAAAAGAGTCGACATTGAATTAAATGGTAAGAATTTAATTATCATAGGAGGCAATGGCTGTGGGAAAACTCGGCTTCTGGATTTAGTATATAGACGAGTTTTTGGTCATGTTGTAGAAAAAGAAAACAAAAGCCTAAATGAATTGTATAGAGACCTAGAGACCGTACAGAATTACATCAATAAAGAGGGGCCTTCCGGATCTCTATATGATTATCGGTTGAGTCAGAAAAAAGAGGTAAAGGATAAAATCAGGGAAGCCAAAAAATCTACTGTTTCTATCCGAAGTCTGGACGATTTCATTCTCTCTAAGAAAAGAAATGAATCTGTTCTTGTTTTTTTTGATTCAGGTAGGAAGTCAGAGATAGACAAACCAGTTTCAATTGAGCCAATAGAGGTGCTTAAAGAGCAAAAAGAAAATTTAGGAGCAAAAGCTGCTTTTCCTAGATTAAACGGAGAGTATTTTGAAAAATATCTTGTATCTTTAAAAACAGAGCAAGCTCTCTTAGCCGTGGATAATGGTAAAGATGAGGAATTTAATAGGATTAACTCATGGTTTCTAAAGCTAGAAGAGGATTTAAGAGATCTTTTTGAAGATGATGGTTTAAGGTTGTTGTTTGACAGGAAGTCGAGGTGCTTCAAACTGAAACAAAAAGGTAAAGATAGTTTTTCATTTCAGTCCTTATCCTCGGGGTTTTCATCTATCATGGCTATATATGCTGAGTTACTAACGAGGGTGTCGTTAAACTCGATCGAGCCGGAATGCTTAAAGGGGCTTGTCTTTATTGATGAAATTGATGCTCATTTACATGTATCACTCCAGAAAAAAATATTATCATTTTTTACGAAATCATTTCCAAACGTTCAGTTCATTGTGACGACACACTCACCTTTTGTAGTCTCATCAGTTGACGATGCTTTAATCTATGATTTGTCTCGCTGTGAAAGTGTAGAAGATCTTTCCATGTATTCCTATGAGGCAGTTTTAGAGGGGCTTTTTGGTGTTAGTTCAGCATCAACAGAGCTGCAAGATAACATAAAAGAGCTATCAAATCTTCTCAATGAATCACCTATTGATGTAAATAAGATTCAGGATTTATTACGTAATATTCCTGAAGATAGAGACGTTCTAGATTATGAGTCAGATTACTTTGTCAAGTCGGCAGAGTTAGCTATAAAAAAATTAAAGGGGTAACGTTTTGTTTAATGTTAACAGATCAGAGCCAGAACCAGAATCCCTAAAAAGAAAGTCTAATTATAACAGTAAAGATGTGCTGGAAGCTTTGGAAAAATCATTTCATGGAAAGTGTTATATATGTGAGACCAAAAGCCCTATTAGTATTAATATAGAGCATTTTATATCACATGGAGGTGATGATAGTTTAAAGTATAAATGGAGCAACCTATACTATTCATGTTCTCGTTGYAATAATATTAAGCTAGATAGATATAACTCTCTGATTGACTGCTGTGACCCCGATGTTGATGTTGTTAGAGCAGTTAAGCATTATCCACCAAAAACAGCATATTCTAATATAATAATAGAG
>NZ_MUFA01000041.1:0-1944 GCF_001995955.1 Salinivibrio sp. PR6 | reverse complement strand
ATATATGACTATGAGATTTTTTGACATAACATCTACGTCGGAAAAATATTACTAAATTATTTATTAGATACGGAAAAACAAACCAAATACTTTTCAACGAAAGAAATACCATTGCAACTCGTAATAAAGTAGATAGCGCTCTTGCTAGCATGTTACTTCTCGCATTTATCTTAGCGTTCAGGCTACCTTCTAGATAAAACTGATAAACATCCAAAGCCACAAATACGTGGGACGCAATTAATAGTGATAAAATTAAAAAATCATCCCCCTTCCCAAGATAAAAATAAAGAACTAAGCTCGAAACCCCCCAAAAAGCTACATATATTCTCAATCTTGTTGCTTCACTACTGAACATAACCTTTGATGCAACTCGAGTGTTCTTAACAGCTAAATTAAACACAACGTGATTAGCGCCCCATTGCGAGATGGTAACACCAAGTGTAGATATTGTTACGCCAAAAGCGAAGACACCAAACTTTTCTGGGCCCAAATACTTTGACACCAACACATATGCAATCAAGCTTCCAAATAGAACGACAAACTTGTCGACCATAGCCCACAAGGCGTTTTGTACGAACCTATTTTTCATTTTAGTGCTCTCAAAAGCAGCCTAGAGGAGAAATAGCTAAGATATAAAAAAAACAAATAGTATACTAATCTGGTTATACTTCTAAGGTTATACTGAACACTTAACAGCATAAAAAGAAGGAAAAGCCCATATACTAGTAGTGGCATATAACGACTGCTTTTTATCAATCCCCCACCAAACTTTGACCAAACTCCCCCACAGATAAAAAAGTATATAAATACTACTAACCATCCAGCTTGAGAAAGCAATCCTATCGCAGTAAAAGGTGCGTGTTCATTTAGCTTTTGGGACCTTACCATATAACCAACATCTATTAGTGATGACGGAAGAGGTGTCACCGATATATATAATGACTTTAGATCTAATGAAAAGTCTTGCAATGTCAAAGATGAAGCCACAAACGAAAAACTAATGAGATAGTTAAGTGAAAACATAACAAAGTCTAAGTCAACACCATTTTCTATGAAAAACAATAAATTTGGTATGGCACCTTGCTCGGCATTATATCTATATTGCATAGCAATACCAGATAAAAATAAAACTGAAACAAAAACAATTAAAAGTAAAAGTAAATTAATTCTATTATCACGAATCACAACGCCAAAATAGTAACATATTGGAACCAGAACCACATTTCTGCTTGAGCTTCCCATTACGAGAAACAAAATTAAAAGTAACATGACAAAACGGGAAAACCTTCCTTTAAAGAWAGGAATAAGCATCACTACTAAAGGAAGGAGCATTGTGTACAAAACTCTAAAAGTAGCAACACCTCCTTTCTCTATAGTATATCCTTCTCTGAAATACACATGAGAAAAACCGTAACCTATGTGGAATACTACAACAAGAACAAAATACATGATGAAAATTTGATAGTTCTTTACTCTACTCAAAACCAAGCTTAATATAGAAAAATCAAACCCATCTGTATAATTATTTCCTTTCCGACTACTAAATAGTATTACCCCAATGTAAAATGCAAAGGCAGCAACTGAAAAATAGAAACCAGTTTTGATGAGATACTCTTCACGTACAATATGATAAAAATCAAACGGCATATCCTGGGCAAACGAAAAGTAAATAGTACCCAAAAACGTATATATAGTTGCAAGATGATAGTATATTGGAAGAAATATAAAGACGCTTTTCTTAAGCTGGGTTAAATAAAAACAAAGGAGACACAGATGGAATATTAAAAACAAAAGATCACCTAATGTATTTAATGAAATGCAGGATGTTAAAATAGTGAAGAATCTTTAGGGAAAACATGGGTAGCTTATTTTTGAAACCTTCAACACTACGCATTTTACAAACTTGCAAGGACTTTTTTATTTCATATTCTAGAAGATTAACAT
>NZ_MUFA01000040.1:0-2097 GCF_001995955.1 Salinivibrio sp. PR6 | reverse complement strand
GATTTTATCTTTATCATAAATACGCATCAATTCAGGAAAATTAGCCTTATCTGCAATAAGGCTGTGAGTAAGATTAAGCTCCTTAACTAATTCATTATTATCGAATTCCCATCCAAGATGTTGCCTGACTGAGTCCAGACTATCGTTAGATGAGTATAAAAATTCAACAAGACCTTGCTTAACGTTGCCGTCCTCATCCATATTCGGAGCAGTTCTGTCTCTCGAAGGCTCCTGAATAAGTCCATCAACTCTAAGCTGATTTGCCAAGTTGATTATTTTTAAAGGATTACGCCGGTTTTGCTTCTTGAATACCTCAATTACTTTTGGCGTTTCAGTTTTTGTATACTTATCTAAATTACCAACACTACCATCATAAATCGATTGCATTGCGTCACCAAAAAAGCCAACAACATTTTCCTTGGTTGACTTTTCAAGATGCTCTAGCAATATCTCTATAACTAAAGGATCAGTATCCTGATATTCGTCTACAAAAATAAACGGATATTTATCCTTTGTTATCAAGCATAGCTTTTCGTACTTTTCAAACATCTTAGAAGCCAAGACTATGACCTCATCGTGTGATATTATGCCTTTCGCTAGTTTTAAGTATTCTTTATATTGAATCGAGTCGCAGTCATCAAAAAAATACTGAGAAACAACTTCATTCTCTGGATGTTTGATTTTAGTTTGCTCAGGGTCATTTATAAGTTCAACCAACGTCTCCTTAATCTCCGATTGAAAACATTTAATATTTCCCCATAAGAAATCATGTATAGTCGAGACGTATAAATTATCGTGTGAAATTCGATCTTCAATTTCATTAACTGCAGCATTGGTGTATGTAATACACCCGATATTTAGTGAAGGGCTATCGCTAACTACAGCTTTTAATACTTCCACCAATGAATATGTTTTACCACTACCTGCACCGCCACTAAGTAGGAAGTGCTTTTTGCTCTTGATCAAGTCAATGACATGCCTTGATTCCTCAGAAAGGTTTTCTAGGTCTAGTTTTTTTGAAGCCATAACAATCCTTCCTTGATATAGAGGGGGACGTGCCAGTTTGAAAACTCAACCCCTTCTTCTGTCGTCTCGCTATTAAGTAATATTTCAATGGCAAGAGATGGCTTACTATTAACTGCTTTTTCGGAAAATTCGAAAACATCAATATCGTTTGAAAGATACAAATCTAAATATTTTTTTGTTAACGATGGAAATGCGCTATGTCCGGCATTAAGCAGATCTTTATTTATACTGAAAAATGCGTCCTCATAGCTTCTACCATGATATCCATGCTCTGCTACCTGATATACAATCTTAAGAAATCCATTAGGATCTTGTTGCCAGGTTTCGCTTCCTGATGGTTTGGTTAAGCTCTTATTTTCAAAGTCTAAGCCTTTGTAGAACTCTAACTCTTCTTGTTGAAAGAAAAATTTTAGAGATGAGTTAGATGACTTTGAACCATTAGGATCTAAAGGAGTACATTGCACTTCTTCTATTTTATCTTTGCCATTCTTATACTTTTGCGGTGTTACTCCATCATCTTCGTATACGATCTTTTCGTAGTAGCTATCAATGTCAGTAATAATTAGTGATTTAAGTCCTACAAAATCAATGAATTTCTCAAATGTTTGAGAATGAGCTCCAACCTCTACTATTGAAATATTCTGCGACAACAACGGTTTTTCGTCCGGATTCGGAGCATCTTGGTCAATTTTCTTCATCATTGATGGCAAGATAATCCGCTCTGTATCACCTTCGATGAATATAGCTTTATCAGCAAAAAACAACTCCGCTCTATTTAGGGTTAAGTATTGCTTTAGAAATCGATACGCTTTTTTTAGCTCTTCGTCTTTTTCTGGATCTTCACTAGAAGCGTAGGCATGCTCTAAATCTTTTAGGTTTTTCGCCTGTACTTGATGATCTTGAGCGGATTTCTTGAGGTATTTAATATCCTCAAAACTGCTTTCTGATACTATGTGTGAAGAATGCGTAGTAATAACTGATTGGAGGTGAATGACCACACCATCTTCCCTTAAGCGGTTTCGCCTTAATAGCTCTTTAATATTTTTTATAAATACATATTGCATTTGCGGG
>NZ_MUFA01000004.1:0-338892 GCF_001995955.1 Salinivibrio sp. PR6 | reverse complement strand
ACTGCGGTTTAAATCTTATTTATTCTATTTTGTAGTCATTATAAAAGGAAATGCTTATTTATGAGTGTTTCTTTTTTTTGCTTTTCATATCTTCATCTTAAATTCTTGATTATTAATGCTATTTGACTCATCACTTAAAAGAAAACATACCAATGGAGATAAAACTTCGCTCTTTTTACGCGACGGTAATGTTTCCACATCAGTGTTAATATTGTGATCCGACCAGAAACTTATACTGYTAATCCGTTGCAGGCGATTTGTAGCCAGCTTGTCATTTAGTAGGGGGGCGTTGCTCAGATGGCTGTTCGTATGAATAACGACACAACGAGCCCCCATCTGACAAAATGCATCCAGCCCACCAACCCCTAGTGATTGTATATAGGCATGCCCCTGCTCAGACACGACAACAGCACCGACAAAAGGGGAGAGTTGCGCGGTGCACTGATCAAGCGTGGCTTGGAGGGTACCAGGCGTGAATACAGGTGCTTCTTTAAACCTGACTCTGGGATCATGAGCGACGATATCGAGCGCTGCCGTTTGATTGTGATCAATAATAATTGGCGTATAGCCTTTCGCGGCCAATTGGTAGGCGATAGTGGCACCCAAGGCACAGGCTCCACCGAATAACGCAACGGGTCGACAATCCATGTTGAGCACTCTAGCGATATAAATGGGAAATAGGATACGTGATTTTAACCACTATTTCAGCCGACTAGCGCAATGATTTGATTGCCTGATGCAGGTATCATTAAAATCGTGATAAATCGCGAGCACAATAACGAACATTAAGATGAAAATAGCCACGGCATGCACACAAAGTCCAGACGCAGTAGACGCCGCGCAAACACTGGCGCGCACTTTATTGGGCCGTCTAAAGGCACCTAAGCTTTTAATGCTCTACTGCACGGAACAATACGATGTTGATGCACTTCAGCGAGCAATGGTTGCGCTTTTCCCTGGCGTACCATTGATAGGGTGTACGACCTGCTGCGGTGTCATGACGCAAGCCGGTTATATCGAAGGGCCGACAGCCGCCGTCTGGGCTTGCAGTGATGAAAAGGGGAGTTACGGCACATCCCTCGTGCCACACCAAGCCCATCGTCCTATACGCGATTCAGCGCGCATTGCGCTTAATCAAGCGATAGAAGAGAGCGGCCGTTGTGGCGAGCTCCCCAAACTCATCGCTTTACACAGTACACCGGGTGATGAGGAAACGACGTTAGCCGCCATTCGAGAAGAGTTGGGCGTGTCGGTCCCAGTGATAGGTGGCTCCGCTGCGGCCGACACCGTCGGCGGACGATGGGCCATTTTCGATAATGAGCAAACCGCGCAATCTGGCATCGCAATCAGTGTTTTTTATCCAACCGCACGGGTGAGTTATTCATTCCACTCTGGTTATGCGGCCACCACCAAGAAGGCCGTCGTCACAGAGGTACGTGGTCGCACCTTAGTGAGTTTGGACCATAAACCCGCATCGGCGGTATATAAAGACTGGTACGAAGAAGAAACCGGGCAAACACTAGATTTAGGCGACTCGCTGTTCGCACGATCAACCTTGTATCCGCTCGGGACACAAACGGGCAAGATACACGGCTTACCTTATTACACTTTGTCACACCCCATGTTTGTTAACCAAGAAGGGCACATGGAACTCTTCTCGCAAATAGCCGTAGGGCAAACCGCGCACTTTATGACAGGCACCAGTGAAGGGTTGATTGCCCGTGCAAGTCGAGTCGTGGAATCGGCAAACGATCATGCGCTGCGAACGCCTCAACCTCTCGGTGGACTGGCGATTTATTGTGCGGGGTGTATGCTTCATGTCAAAGATCGCCTTGACCAAGTCGCCGACAATATCAACACGGCCTTATACACTGCGCCGTTTGTCTGCCCGTTTACCTTTGGTGAACAAGGCTTGTTTAAAGGTGGGGAACTGTCCCATGGTAATTTAATGATCTCGGCTGTGTTATTTCATAAGGATTAATCATGACGTCGAAACGCGTATCGGCCTCTGAACGTTCAGACTCTGAATCTTTACAAGAAACCTTATTTGAACTCAGTCGTGTTGAAGCAAGAGAAAAGCGTTTAAGGGAAGAAAACGACGCGATTTTGTCGGCAATCTCAGCCATGACGGAAGCGACGTCAAAAACCGATATTTTTGCTTCCTTACTTGATGTGATCCGCCGGTATGTCAGCTTTGATAGCGCCGTGGCGCTAAGCCGCAACCGAGAAACAGAAGATGCGTTTCGCTGTCTCGTATCGACTGAACGCTTACTGGAAACAGTCACTTGGCAAACAGGCGATGTATTCCGCCGCTGTGTAAGTGGTGAAACGGTTGCTATCTATAAACCTGGCATGGTGAAAGAGATGCATTGCTTAACGCATCAATACGCCAGTTATTTACAAGGTACTGCGCTGATTAGCGGGTTAACGGTAAATGACAGCGAAGTCATGCTTATTTTGCTGTCACACCGCCGCGATGCATTTAATAACGAAGCCCAGCAAGTCATCGACCGATTTCGCCCCTTGATTGAACGCACCATTATGGACATCGACTACCGTCACCGTCTACATGCATTAGTGGGGAGTCGCACTCAGGAACTTAATGCTAGCCGGCAACGCTTTCAAGACTTTGCCCAAACAGCCAGTGACTGGTTTTGGGAGCTCGACAACCAATTTCAACTGACTTACCTGTCATCACCCAATACTGATACCGACATCGATGCTGAAGCCCTGCTGGCAAAGCTCAAATCAGACGCCGAATTAAAAACGAAATTAGAAGAGTACATATACACAGAAGAAGCCTTTAGCGATATTGAATGGCATATAGAATCTCGTCACCATGACTACTGGGTAAGCCTCTCAGGCCGTCCTTGCTATAATAAGCGCGGTGAGCTCGCCGGTTATCGAGGGACGGCTAAAGATATCACTGCGACCAAGCGTCGTGTTGTCGAATTGCAACAGGCTCGTCAGCAAGCTGAGTTAGCCAATAATGCCAAATCGCAGTTTCTTGCCGTGATGAGCCACGAAATCCGCACGCCGCTCAATGCTGTTTTAGGATTGATCGATGCATTGCAACACTCTTCATTAACGCAAGAACAAAAGCAGTGGGTAGGGCAAATGGATAAATCTGCTCAGCTATTGCTAACATTGATCAGCGATGTTCTCGATCTATCTAAAATTGAGTCCAACCGTTTTTCGCTATCTCCCTCATTGATGAAGCCCAGCGATAGCGTATCGAATGTCTATCAACAATTGATTGAGCGGGCCGATAAAAAGCGCATTAACCTCTCTGTTAGTGTCTCTTCTTCTGTGCCCAACACCTTGTTTATGGATGAGAACCGCTTTACGCAGATACTCCTTAACTTGGTGGCCAATGCCTTAAAATTCACGGAACGCGGCGGGGTGACAGTGTCACTTGACGCTCATGATGATGTACTCGAGTTATGGGTGAAAGATTCAGGAATCGGCATCGACGAAAAACAGATTGGTCGAATCTTTGAGCCTTTTACTCAAGCGGATGGCAGCATTACTCGCCGCTTTGGCGGTACTGGCCTTGGATTATCCATTTGTAAAAAGCTGGTAGAGATGATGGGAGGCAGTATTCATGTGGAAAGTGAGCCTTACCAGGGAACTGACTTCTGCGTTCGTTTGCCGATTGTCGAAACACCTCAAGATGCACAAAAACACCAAGCACAACCAAACGTCTCGGCCGACGCCGTGCAGGCTATGTCGATATTGGTCGCCGAAGATAGCCGTGCTAATCAAATGGTGGTTAGGTTAATGCTGGAAAAACAAGGTCATACCGTCGTATTAGCATCCAATGGTGAAGAAGCACTGGCACAGGTTAAACAAACAGAATTTGATCTTGTGCTGATGGATATGTCGATGCCTGTCATGGACGGCATCGCTGCCACCAAAGCGCTGCGTGCTTCAGGGTTTAAACGACCGATCATTGCGCTGACCGCCAATGCAATGGATGAGGATAAACAGCGCTGTGTCCGTGCCGGCATGGATGATTTTGTTACCAAGCCGATTAGGGCGGCAAGCCTTAACGCCGTACTGCATGCTCATCAGCCATTAGATCTTTCCACTAATTACCGCTGATTTGAATCGACTTAGGCCAAGCGACTCTTGGGGTAATGACGATTAAAGGAAGTAGTAATTAGCTATTTTATGGTAAATAGCTAATTACGTTTAATGACAAAAAAGGAAGAGTGCTGGGCGAGCAGAAACAGTATCCAACATCAGACCTCAAACCTGCATTTAACATAATCTATATAATGCGCACTGATGGGTGCGAGTCAATATAGGAGCGATATCGCTTTTCTCGCTTATCATATCGCTCCTTGTCCAGCATGGCTTGTAATCTGATGCTATTTGAATGACTGATGTGGGAATACGTTTTTGATGCGTTGCTGAATGCGGTTATCAATGCTGCGCGACATCACCACCTTCGCGGGTTTAAAGCGGTTGCTATACACTTTCACTGTGCCCGTGAACGGATGACGCTTCGCAATGTCTTGGCAGTCATGTAAGAAACCTTTCGGCACTTTCCCTTTGTGACGCACTAGCTGGCCATCTTTAAACGCAATCACGATCAGTGGCCGGTCAATCAACATAAATGCGAGAAAGATGGCAAAAGAGATAAGTAAAAAATAGCCCATACTGCGATGCTCGCTTATCGGTCAAACGGTTCTACATACCCAGCAAGTTACTCAGATCTTGCTTTAAGGTGTCTACCTGCTTATTAGCACTCTCTGAGCGATTAGCCTCAGAAAGTAAATATTCAATGGTATCTGACAAGGTCGCGTCAAGCTCGTGTGCTTTTTGCGAGAGCTTCTCCCACACACGATAATCCAAATCGATAGATTTTTTCCGCGTTTGCTCTTGCTCGGCGTTAAAGTGACGCTTGCGCTTGGCACGAATCGCTTGTTTTAGTTTCTTCTCCAATGAAGGTGACATGTGCTTTTCAATCCATTGATGTACACGCGTTGGTTCATGCTCCAGCGCTAACAAGGCGTCAACGGCCGTCTGAGCCTCATCGCTATCAATGTATTTTGTGACAGCGTCACCGTCTTTCCACTTTTTCACTAGGTAGGCCCATTTCCAGCCTGCCTCAAGGTTCTCGAGTTGTTGATATTTCATATGCCAAGCTTCAGTCACGCCAAGTGGTGACAGCGTAACACTAACTCGCTGTCTGTTCAATTATCGCACACCTCAAAGATACCGCGTACGCCAGTGGACGATCCAATGGCCGCACTATCCTATTACCACAGTGTGTTATCCTTTATACTCTGTCCATTCTAATCTTAGTCAGTAGTCATAGACATGCATGAAGTTGATTGGCGTGATGCCAAACCACATTATTCTCAGTTTTCTCTCGACATTGCACAATTCGCGCATTTAGAGGCGGCCTCACTGTTATCACTGCAATCGCGCTTAAAAAAGGCACTGACTTGGTTAATGTCACCTTCGTGTCCAACGGCTTGTCTTACCGTGATGTCAGCTGACTTGCCTCAATATCTTAATGCCTATCAAGCAGAATTAGTTGCACAGTACCCAGAGATGCCGGTTGTGATCGGTGACGCATTTACCGAATCAACACTGTTTGGCTTTGCTTATGATGCGAATAGAAATGTGACAGCGTCACAAAGGAAGTACGGTTTACTGCATCAAGCTCACGATGGCGTATTGATTTTAAAAGTGGCGGATGTACTGCAGCAGCCACGCGTCTGGGTGCGCCTCAAGCAGTTTTTATCATCAGGCAAACTCGCCTGGCAAACCGCCCGTGCCGATCAAGTAACTGATTTGCCCGATGAGGCACTGAACGTACGTTTGGTGTTAGTCGGCGACAGACAGTGGCTGGCCGACTTTGAAACCAATGAGCCTGATCTCTACGAAGGCCTGTCAGCTTATGCCGAGTATGAGCAAGACATTGCGCTCGACTCGACCACCATTGTGCCCTACTTTGCTTGGCTTAAAGGCTTGATCACCGCTCAAACGCACTTACCCATGACAGAATCAGGCTTAGTGCGTTTATTACAAGCAGGGGCACGAGAAAGCGAAGATCAATGGCGGATGCCCTTGTGTCCGGTTTGGTATCAGCAACTACTGGCTGAGTCTGTCATAACGGCGTCGGATGCGCTCGACAAAGCCGCCATTGATGCCGCTATCTCTCAGCGTTACCAACGTGCTGCCTATCTCCCCGAGCGTGCGATTGAAGATATCCACAAAGGACAGGTTTTTATTGATACCCGTGGCGAGCATATCGGCCAAATCAACGGTTTAACTGTGATCGAAGTGCCTGGCCATCCGATGAGTTACGGTGAGCCAGCGAGAATTTCTTGTGTTGTTCACTCTGGTGATGGCGATATTGCTGATGTGGAGCGCAAAGCCGAGCTTGCAGGTAACATTCACGCCAAAGGCATGATGATTATGCAAGCCTTTGTGAGCGTGGCGCTAAATCTTGATGACCCTTTACCCTATTCGGCTTCCATTGTATTCGAACAATCGTATAGTGAAGTGGATGGTGACAGTGCATCCTTGGCCGAGTTGTGTGCCTTTGTGAGCGCGCTATCTCAACAACCGATTAATCAAGCCATTGCCATCACTGGTGCAGTTGACCAATTTGGTCGCGTACAAGCGGTAGGCGGGATTAATGAAAAAATTGAAGGTTATTATCAAGTTTGCGCGCATCGAGGGTTAACGGGTCAACAAGGTGTCGTGTTACCTAAAACGAACCTCTCATCCTTGTGTCTACGGAACGACGTTGTTGAAGCGATTAAAGCCGGTCAATTTCATATTTGGGCGGTGGATGATGTCGAACAAGCCTTGCCGCTTGTGACAGGTCTCCCATTCTCCGGAGACGATGAGGAGACATTGCTAAGAAAAATATCTAATCGAATAAATCATTTTCATACTGATGAAAAACAAAGCTGCAACAGTTTGTTTAAACGCTTAAAAAACTGGTTTGGCCAGTACTGATCCGAGTTGTTTGGCGTACACGTGTACGCTAACCTGCTCGCAATTGAATAAGGAGCAGTTTAGATATAATGAAACGCCAAAATTCCTATAACCGCGACGATTTACTCGCATCTAGCCAAGGTGAGCTCTTTGGCCCGGGACGTCCACAGCTTCCGGCACCAAACATGCTGATGATGGACCGTATCACCAACATTACCGATCAAGGTGGTGACTTTGATAAAGGCGTGATTGTCGCTGAGTTGGATATCAACCCAGATTTATGGTTTTTCGACTGCCATTTCCCAGGTGATCCAGTGATGCCAGGTTGCCTTGGCTTAGATGCTATGTGGCAGCTAGTTGGCTTTTTCCTCGGCTGGGTTGGCGGCGAAGGCAAAGGCCGTGCCCTGGGTGTTGGTGAAGTGAAGTTTACCGGACAAGTATTGCCAACGGCTAAGCGTGTTCGTTATGAAATTCACATGAAACGCGTGATTAACCGTAAACTCGTTATGGGTGTCGGTGATGGCCGCGTCTACGTTGATGATAAAGAGATTTACGTCGCTAAAGATCTGAAAGTGGGTCTTTTCCAAGACACATCCGCATTCTAATCCTCTCTGTCGAGCCGGTGAGATGACCATCGCCGGCTTCTATTACCCCTCCCTTCCTACTTATCAAGTACTTCTCCGCTTTTGGACAACTAAGAAGGAAATTGTTAGTGATTGGATAAATTGATTGCTGTACTTATGTTTGTTTAGAGGTAGTTATATAAAGTTATAGTGCATTACGATGTATTTAAAAAGGCCTTACCAAAACGATAAGGCCGTGAAATATAAAAAGAGGTTACTTCATCATTTCCGATTTACTGGTTCTGCCTTCGCGCCATCCGCCAAGCCAGCTACTTCTCGCATCCGTTTGTTGGTAAGGACATAGTTCAGACGATCGACCGTTTATCCCAGCTTGAAAGCCCTTTGACTGTGCGCGTTCCAAACGATCTCGCTTCTGTCTTTTCATAGGGTCGCCCTCTTTATTCCATTTTGTTCAATGCTGCTTGCCATTTGCAAGGATACTTCCGTCTATGACGTTTTTATGAAGCATCCTCTACAGCTTCGATCATGATTATTTTTTAAGCAAGCACTATCGAGCAACGACTAAACAAAATGTGAGTCATATCCCTCTATATGTGACAACGTCACTAACGAAATTATTGCATAGCCTCTAATTCTTCCCAGCGTTCAAAGGCTTGCTCTAATGCCTGTTCAGCCTCAGCTAATCGGGTCAGTTTAGGTTGAGTAATGTCCTGACTTTTCGAGAAAAAATCAGGATCGTTCATTTCTGATTGTAACGCTTCAATCTCTTCTTCTAACGCCTCAAGCCGCGCCGGCAGGGCTTCTAGCTCACGTTGCAGTTTATAAGATAGCTTGCGTGGCTTACTCTTAGGTTTTGCCGTCTTTTGTTCCGTATCAGCCTCACCTCTCATTGAATGGTTACGGCTATTGGGTGTGATGGCTTTGAGATACTGCTCACGCTGTTGTTGGGCATCGTGATACCCCCCAACAAATTTATTAATGGTGCCGTCGCCTTCAAATATCCAGCTGTGCGTCACTGTGTTGTCGACAAACTGACGGTCGTGGCTGACCAATAACAAGGTTCCCTGGAACTGTGAAAGTAAGTCTTCCAACAACTCGAGCGTTTCGATATCAAGATCGTTGGTCGGCTCGTCAAGTACCAGTAAGTTGGCAGGCTTGAGGAAAAGCTTGGCCAGCAATAGGCGGTTTTTCTCTCCTCCTGATAGCGCTTTCACCGGGGTTTGCGCACGGCGTGGATGAAACAAGAAGTCTTGCAGATAACCCATGACATGACGTTTTCGGCCACCTACTTCAACTTCTGTTTTGCCCCCTGCCAGGTTGTCGATCACCGTTTTTTCTGGGTCCAATTTCTCACGATATTGGTCAAAATAGGCCACGTCGAGCTTGGTCCCCACGTGCAAGTGCCCGCTGTCTGGGGTGAGTTTTTCAAGCATCAGCTTCAACAGTGTACTCTTACCGCATCCGTTGGGGCCAATTAGTGCAATGCGATCGCCGCGCATCACCGTAAAGCTAAATGGCTTAATCAGTGGCTGATCTTGATAGGTAAAGGCAACGTTTTCGGCTTCAAACACAATTTTCCCCGAACGGTTGGCGTCATCGAGCTGCAGGTTTGCGTTACCCTGTAACTCAACACGACTCGCACGCTCTTGCCGTAGCGCTTTCAATGCGCGTACACGTCCTTCATTGCGGGTGCGACGCGCTTTGATACCTTGACGAATCCAGGCCTCTTCTTGGGCAAGTTTTTTATCAAACTCGGCATTTTGCTCCGCTTCTACACGCAGAGCTTCTTCTTTACCGTCCAGATAGGTTTGATAATCACCTGGCCATGAGGTCAACTTGCCGCGGTCAAGATCCACGATACGCGTGGCCATTGCCCCGATAAACGAACGGTCATGCGAGATAAAGACGATCGCGCCTTTAAAGTCTTTCAAGAACTGCTCCAACCACAGAATCGTCGAAACATCCAGATGGTTAGTTGGCTCATCAAGAAGCAACACATCCGGCTCGCAGACAAGTGCCCGCGCTAAGGCGGCTTTGCGTTGCCAGCCACCCGATAGGGCTTTAAGCGCGGTGTTACCTTCCAGTCCTAATGCCCCTAATACCACCATTATTTGATTGTCAAAGCGCCAAGCGTCAGCATGGTCCAGTGCTTCTTGCACTTTGGCCAACTCGGCTATGTTGCGATCGCTAGGATCTGCTTCGATCTTCGCGATCAGTTGGTGATACTGCTTTAGCTTGTCCCCTGCTTCAGCGAGACCTTCGGCCACATAGTCAAACACACTTCCTTGACTATCTCGTGGTGGATCTTGCTCAAGCCGAGAGACTTTAAGTTCAGATTGGCTTTGAATACTGCCATCATCGAGCTGTACCTGACCATCAAGGACTTTCATCAGCGTCGACTTGCCCGCACCATTGCGTCCAACAAGACACACGCGCTCACCTGGCTGAAGAATAAAGTCTGTTTTGTCCAGTAATGGGTTGTCGCCATACGCCAACTGGGCGGAGGTTATTTTAATCAATGCCATGTTGCGTTAACCAAGCTTGTAATTGTGTGTGATCAAACGGCCATCCTAATTCAGCCCTCACCTTTCCAGACTGATCGCGGATTGCAATCACAGGGATTGTGACGCCGTAACGCTCAAAGAGCGCATCGTCAAAGGCAATGTCTTGACTGTTGAGTGGCGTTTGATAACCGAGAGATTGATAGAGTGCCCACGCTTGTTCACAAAGGTGGCACCCTTCCGTGCTAAACAATACGAGTGTCATGCTGATACTGCCTGATGACGGATTATCCAGCAATTATGGATATGTGGGTTGCGGGCAAAATCTTCAGGAATCGAACGCTTGCTAATATTCTCCGCACGTAAGCCGGCCGCGGCTAACCCCTCACTATCCATCTTAAAGTGCCGTTTGTTGTTGGAAAAAATAATTTCCCCATCGGGACGCAAACGATCTTTCAGCGCTAAAAGCACATCAAGGTGATCACGTTGAACATCAAAAGTGCTCTGCATTCTTTTCGAGTTAGAGAATGTCGGCGGATCGATAAAGATCAAATCAAATTGCTGGTTAGACTGGCGAATCCATTGTAGACAGTCTGCCTGCTCAAAACGGTGCTGACGCCCGACAATGCCATTGAGCGCCATATTGCGTTCAGCCCACGCTATATAGGTTTTTGACATGTCGACAGTCGTTGTAGACCGTGCACCACCTGCCGCAGCATGAACGGACGCGCTGCCCGTGTAGGCAAAGAGATTAAGGAAATCTTTCCCTTGTGCTTTCTCACCAATTAGACGACGGGTATAGCGATGGTCGAGAAATAACCCTGTATCCAGGTAATCATAGAGATTAACTTCAAGCGCCACGCCATATTCATCGACCGTCATCGTTCTAGATGCGCCGGCGAGTTTTTGATATTGGTTATTGCCCTTTTGCTTTTCGCGCGTTTTTAGCACCACTTTATTGGCATCCACACCGGTCACCGCAATGGCTGCGCGCACCATATCCAGCAAGCGACGACGTGCTTTTTCTGGCTCAATGGTTTTCGGTGCCGCATATTCTTGGATGACCAAAAAGTCGCGATACCGATCAATCGCGGCTTTATAGTCCGGTAAGTCAGCATCATAGAGTCGATAACACTCTAGCCCTTGTTTCTTTGCCCATTTATCCAGTTTGGTCATGTTCTTGCGCAAGCGATTAGCAAAATCTGGGGCGACGTCCGCCTTTGCCGCCTCACTCTCCGATTTTTCACCACGCGCGGTGATCGCATAGGTTTTCATCACACAATCTAACGCACCGTTGCGTAGATTAAATTTGTCATCCGCACGCATCCGCAAGCAACTAAGCAACTCTTCCGAACCTGAATACAAAGAAACCGTGTTCCCCGCAAATGCCTCTTTAAGGTGATCACCGAGCTGCGTGTAGAGGGCTATCAAGCCAGGCGTGGTTCCCAAGCGCTCCCCATACGGCGGATTAGAAAGAATATGTCCCCCTGAGAATCCCTCAGGCGGCGTCACTTGCGTGGCATCACCCGTTTCAAAGTCAATCAATTCACCAACGCCAGCACGTCGTGCATTCGCACGTGCTGTCTCAATAATACGGGCATCGTTATCAGTACCATAAAAACGTGTCTGGCACTGACTTACACCTCGTTTCGCCTTGACACTCGCTTCAGCTTTGATCGCTTTAAAGGCTTCATCATCAAAGCCCAACAATGATTCAAAGCCCCAACGCTTGCGCTTTAATCCAGGCGCAATTTTCGCTGCCATCATCGCCGCTTCTATCAGCAAGGTGCCCGAGCCACACATGATGTCCATCAAAGGCTGATCGGGCTTCCAGCCACTCCGTGCCACCAAAGCCGCAGCATGGGTTTCTCGTAATGGTGCCGCGCCAGCCTGGGTGCGATAGCCACGCTGATGTAGGCCGCTCCCCACCATATCAATCCCAAGCAGGCCTTGATCTTTCGATAACCGCATATGGATACGTAAATCAGGCTGCTCGCGGTCGACACTTGGACGGGGCAAATTCGACTTTTCAAATTTGTCTACAATCGCATCTTTGACTTTCAACGCCCCGTACTGGCTGTTACGTATCTCGCGATTGGTACCATTAAAGTCCACCGCAATCCGCTGACTGGCGTGAAAATAATCTGGCCAGTTAATGGCCGTTGCACCGAGGTAGAGATCCATATCATCGCGCACCGCAAACTCGCCCAGCACCAAGACGAACCGTGACGCAATCCGACTCCATAAACAGCATTGATACAGTGTTGAATCGTCGGCTTTAAATTTAACCCCTGCATGGACTTGTTTGAGGCTAGATACGCCAAGTTGTTCAAGCTCTTGAGCTAGCATGTGCTCGAGACCTCGAGCGGTTATTGCGAGATAGTGTTTCATTCAGTCTCTACACCCTTTGGGCGTCGTTGTCATCATGGCGGCGATTATACATCAATCTTACGCCTATCGTTGACCCAAGCGGCGACAATCTCATTGAGTGATGAATAAATCGCCGGATTGTTGTTTCCACTAAGAAACAGATATCTAGATGCCTTTGTTTCCAATGAGAATCAATCACCCCAACTAGATGCGCATACCTGTTTCCCTCAGGAAACCACCTTGCTTTGTCACTCATCTCACCTCGCCAAATCCGTTTTGAGCTGAACGCGTGTAAGCATTCACTGTGACTATTACGCACATTATGTCTGATAGTATTAAAACGAAAATGGCTTATCTTTCCCTTTGGGAACGAATCGCAAATTGCGCAAACTGGACTAGACCAGGATGGGTTTATTCAAGCATTTTAACGGCTAAAATAGGAAGAAAGACGTCATTCATTGGCCTTATAAGGGTGAAAACACCCCAAAATCAATGAAAAAATGCGCAGGCATGTGCACACTTTTCGCTCATAAAATGAACTGATATCACATTTTTTATGCACATCTGTTTGGTATAAGAAACGTCAAGATACAGCTATAGCGCTGTAGTCTGTACAAGAAACACGAAAAGTGAGGGAAGAAAGGAGGCGTGGGCTGAGTGAAAACCACTCAGCCCACTAACGCAAAGCGACCTTTTTGGCTATTTGTTTGAAGTATTGGTTGCGATAGCCGGTCGTTCATTACTTTAATCGCACCACAAAACGCCATTGTTTTATTCGCGCTCAGTTCAAAATCAGCCTCACGTGCGAGCATGCAGAGCGAGGCAGAACCGGCGTTCTCTATGATAATAAACGGCGCCCTATCCCCTGTTTGGCTGGTGAGCTCGACTATTTGCCCCCACTCAGGGGTGGCGATAGTGTCTTGTTGTGGCTCGAAAAACCAGCTTTTAGGTAAGACAGGTTTGTGGAAGCGATAGGCTGCCACTGCGTTCAAAGCGAGTTCGGCCTGACGAGGGCCGGAAAGAGAGAGGTTTGACAGGGGATCGGTCAAACGTTGAAAGAGTGATGCATCCTCAACAGAAAATGGGGATGATGAGAACGCATCGGGGATGAGATGTTTGGCGTTGACCGCCACGCGAAAAACCATGTCGTCGCCTAAATCCAGCATTAGTGAATTCGACGTATTATCGAAATACCATCTCCATGCATTGTTAGGTTTTAACATACTTCAGCTCCCGCGATGACTCACTAACTGGGTGTCTGGCGATACCAAAACTGCCATTGCCTGAAGTGTAATGGGCTGAAGCGAAAAAAAAAGGGGAAGAAAACGCCCCCTTTTATACCTTAAGACTTTATTTCCTAACTTAAATATGACGCACGATTTGTTTTATGAGCCCAGGGCCTTGGTAAATCAACCCAGAGTAGACTTGCACCAAATCCGCCCCTGCCTCCAACTTTTCACGCGCCGCCGTGACTGAATCAATTCCCCCTACACCGATGATGGGCATCGCCCCATCGAGCGCACGATGTAGTTGACGAATAACCTCGGTGCTTTTTAGTTGAACAGGACGGCCACTTAGCCCACCCGCTTCACGATAATGAGGCATACCATCTACCAATGAGCGCTCAAGCGTGGTGTTGGTCGCAATCACACCATCGATCTGGTGACGAATCAGTGCTTGCGCCACTTGTTGAATTTCTTCTTCACTCAAATCTGGGGCAATCTTAACCGTCAGAGGCACGTATTTATCGTGAGTGTCTGCCAACTGTGCCTGTTCGGCTTTCAGTGTGCTCAGGAGTTCGTCGAACATCTCGCCATATTGCAACGTCCGTAATCCTGGCGTATTGGGCGACGAGATATTAACGGCGATATAGTCGGCATATGGGTACACTTTTCGCATACAGACGACATAGTCATCGGTGCCCTGCTCGATGGGTGTATCTTTGTTCTTGCCAATATTAATACCCAACACACCGTCGAAGTTTTTCGCACGCTTGACGTTTTCTACCAACGCATCAACCCCCAGGTTATTGAACCCCATACGGTTGATGATCCCCTCGGCGGCTTTAATACGAAAAAGTCGAGGTTTGTCGTTTCCCGGTTGTGGCCGGGGTGTCACTGTCCCCACTTCCACAAAACCAAAACCCATCGCACCAAAGGCTTCTATGCACTCGCCGTTTTTGTCCAATCCTGCCGCTAGACCAACGGGATTATTAAAGTTGAGTCCCATTACGGTAACTGGACGAGGAGGAAGCTGTTGGGAATAGAGAAAACGAAGCGGGGTGTGATGGAATCGAGAAAGGGTGTTGATGGTTAGATCATGTGCTTTTTCTGGATCTAACTGAAAGATAGCCGGTCTGGCGAGGCGGTAAAGCATTATCCCTCCTAATAAAAAAGCCCCGTATAAACGGGGCTAGATTATTGCGTTATTGGCGCTTTAATTCAATTTAAATTTAACAGCGACAATTCGCGTAACGCGACGGAGAACTTGGCAAACTCATGTACTGAGCCCACTTTGAACTCATCAACAATGCTCTGCCAACGCCCGAGAATGACTACGTGCTCATCCATCCACTGGGCTAATCCCGTCTCAGCATCTTGATCGGTTGCCATTTCGGACACGATACGGGCGGTGAGTAATCGTTGCTGCCAATCCAGATCTTCGCGGAAAGACGCTCGCGCCAGCGCTTGCCAGTGGTTATCCACCGGCTGGTTGTTGATCTGTTTCAAGAACCAGTGCAGTGACAAGCTATCCCCTAGCACATAGTACAAGCGTGCCACCAGCTCGAACGGTTTATTCAGCTGCTCTGACACCTGTGCTAAGTCCAGTCCAGAGAACACGCTGGTTAGACGACATACTCTATTCGCCAGTGCATCCGGCACCCCAGCTTGTCGTAGCGTCTCCGCTTGTTGATCATGCTCTTTGATTTCACTCTCAACCAGATAGTCATCCAAGTGCTCGACCAAGTTTTGCAGCGCCGGACGATAAAAGGCCACTTGTGCCTCGATACTTTCCCCTTTGCGTTTGTTACGTAGCATCCATCGGGTTGCTCGGCGTAGCATCCGGCGACAACGGAACAAGATATCGTATTGCACCTTGGCGCTGACCTGATTATCTAGCGCTCGCACATCGTCAAACAGTTGTTCAAAACCAAACACATCACGGGCAATCGCATACGATTTGGCAATATCACTGACACTTGCTCCCGTTTCATCTTGCATACGCGTAATGAAATTGAAGCCCATGTCGTTCGACATCTGGTTCGCCAAGGCGGTAGCAATGATCTCGCCTCTCAATGGATGGGATTCCATTTCTTTGCGATAGTGACGCTGTAACTCTTTCGGGAAATAACTGGGGAGTAGCTGGCCAAAGTGTGCATCTTGCGTCACTTCATCAACCACCAGTTGCTCTTTGAGCACCATCTTCCCGTACGCCACCAGCACAGCAATTTCTGGGCGAGTTAGGCCCGTGCCACGTAAGTTACGCTCAGACAAGGTCTCATCATCCGGCAAATATTCAAGTGCACGATCCAGCTTGCCCTCTTTTTCAAGATAATGAATAAAGCGGATCTGCTCTTTTAATAACGCCGCTTGCTGATTGTGGGTTACGGAAATTGACTCGCTCTGACTGTACGCATCTTCAAGCACGATATCAGACACTTCATCTTCCATCCGCTCCAAAAGCTCGTTGCGTTTTTTCATGGTCAAGTCACCGGCAGCGACCAGCCCATTGAGCAAGATCTTGATATTAACTTCGTTATCTGAGCAATCTACCCCGCCGACATTGTCAATGAAGTCGGTATTGACGCGGCCACCTTTGAGCGCATACTCAATACGCCCCAGTTGTGTCATCCCTAAGTTACCGCCTTCACCGATAATGCGCGCACCGACTTCATTGCCGTTAACACGTAACCCATCATTGGCGCGATCGCCAACAGAGGTATGGGTTTCATCGGACGATTTAACATAGGTGCCAATCCCACCATTCCATAGCAGATCGACTTTGGCTTTTAAGATCTGTTTGATCAGATCGTTCGGCGCCATGGATTGCTTGCGTGTACCAAGCAGTTTTTGTATTTCTGGCGTTAAGTTAATCGACTTCGCTCGACGGGAGAATATCCCCCCGCCTTTGGAAATCAACTCGCTGTCATAATCTTCCCAACTTGAGCGCGGCAGGTTGAAAAGGCGTTGACGCTCTTTCCAGCTTTTCGCGGCATCAGGTTCAGGGTCAATGAAGATATGCATGTGGTTAAAAGCTGCCACTAAGCGAATATGTTTAGAGAGCAACATGCCATTACCAAACACGTCGCCTCCCATATCGCCAATCCCCACACAGGTAAAGTCTGTGGTTTGACAATTGATATCCACTTCGCGGAAATGACGCTTCACCGATTCCCAAGCACCCGCTGCGGTGATCCCCATTTTTTTGTGGTCATAACCGTTGGAGCCACCAGACGCGAAAGCATCGCCCAGCCAGAAGTTATATTGCGCTGAGACACTGTTAGCAAGGTCGGAGAAGGTCGCGGTACCTTTATCTGCAGCCACCACGAGATAGGCATCATCTTCGTCATGAGGCACAACGTGTTGCGGCGGTGTCAGGGTGCCTTCCACGATATTATCGGTAATATCGAGCAACCCTTGGATGAAGATCCGATAGCAGCGCTTCCCTTCTGCAAAAATTGCATCTCGGCCCGAGAGCTGGTGCTGTCGCTTGCATACAAACCCACCTTTGGCTCCGACGGGCACAATCACCGTGTTTTTCACTTGCTGCGCTTTAACCAACCCCAGCACTTCGGTGCGGAAGTCTTCTTGCCGATCGGACCACCGTAAGCCACCACGTGCGACTTTGCCGCCGCGTAAATGCACCCCTTCTACATCCGGTGAATACACGAAGATCTCGAACGCCGGAACAGGTTTAGGCATATCCGGGATCTCAGAGGCCTCGAGTTTTAGCGACAAGTAAGGCTTGTCTTGGCCATTGTCCGGATCTTTTTGGAAAAAGTTCGTTCGCGTGGTCGCCAACATGATTTCCATGTAGCGGCGAATAATACGGTCATCATCAAGACTCTCGACATTATCGAGGGCTTCTTCTATATCATTGATAATGATGTCTTGTGCCCGCTTCGTTTGTTTACCAACCGGGTCAAAACGCGTATTGAATAGTTTTACCAAGAAACTGGCAAGTTGAGAGTGTGACGCTAGCGTCTCTTCAATATAGGCCTGGCTAAATGGAAAGCCAATTTGACGCATATAACGCGCATACGCACGTAAAATCGTCACTTCGCGCCCCGACAAACCGGCATTAAGCACCAAGCGGTTGAAGCCATCGTTATCCAGGCGGCCATGCCAGATATCCGCAAAGGCATGCTGAAAACGATCCCGGGCATTACCAAGATCAAACGCCGATCCAGCACTGTGCAACATCGAAAAGTCGAGGATCCAGTATACATCCCCTTGACTGGTTTCTACTTCATAAGGTGATTCACCAATCACGCGTAAGCCAAGGTTTTCTAGCATTGGCATCACATCAGACAAGTGAATAGGTTCGCCTTTTTGGAAGAGTTTCAGGCTGATCGCGTTCGATTGATGGCTTACCTCTTGGGGGCGATAAAGCAGCATATCGAGCTTGTTATCATCACTGAGTCCCTCAAGGCGCTCAATATCCGCCACCGCTGATCCAGGCAGCATGGCCTCTTTGTACGAACGTGGGAACGCCCGCAGGTAACGCTTGGCGATCGGTGTGCCTCGGTTTTCACCAAAGTTTGCGATCACAGCCTCTTGCAGACGATCGTCCCAAGACGAAGCCGCTTCTGTTAGATTGTGTTCGATCTTCTTCACATCAATATCGAAATTGTTGTTTTCTACTCGGACGATATAGTGCGTCCGCGCCAAGGGGCTTTCCGAGAAGAAAGTGGTAAATTCTACCGTCTGATCAGAGCCAAAGTACTGCTGAAGAATACGTTGGGTTTGACGACGGAACTCGGTGTTATAGCGCTCACGGGTGATATACACCATGCACGAGAAAAACCGCCCGAATGGATCGCGACGAACAAACACGCGCAGCATGTCACGATCTTGCATTTGCACCACGCCCATCCCAACGTCGCGCATTTCTTCTTCGGTCGCCTGAAAAAGCTCATCACGGGGATAGTTTTCCAAAATATTCGCCAGTGCTTTCCACGAGTGTGATTCACGATAAAAGCCACTGTTATCAAGAATGCGACGCACTTTGTTACGCAAGACGGGAATACTGGCGGTGGATTGGTTATACGCTGAAGATGCATAAAGACCGGTGAAACGGTGCTCACCAATCACATTGCCATCTTGATCAAATTTTTTGATCCCGATGTAATCCACATAAGCCGGACGATGGACACGAGATTTGGCATTGCTTTTCGTCAACACCAGTAATTCTTTTTTCAGCGCCTCGGCGCGCGCTGACTCTGGCATGTCTGATAGGCTGAGGACAGCGGGCGATTTATGCTTTTTGGCTAAGCCGAGTGCATTACAATCTGCGCTAGCACGAAGCTCGTAATCCCCTTCCACCGCGACTAAGTCAAAACACTTATACCCCATAAAGGTAAAGTTGTTATCGGTAATCCAGCTCAAAAACTCGATCGCTTCTTGGCGACGTTCATCATCAATGGGTAACGGTGTATCTTTCAGCTCCGATACCAGCGCAAGCATTTGCTCACGCATCGGCTTCCAGTCGTTTACCACCATCACCACATCCATCAAGGTTTCAGACAATTCCGCCTCTAATGCAGCCATCTCTGACTCATCGGACATTTTGTCGATTTCGATGTGGAACGTACTTTGGAACTGCCCGTTGTCACCGCCAATCGCAATCACGTTACCCTGATCATTTTTTTGTGATTTTATCGGGGTATTAAGCATTAGGTGGGTCGTGATCCCCAAACGGTTGAGGGCCATGCGCACCGAGTCGACCAGGAAGGGGGCATCTGGTGCTAAGATCTCGACAATGGTGTGGGTGGACTGCCAGCCATTGCCACTTAGGCTCGGGTTAAAGACTTTTACAAACACTTTGTCTTGTTCGAAGGTGTTTAGATGGTGCCACAAACTCATCACAGCACCATAGAGATCTGACTCATTGCGTTCCTGCAAGTCATCATCAGAGATTTGACCCAATATCCTTTTGGCTAATGCATCGACAAGTGGTTGTTGAGTATCATCCAGTTTATCGGCAATCAGCTGATAAACCTTCTCAAGTAACACAGGTACTATAGGGTCACGCGAGGTCATTCTGGAGCTCCGTTGTCCTTTTTAGAACATTATCGTTGTGAGTATTCAGAGGTAAACATTGCGTTAACAAACGCACTGTCTAGTGTAAGGCTTGGCAGGTAAAAACGTTATAGGTAAACGGCTGGATTTACGCGAATTTCGCCAGAATGTGACTGGTGTGGCTATTTAAACAGAAGAATTGGCGAGGCATCACTCGCGCCCCACTAGGCAACCCGCATTAGCGACTGGAACTTATGGTTGGCGTCGGTCACCAGTTTAAAACGCCCGCGTATACCGAGTTGCGATAGGAAAGGACGAAAACGCGAAGCCGGGATCTGAAGACGCAGACCCTGATCGGTCGTCACCACCACATTGGCCGCGGCACCACTGTAGTAGTGTTGATACTCTGAGTAAGCAATGTAAACGTTAAAATAGTACTCCATCTCTTCCACTCAACCTATCACCGTGACACCGCAAACCAATCAACCACCGAAAACAAAAAGCCGCCCAAGGTGGACGGCTTTTCACACTTGTTAACGCTTGGCTGATTTTATCCCAAATCGTTTCTTACTGCTCAAGTGTTTTTTCTACTTTTTCATAGAGATCCGCAGCTAAGTTATCCATATCTGCCAACTCTTGCAGTACCTGTCGCATTTGCTGCTGGCGATGGTGATCGTAATAGGCCAGTTTGAGCATAGGATCAATCAATCGTGATGCCACCTGTGGATTCGACTGATTCAAGGTCACCAAGATCTCTTTTAAAAAGCGGTAGCCGCTACCATCTTGGGCATGAAAACGAGCCGGATTACGATTACAAAATGCCCCGACCAAACTGCGTACACGGTTGGGGTTTTTGAGCGTAAAGGCAGGGTGCGCCATCTGCGCTTTCACCTGCTCTAAGGCAGTCTCGGAAGGGTTCGCACCTTGGAGCATGAACCATTTGTCCATCACCAGTCCATCATGCTGCCATTTATCACTGAAATCTTTCATCAGTGGTTCACGACACGGTAATTGCGCATTGTTAGCGGCATTCAATGCTGCCATGGTGTCAGTCATATTGTTCGCGGCTTGGTAATGACGCTCTACATGCGTGTTGCCGTTTTCCGTGTGCGCGAGATAGCTCAAACAGGCATTACGTAAAGCGCGTTCACCGATCGCTTTGTGGGTGATCTGATATTCAGGTTGCGCATACTGACGGTATACCGCGTCAAACTCATCAACCATATGATCGGCAAATTGTTGCTTGAACGCCGCCATGACTTGATGAATCGCATCAACGTCGACAATATCAAACCAGCCAGCCACTTCCGTCTCGGTCGGTAAGTTGATCACTTCCGCAATCAATGCCGGATCCGTGTTGTCGCTGAGCAATACGCCACGAAATGCATCAATCACTGACAAAGGCACATCAATAGGCTGTTCGTTTTGTACCCGTGCGACGTTCTCCTTAATATGCTTGGCCAGTAGACTCTGACCCGCATCCCACCGCGCGAAATCATTGCGCGCATGTTGCAGTAAGAATGCCAACTCATCGTCTTGATAGTCATGTTCAAGCTTCACTGGCGCGGAGAACTCCCTGAGCAGGGAAAGCACAGGTTGCTCATCCACCCCATCGAAAATAAAGGTCTGCTCAGCATCTGTCACCGCCAGGACGTTTGAGACCGACTCACCGTGACGTTGTAACTCAATCACACTGCCGTCGCGACGATAGAGTGCAATATCCAGTGGAATATATAGCGGCAACTTCTCTTGCTGATCCGCTGTTGGCGGCGTGTGCTGCGTGACATGTAACGCCAACTGTTTGCTATCGGGGTCGTAGGTCGATGATACATTCAATACCGGCGTCCCAGATTGGCTGTACCAACGGCGGAACTGAGTCAGATCGACCCCAGAGGCATCTTCCATTGCTTGAACAAAATCATCACAAGTGGCTGCTGTACCGTCATGACGTTCAAAGTAGAGTTTGACCCCTTTTTGAAACTCGGTTTCACCCAAAATGGTATGCATCATACGAATAACTTCACTGCCCTTTTCATACACCGTCAGGGTGTAAAAGTTATTCATTTCGATCACTTTTTCTGGCCGGATCGGATGAGACATAGGGCTGGCATCTTCAGCAAACTGGGGGCCACGCATAATACGCGCATTGCTGATACGGTTGACAGAGCGCGAGCCTAAGTCGGAGGAGAACTCTTGATCACGAAAAACAGTTAACCCTTCTTTCAGGCTAAGTTGGAACCAATCACGGCATGTCACTCGGTTCCCCGTCCAGTTATGGAAGTACTCATGCCCAATGACCGCTTCGATACCGAGATAATCGGTGTCGGTGGCGGTTTCTGAGTTTGCTAATACATACTTGGAGTTAAAGATGTTTAAGCCTTTATTCTCCATGGCGCCCATGTTGAAGAAGTCAACGGCGACGATCATGTAAATATCTAGATCATATTCAAGATCAAACCGCTCTTCATCCCATTTCATTGCGTTCTTCAATGAAGTCATCGCATGATCGGCACGATCTAAATTCCCTTTATCAACAAAGATTTCCAGTGCCACATCACGCCCAGAGCGGGTCACAAACGTATCACGTAACACATCAAAATCGCCGCCGACCAGTGCAAATAGGTAACTGGGTTTCGCGTACGGGTCATGCCATTCTACCCAGTGGCGGCCACCTTCCAACTCACCCGACGCAATCTTATTGCCGTTACTGAGTAAGTATGGGTATGTAGATTTATCCGCAATCACCTTGGTGGTAAAGCGAGCTAACACATCGGGACGGTCGAGATAATAAGTGATCCGGCGAAATCCTTCCGCCTCACACTGAGTACAATAAGCCCCGCCCGAAATATATAACCCCTCGAGAGCGGTATTGTTTTCAGGATCGAGCTGAGTTTGGATGGTTAAAGTAAATGCGGCTGGGACGTCTCGGACAATCAATTTGCCCGCCTCTTCACTATAGGCTGTCCAGGGGTCGCCGTTGATATCTAGGCGCACTAACGTGAGCGCGTCCCCGTCTAACACCAGATCGGTGGCGTGATCATTCAGGCGTTTCACCTGGCTAACCGCCGTGACTAGGGTGTTGTTCGGATCAAGATCAAATTCAAGGTTGATATCCGTAATGGTAAAGTCCGGCGCACGGTAATCATCACGGTATTTGGCGGTGGGTTGTTGAGACATGTCGTTTCCTTTTTATCGAGTGTACCTCAGCCAACGAACTGTATTCATTCGCCCAAGGGCGATTTTGCATGCCATACCATACCGCGGCTCGGCATTAATGACTATAGATTTAACAGTTTGTTATCATATGTTTGCGTTTACATCCAGTAAGCGCAGTATAATGTCAACGCAGCCTGCCAATCCCGACTGAAATATAATGTGACGACGGTTAAATTTTCTAAAAATTGCGGTACTATGACGCTCATTTCGTTTTGTAACCCGTAAGGCGTTCACCACGCATGCACAATCCGATCATTACATCACTCTTGGATACTGATGCTTATAAAATCAACATGCAGCAGGCCGTATTTCATCATTATCCTGATGTCCATGTTACCGCTGACTTTTACTGCCGCAGTGATGAAAACCTCTCCTACCTACGTGAACAGGTGGTGGAGCATGTCAATCATCTCGCGACGTTGCGGTTTCGTGCAGACGAGCTCAACTACCTCGACTCACTCGGCCTTTATCAAGCGGACTTTCTCGCCTTTTTGTCAGGTTTTCAGTTCGATCCTGACCAAGTCACTGTCGGTGTCGAAGACGGTCAATTGGCGATTCATATCGCCGGCCCTTGGCAAGAGGTGATTCTATGGGAAGTGCCACTACTGGCGATTATTTGTGAGCTGAGAAACCGCGCTTGTTATACTCAACTAAGTGTCGATGACGCGATTGCACGTCTTGACGATAAGTTAGCCCACCTCCCTAAAGAGGGATTTGCCGATGGGTTCCAGCTCGTTGACTTTGGCACGCGGCGTCGTTTTTCTCGTGAGGTCCATCAGGCGATAGTGACACGTCTGCACGCGGTCTATCCGCCTTTAAAAGGCACCTCTAACGTATGGCTAGCCAAACAGTTAGGGCTTGTGCCTGTCGGCACCCAAGCGCATGAGTGGTTTCAAGCCCATCAGCAGCTTGCAGGTCAGCTTGCTGACTCCCAGCAGCTTGCGTTACAAATGTGGTTGCAAGAGTATCCCGATAGCCTAGGGATAGCGTTAACCGACTGTATCAACATGGATGCCTTTTTACAGGATTTTGATCGTTCGCTCTGTCACGCCTTTAGCGGATTGCGTCATGACAGTGGTGACCCGATTGCATGGGGTGAGAAGGCGATCGCGCATTATCGGTATCATGGTATTGACCCCAAAGATAAGACACTTGTCTTTTCCGATAGCCTCACGCTGGCGAAAGCCGTGCACATCTATCAATACTTTGCCGACAAAGCCACGACCTCATTCGGTATTGGCACGCAGCTAACCTGTGATCTCCCTAATGTGAAAACCCTCAATGTGGTGATCAAATTAACCAGCTGCCAAGGGAAACCTGTTGCCAAAATTTCTGATGAGCCTAACAAAGCCATTTGTAAAGATGAAGCGCACCTCTCTGCACTAAAAGCCGCGTTCAAGTTGTCAGACTAAACGCTTCCCCAATAGAAAAGGGCCAGTTTATTTATCACCGGCCCTTTTCATCAATGTTTTATTGATGCGTTTTTATGATAACACGCTCTGTCATTGCTCACCGTTGCCGTTGTAACACCGCCTCCATACCAAACACCTCATTGGTCAAGCGCAAGGTATCTGAGGCAAGTTGGTACTGGGATGAATGGCGTCCTTCTTCATAAATAAGCATCAGGTTGTCACCTTCCACCAAGTAAACGCCTCGGTGAGTAATTGAACGGCCGTTGTTGCCGCGAACTTGCATCGCAAAAAGAAAGTCTGGGCGAAGTTTCAGCGAGACACCATCCACCTCTTCACTCACATCTTCCCCTTCTATGCTGTTTGAACGCCACACCCCGGAGAGATCGTCAGGTAGCAGTTTAGTAAACACGGCTCCCTGAAGCTGCAATTGATTATGATTTAACTGGTAGGCATGCACTTGATCCGCCCCCTGCCCATCGTACAACCGCAATGCTTGATGATTCACCGCATAACTGCCTGCAGCCGTCTCGAGCTGCCCATCACGACGTAGCATATCAATACGGAACTCATAGTGAGAGTTAAACGAAAGATTAATCGCTTTATACGGATGGCTCGCCTCTGACTCTTCCTCAGCACTAAACCAATACCATTGACCAAGCAGTAACGGGACATCAAATCGTGCTAAATCGTCACCGCGCACTGGCAAGGCCATCACTAAGGCCAGAAAAACACCCAATAAGCAACGCATACCTTCCCCCTCATTGGCAGTGATGCCTTAACGATAAGGTTAGACTGACTTATCAGTTTTATGCAGTTTTTTGAGCAAGATCTCGTTTCATGTAGGTTGAATCCGCCTAGTCGTCACCATAACGTCATAAAAAAAGCCTAGGCGAATTGCCTAGGCTTGGGGGTGCGCTAACGTGCTAAAAGACCGTATGCCGACCTGACATTTAACGGTTGGCTGAAAGAAGGTTAGCCAAATCTTTTGTGATGCTCGCGGCTTCATCTAAGTATGCATCTGGCTCTTCATAGTCTTTAGGCACATCATCGAGCGTTTTGAAGGGCGGTTCACCCAACGCCTTCTGACGTACATTTAATCGCGCCAAGCGCTCTTGATCTTCTCGCTCCATTTCATTGCGCCGTGCGTCTTCATTCAAGGAGATTGTGTTTTTATCTTTCTCTTCTTGATAGCGCGCAATGTCTTGACGAATGAAATCAAACTCTCGATCATCTTTGATCCGCGCTTTGTGCTTTTCACCTATCGTATTAAGCACCGAATCAGGCATGGATCTAGGCTGATAATCCGCTTTCTCAATTCGATCCCATGGCAAGGCATTTTCTTCCACACTCTCACCTGTTTCATCCGGTGAAACGGGAGAAGGGAAGACAATATCTGGCACCACACCCTTATTTTGGGTACTGCCACCGCTAATCCGATAAAACTTTTGGATCGTGTACTGCACATAACCTAACGGCTTATCAAATAAATCGTAGATATGATTCAAAGAGCGGTGCTGCTGTACGGTCCCTTTACCAAAAGATTGTTCGCCAATCACCACCGCACGCTCATAATCTTGCATGGCGGCGGCGAAAATCTCCGAAGCGGAGGCACTGTAGCGATTAATCAACACCGTCATCGGGCCATCATAGAAACGTTTACCGTCCGTATCACTGTTGACTTTCACTCGCCCATAGCTGTCTCTGACTTGTACAATGGGGCCTTGGTCAATAAACAACCCACTGAGCGCGGTTGCTTCACTCAGTGCCCCCCCTCCGTTATTTCGCAAGTCCACGACGATACCGCTAATGCCCTTTTCTTTCAGACTCGCGATCTCTTTTTTGGTGTCATCGGCCAGCCCAACATAGAATCCGGGGACCGTCAGTACGCCAACTTTTTCGTCACCGCGCTCAATCACTTCAGATTTTACTGCGCGATCTTCCAAGCGAATCTTGTCACGGGTTAGCGTGACATTGTAACTTTTAGCATTCGCCCCTTCGGGTAAGATTTTCAGTTTAACTTCACTGCCTTTCGGACCTTTGATCAGCTCGACCACATCGTCCAGTCGCCAGCCAATCACATCGACAATCGCTTCGTCTTCTTGGCCCACACCAATAATTCGATCACCGGGTGACAACTGTTTGGACTTGGATGCAGGGCCACCCGCGACGAGAGAGCGAATCACTGTGTATTCATTTTTTATCTGCAATACCGCCCCTATCCCTTCGAGGGATAAATTCATTTCCGACTGGAATTGCTCAGCATTGCGTGGTGATAGGTAGCTAGTATGTGGGTCAACTTCACGCGCGAAGGCGTTCATGTAGACCTGGAACACATCTTCGCTATGGCTTTGCGTTAAACGCTTTAACGCGCTGTTATAACGCTTGCCCAAAGTCTCTCGGATTTCTTCATCCTCTTTCCCCGTTAAGCGCAGGTTCAAGGCATCATTTTTTACCCGCTTGTCCCAGATAGCATCCAGTTCAGCCTCGTTAGCCGCCCATGGCAGCTCAGTACGATCCAGCACCATGCTTTCGTCAGCAGAGAAATCAAAGGGTTTATCCAACACGTGCAGCGCGTACTGATAACGCTCAAAGCGTTTTTTCAGCACACGGTTGTAAATCGCATAGGCCGCTTGTGTCTCACCTTCTTTGAGCTGATCATCTAAACGCGTTTTCCAACGAGATAGACGTTCGACATCATCTTGGGTTAAAAACACACGATTATAATCCAGTGTTTCCAAGTAACGATCAAAAATCGCCGCCGAGAAGGCATCGTCGAGCGCGAACTGCTTATAGTGGGATCGAGTGAAACGAGAAGTTACACGCTTGGAAGCGGTTTCGTGTTGGGGTTCAGCGGACAGTGAAGGTAGTTCACTGAGTTGAAAATTGGCTTCTACGGCCTGGGCAGAGGCTGCCAGCATCAAGCTGGCAGCGATAGCCGAAACGCGGCGTCGACAAAACATGCGTCGAGGAGTCTCCTTTAGGCGCTGAGGTGCTCCGCTTTTACTAACATGGTTAACCCGTTAGTCAGGCGAACACGCACCTCATCCTTATTAATTTCAACAATGGTCGCTGGCAGATTACCGTTGCCCATGTTCACATTCACGTCTTTACCTACGACAACATCGTTGGCGTTGAGTTCGCGACGTGGCTCACTCTCTTTCTTAGTCATTTTAGCGGGCTTTGGTTTACTCGTACGGCCTTTCGCTGATTGCGCGGCCGCCTTCTTGCCTTTTGGTGCAGTCTTACCCGCACTTTTCGCCTGGCCTTCTGACTTTTTCGCTTGTTGCTGCTTACGACGCTCTGCCGCACGCGCTTTGCTTTCTGACAAGGTCTGCGCAGCATGGTCGATATGCTCTTGCTCAAGCTCGCCACACGCATTGCCATCAAGGTCAACGCGTGACGCCCCTGGTTTCACGCTGTGCAGATAACGCCAGGAAGACGTGTACTGACGAAGCGCGGCGCGCAATTGGGTCTTGCTTACCTTGGGATCGCCTTCAAGACGTGTCGCAAGATCTTGAAAAATACCAATTTTTAATGGCTTGGCTTCGCCTTCAACAGTAAAACATTTAGGGAAACGTTCAGCAATGTAGGCAATGACTTCTTTGCTGTTCGCGAGCTTTTCAGTATTTTCCATGTTTTTTCCTGGCCTGCTGCGAGAAACCACAGCAGCGTATCTACGTGTATTTAAGTATGAAAGTGGTGCGTATTATAGATACCTGATATGAAAAAACTACCAAGATTGGCGAAATCACAAGTGTTTTTGCATTTCTTTGACCAAGGTAGCGAGTCCATGTTCATCTTCTTGGTCAAAGCGACCGATACTTGGACTATCAATATCCAGTACTGCCTGCAATTTATTATTGACCCGAACAGGCACCACAATTTCCGAGTTACTCGCCGCATCACACGCAATATGTCCTTCAAAGGCGTGCACATCCTCTACTCGCATTACGGTATCTTGACGATAGGCGGCCCCACATACCCCTTTATCATAGGGGATGCGTACACAGGCTGGTTGACCTTGAAACGGGCCAAGCACTAACTCTTCTCCCTCGTCGAGATAGAAACCCACCCAGTTAATATCTTCAAGCTGGCTATTGAGTAACGCACTTATATTGGCCAGTTTTGCAATAAGGTTGGGTTCCCCTTCGCACAACGCAACCGCCTGTTGGGTTAACAAGCGGTAAAAATCAGCTTTGTTTTCCATAAATCACTGCATCTCAAACAACAAGACCATTACAATAGAAATAATCCAAAGACTTTTCAATTGAGTATCACTATTTATGATCACCTGGCGCTGGCTTCTTGACCAAGCTCGACCCCATCGCACCCGGCTCATTTGGGCTAACGTGGTAGCCATTGCCGCCACCTTGGTCAGTGTGCCTATCCCATTACTCATGCCGTTATTGGTCGATGAGGTGCTATTGGATAAGCCAGACTGGGGACTTGCGGTACTCAACACCCTCCTGCCTATAAGCTGGCAACAGGCGGGCATTTACATTGCCGCTGTGCTGATCATTGTCGTTATCATGCGTATCGTCAGCCAAGGACTTAACATTCTACAAAGCCGCCAATTTACTCTGGTTGGTAAGGCAATCACCTACAAAATCCGCCAACACTTGATCGCCAAACTTGGGCGGATCAGTATGCGTGAGTACGAATTACGTGGGAGTGGCGGCCTCACCTCTCACCTTGTCACCGATGTCGAAACCATCGATAAGTTTATTGGTACCACACTAAGCAAGTTTATTATTGGTCTGTTGACGGTCACCGGCACCGCGGTCGTCTTACTTTGGATTGATTGGCGACTCGGCTTGTTCATCTTACTGATTAACCCTATTGTCGTGGCGTTAAGCCGCACCCTTGGCCAACGAGTTAAGCACCTTAAAACACAAGAGAACCAATCTTTTGAGCGCTTCCAGCAACGTCTCGTGGATACGTTAGACGGTTTGTATCAACTTCGTGCTGCCAATCGTGAACGTGAGTATTTGCGTCAGCTTGACCACAGTGCCAGTGAGATTAAAGACAGTGCTGACAAGTATGCCTGGCAGTCAGAAGCCGCGGGACGCTTATCATTTTTAATGTTCTTGATCGGCTTCGAGCTCTTTCGCGCTGTAGCAATGGGAATGGTCTTTTTCAGTGATTTGTCGATTGGTCTGATGTTCGCGGTGTTTGGTTATCTGTGGTTTATGCTAGGCCCAGTCCAAGAGCTGCTCGGGATTCAATTTGCTTGGTATAGTGCTAAAGCCGCGATGACGCGTATTAATGAGGTTTTACAACTGGCCGAAGAGCCGCGTCGACCCGCGGGCATTGACCCAAGTCGTATCGCCGCCCACACACAGGCCTCGGGCTTAACGGTCGAGATTGATAATCTATGTTTCTCCTACGATGAGGATAAGTCGGTACTCAATGGTTTAAGCATGCATATCCCTGCCGGCCAGCGTGTGGCATTGGTTGGTGCCAGTGGCGGCGGAAAATCAACCCTTATTCAGTTGCTGTTAGGACTGTATCCGGTAGAACAAGGTGATATACGCTTTAACGGCCACTCAATTAACCATGTCGACATGGATGCTCTCCGTCATCAAATTGCCGTGGTATTGCAACAGCCAGTGCTGTTTAATGATACGTTGAGAAATAACTTATGCTTAGGCCGTCACCTTGCCGACACCGCGCTTTGGCAAGCTATCGAGCACGCCCAATTGGGGGATGTGGTGACACAACTCACCGACGGGCTAGATACACCGCTTGGACGACAAGGGATCCGTTTATCTGGCGGTCAGCGACAACGTGTGGCGATTGCACGAATGCTCCTGAGTGACCCTAAACTGGTTATTTTGGATGAAGCCACGTCCGCCCTAGACACGGCCACTGAGCGCGCGCTACATCAAGCAATGCAAACATTTTTGGCGGGACGGACGACCCTTATCGTGGCTCACCGCCTCTCTGCGGTTAAAGAAGCCGATGTGATTTATGTGTTGGATGAAGGACAAGTGACCCAACAAGGCACGCACACAGAGTTAGTCAATGCGCCCGGGGTATATCAAACCTTGTATGGGCAAATACAACAGGCGGCGGGAAAGTAGACCATGACACAGTCACCAGACAAACCGTTTGCGGCGTCCCCACCTTTAACGAGGTGCTCGGGGTGCGATCTGGTGTTACAACCGTGCCAAACTGACTCCGATCACCTTGCTATCTGCCCACGTTGCGCGACCAAGCTCGCGCACGGACGACGGCTGTCTTTTAATGGAGAGATAGCCTTGGCACTCACGATTTTGGTGCTGTTTCTTCCCGCTCACCTTCTGCCGCTCCTTTCCATCGATTTGTTGGGAAAAACCATCACCACATCCGTGCTTACCGGCGCCAAGATTCTCTGGTCTTCATTCCCGTTTGTCGTCAGCCTCGTCGTATTCTGTGCTTCATTTGCGCCGCTTTTGTTCACCTGTGCGTTATTGGTGATGCACCTGTCTCGACGCCAACAATCCATCCGCTGGTTTCGCCCAGCGGTACGCGTGATTGCGCACAGCCGCCACTGGGTGATGGCGGATGTTTTAATGGTCAGCTTAGCCATCGCCTGTTTTAAAATTCAAGACTACGCCACCTTACACTTTTCCGTGGGGCTTGCCTGCTATGCGACGATACAAATCCTACTATCGATTTTACTGGTGCGGGTAAACACGCAAAGATACTGGGATGCCTTTACTCGCCCAGCACCACAATCCGAGCCGTCCCCTCTTATCCGGTGCAGCCACTGCGGCTTAACACAAGGGCACCAGAAAAGCGCTCACTGTCGTCGGTGTCATTTACCGCTTCACCGCCGAATGATTCGAAGCGAGCAAAAGACTTGGGCCTGTTTAATTACCGCTACCATTTTTCTGTTTCCGGCCAACCTGTTCCCAATCTCCATTTTGTTCTCCAACGGCATTCGACTTGAAGACACCATTTTTTCGGGCGTCGCGAGTCTGATTAATAATGGGATGCTAGGCATCGCTGCGATCATTTTTACTGCCAGCATCGTCGTGCCCGTAGCAAAGATACTAGGGCTAGGTTTGATATTAATAAGCTTACGGTGCACCACCGCCATCACACCACGTCAGCATATGTGGCTATACCGAGGGGTGAAATGGATTGGAAAGTGGTCGATGATGGACTTATTTGTGATTGCGTTTATGGTCGCCTTAGTCGATCGTGGTCGCATTATGGACTTTATGCCTGGACCGGGTGCCATTGCATTCGGCTTGGTCGTGGTATTAACCATGCTTGCCACTGAATTTCTTGATACGCGTTTGATATGGGATCATCATGAGCGACAAACAAGACATACCCTCACCGATCGTTAAAAGCAGCTATGGCTTGTCTCCCCTATGGATACTGCCTGTATTGGCCTTGCTGATGGCCGCTTGGCTCCTGTTTCAATCCATCAGTGAAGCGGGGCAACGGATTCAAATTGTGTTTAGCGATGCGCAAGGCTTGGAGGCTGGCCAAACCACGATCCGTTACCAAGGGTTGGAAGTGGGTAAGGTGCGAAATATTACACTCGCGGATGACTTGGACGGCATTTATGTTGACGCCAATATCTATCCAGAGGCGACGCAACTGCTCACAAGTGGCACCGAGTTTTGGCTTGTGAAACCACGCGCCTCGATCACTGGGATCAGCGGCCTCGAAACCTTGGTCTCAGGCAACTATATTGCCTTACAACCGGGTAGCGGCGACCCCAGCCTATCCTTCGTCGCGCGTGACGAACCACCGACAGATATCGCAGAAAAAGCCGGCACAACCGTCAAGCTACACGCACCGACATTAGGCTCACTGAATGTCGGTTCGCCGATTTACTATCGGAAAATTCGTGTCGGCGAAATTTACAGTTACCGGCTTGATCAAGATTCGCAAGGGGTGACGCTCTCCGCGTTAATTGAGCCGCAATTCTCGCATTTACTCAAACAAGACTCACGCTTTTGGTCGATCAGCGGTGTAAAAGCCAATGTTGATGTGTCGGGTGTTGATGTGCAGCTCGAGAGTGTGGCGAGCTTGATTGCCGGTGGCATTGCATTCGACTCCCCGAAAGCAAGCCCAACACTTGAGGACAATCGCCCTTTTCAGCTTTACCAAAGCCTTTCGCAGGCCGCACGCGGTCAATCGATACAAATAGCGCTCCCTGAACAACATGGGCTGCCCGGCGCGGGGACGAAGATCACCTATCAAGGATTAGAAGTCGGTGAAATTACCCACATAGACGTCGCGGCACAGCAACAACGCCCAGTCGCAACCGCACACATTGACCCGAGCATGACCTGGCTGCTCAACCAAGACACCTACTTTCAGATAGAGCAGCCCCAAATTGGTTTTGATGGACTAAAGAACCTGGGTAATTTAGTCCTCGGCAACTACTTGACGATCCAACCTGGCTCGGCAGATGCTGATCCCGCGATGCCCGACAAAGTGTTTACCGCCCGAACCTGGCACCAACAGCAAAAGCAACTGACCGGTGCCCTCACAGTAACCTTAACCGCAGACGATGCATACGGCTTAACCCCCCACACCAAAGTATTGCATCGCGGCATTCAAGTGGGCTTTATCGACCGTGTCGCGCTCAATGAAAGTGACACCGTCACTTTAAAGCTATTGATTTATCCAGAATACCGCCACTTGGTGAAACAACAATCGCAGTTTTTTATTCTCGGTGGGATCACGGGCGAGCTCAGTGGTGACGGTCTCAATGTGGTCGTGCCAGCGATGGAACAAATCGCCGACCCGGCTTTAAGCTTTACCAGCGAAGGGGCGAAAGGCGTCAATGAGACGTATCCACTTTACACCTCCCCTATTCAAGCGAAGCACGCCAAGCAAGATGCACGCGGTGAAACACGCTTTACCTTAGTGGCGAGTCGTATGCCTGGTGTGAGTGAAGGCAGTCCCGTGATGTACCGCAATTTTGTGGTCGGCCAAGTGGAAGGATATCAGCTTAACGGCAACACTGTCTCCATCGCCATTGCGGTGAGTAATCGCTATAAGCATCTGATTAATCCACAAACCGTATTTTGGAATGAATCTGGGCTGGATATCAAAGCCAACCTCAGCGGCGTCGAAATTAATACAGGCTCGTTGCGTTCACTGGTTAACGGCGGTATCGCCTTCGGCACCATGCCTGGTATTAGTAATAAACGAAACGGAGATTGGAAGCTTTACCCCTCAAAGCAAGAAGCCGCTCAATACGGCGTAGATATTAGGCTAACGGTTGACCAGGCCAACGGGGTAAAAGTGGGCAGCGCGATCCGTTATCAAGGAGTCGATGTTGGCGAAGTGATCACCCTAAGCCCCGACTTCGACCACGAAAACGTGACCATTCAGGCTCGTCTCTACCCTGAATACAAAAATGCGCTTGCGCGCACCGGCAGCTATTTCTGGCTCACTCAACCCGTCCTCAGCCTGACCAAAACAGAGAACTTGGACTCACTATTTGGCACCTATATCTCGGTGGTCCCCGGCGAGGGTGACTTCACCCAACAGTTCACCCTCCATGACTCGCCCAAATACCCAAAAGGGCTGACACTCATCCTGGAGAGCGACGCTCGCCACTCTATCGCCCCTGGCACACCGGTATTACATCGCGATATCGAAGTGGGTATTGTCTCTAGCGTTAGATTAGGCGAACTGTCTGACCGAGTCATTTTCGAACTACAAATCGCGCCGCAATATGCACACCTGGTTCGTGAAAACACGGTCTTTTGGAACGAGTCCGGGGTCGATGTCTCCATTGGGCTAACGGGGGCAGATCTCAAAAGCGGCACGATTGATAGTTTGCTGAAAGGCGGTATTGCTTTCTCAACCCCAGACGATCAACCTTTGCAGCCAGTGGCCAATGATCATCGTCACTTCTTGCTGCACAGTGAGAGTAAAAAAGTATGGCAAGAATGGCGAACGGCTATTCCAACACCCTAAGCTGCTTGTACTAAGCGACCCTCGATACGCTCGCTAAAAAATCAGGGACCTCGACGCGCTCGCTAGGTCCCTGATAATACTTATCCTTTAACAAAATTGTGTCACAAACTGGCATGTCGTTATTGATAGACTACACTTTAGTAATCACAACCTAAATATTGGCATATGGCTCCTTGAGCCTTTTCCCTGAACCCGGAACAGGACGTTCCGGGTCTTTTTTTATCGGGAATTTGTGACACCGTCACTTGTTCAGGTAAATGCCGTCCTGTTCAATACGAATTTTACGTTGCTTATAAAGCCCACCCAGTGTTTTCTTAAAGGTCGCCTTGCTGGTACGAAAGAGAGAAAAAATAGCGTCAGGTGAGCTTTTATCATTAAGTGGTAAAAAGCCCCCTTTGCTCTCTAGCATCTTAATCACTTTGTCACTGAGATCGTCAACCCGCGCTTTACCATGTTTTTGTAATGCCAGATCAACTTTGCCATCCTCACGAACGGTTTTTACATAGGCACTGAGTTTTTTGCCGATAAACAGCTTACCGAACGCTTCAGCGCGATAGATAAGCCCCCAATGCTGGTTATTCACCACGCACTTAAAGCCAAGGTCGGTGATGTCAGTAATGATCACCGAGACCTTATCGCCGACTTTTACCTGAGGCGGCTCCTCACTGATAAACTTATTGAACTTGCGGCTCGCAACAATACGCCCGGATGCCTTGTCGGTATAAACCCGCACCACATAGGGTTTTCCCTCCTCCATGCGCGTACGTTGCTCGCTAAAGGGCACCAACAAATCTTTGCTTAACCCCCAGTCGACAAACGCCCCGACCGTATTGACGCCAACACAGCGCAATGATGCAAACTCACCCACTTGCGCATAGGGCGTTTCAGTCGTGGCAATAATCTCATCTTCGGAGTCAAAGTAGATGAACACATTGAGCGTATCACCAACACGGGTATTCTCAGGGACGTAACGGGTCGGCAGCAAAATATTGCCAAAGTCATCGCCATCAAGGAACACGCCAAAGTCTGCCTGTTTCACCACTGATAGTTTGTTGTATTGCCCTAGTTTAATCATTGTCTCAGCGCTGTAGAAAATAATGCCCGTGAGTATACGCAATTTGTCCTTGAGATGTGGAAGAAATACGGTTCGGGTGAGGAAAAAAACACCAACCCATGTCAACCAATACCCCTACATTCTATCCCTTGTTAGCGGCTGACAGGCTGTTAGGCTTAAATGATTAACCTAAAGGGGGATGCATGGCAGTATTTGATGGTGAACATATTCGGTTTAGCTTTAGCCAATTAGGGAGCGCATTGGGTAAAGCCGTGACCCCTACGCCTTTGGACAACGGCCGGCTTCTAACATACAACGCCGCGCTAGCTGATGAACTCGGCTTAACGACGGCAGACATTCACAGTGAACGCTTTCGTGCAATTCTGTCTGCGGAGGCGCCGCTTGCGGGCCGCAAACCCTTTGCAATGAAATACACAGGGCACCAATTCGGCCAATACAACCCTGAGCTCGGTGATGGTCGTGGGGTGTTATTGGGAGAGTGGCGTGATGATAATGGCACACTCTGGGATTGGCATTTAAAAGGGGCGGGAAAAACTCCCTATAGCCGCCACGGCGACGGGCGTGCGGTTTTACGTTCCACCCTCCGTGAGTATCTCGCGAGCGCGGCTATGAAGGGACTCAACATCCCTACCACGCAGGCATTAGCCATGGCCACCAGCGATACCCCGGTGATGCGCGAGCGCATCGAGACGGCCGCAACCTTACTTCGGGTCTCGGAAAGCCACGTGCGTTTCGGCCATTTTGAGTACTTGTTTTACAGCCAACAGCACGATGCACTGGGTACGCTGGCCGACTATGTCATTGCACGCCATTTTCCTGAGCTTGCCGAGGCCGAGAAACCTTATGCCGCCTTGCTACAAGAAATTGTCGAGCGCACGGCAGAAATGATTGCCAAGTGGCAAGCGGTTGGTTTTAACCATGGTGTCATGAATACCGACAATATGTCGATTTTAGGCCAGACCTTCGATTATGGCCCCTATGCTTTTTTGGATGATTTCAACCCGAGCAATATTTGTAACCACACTGATTACACGGGGCGATATGCCTTTAATCAGCAGCCTGCTATCGCGCTATGGAACCTCTCTGCGCTTGGCTACGCCTTTACCCCACTGCTTGAAAGTGACGTGATTAACGACATTCTCGGCGGTTATGAACACCATCTCCAGGTAGCTTACAGCAAAGCCATGCGCGACAAACTAGGGTTGTCCGATGCACAGCAAGGGGACAGTGATTTGTTCAACGCGCTTTTTTCATTGCTCGAATCTCAACAAGTCGACTACACCCTTTTCTTTCGCAGGCTCAGTGACATCAAGCAAGAGGCGCTATTAAGTGCAAAGACACTCAGCCAGTTTAACGACCTCGTATCAGATGCCGATGCCTTAACGGCTTGGTTAAGCGAATACCACCAACGGGTGGCAGATCATGACGACAACACTCGCCTCGCTGGCATGCAGGCAACCAATCCTAAGTTTATTTTACGTAATTATTTGGCCCAGCAGGCGATAGAGGCGGCAGAACAAGGTGACATGCAGCCAACTCACAATTTGATGACAGTACTGGCTTCCCCGTTTGCGTCACATTCCGCGCTTGACTCCCTTGCTCGGCGTCCCGCCGATGAAGAGAAAGATATGACCCTTAGCTGCTCCTCGTAGCCTAAACGTGCGCCTGAGTCATTTGCCACTGAGGCGCTCATCATCAATTCACTAAAATACGCCTCGGTGATCACCGCTCTGACAAGAAAAATCCAACAGATGTCACATTGATGCTTTCATAGGCGGCGTTTTTTGCTATCTTACTGGCTTCGCAACAGAATAAGATGTGAGGAAGGCTGTCCTCTATGCCACTGAAAACCGATGAGCTTCGAACACGTGTGGTGGATACCATGCCTACGCCTGCAGAGGTGGAAGCTGCCCACCCCATCAACGACAATGTTGCTCACCATATTACCGCCGCACGACAGGCGATCAGTCGTATTCTCAATGGCGACGATACGAGGCTGCTAGCGATTGTTGGTCCCTGCTCTGTTCATGATCCCGACGCGGCCCGTGATTACGCAGCCAAGCTTAAACCGCTCGCCGATAAGTACAGCGACCAATTATTGGTGGTGATGCGCACGTATTTTGAAAAGCCACGTACGGTTGTCGGTTGGAAAGGCCTTATCAATGACCCGCACCTTGACGGAAGCGGTGATATTCGTGCAGGCCTGTTTACGGCGCGTGAGCTCCTACTCGATATCAACAAAATGGGACTGCCGACCGCTACCGAGTTTCTCGACATGATCACGGGTCAGTATATCGCTGACTTGATCAGCTGGGGAGCGATTGGCGCCCGCACGACAGAATCACAAATTCATCGTGAAATGGCCTCTGCACTCTCCAGCCCTGTCGGCTTTAAAAATGGCACAGACGGCAATATCCGTATTGCCGTCGATGCCATTCGCGCCAGCAGAGAGTCTCACCTTTTCTGCTCCCCCGACAAAAATGGCAGCATGACCATTTATCGAACCGCAGGCAACCCAGATGGGCATGTCATTTTACGCGGCGGTCATCAGCCGAACTATTACGCCGACGATGTGAAAGCCGCCGCGCAAACGCTAAGCGATTTCAAATTGCCTGGTAAGCTTGTGGTAGACTTCAGCCACGGTAATTGCCAAAAGCAGCATCGCCGCCAGCTTGATGTATGCGCGAATATTGCTGATCAGATCCGCCATGGCGAGCAAGCGATTGCCGGTATCATGGCTGAGAGCTTCTTACAAGAAGGCAATCAAACCATGGGTGACGAGCAATCACGCGTTTATGGCCAGTCGATCACTGACCCCTGTCTGGGATGGGCCGATACCGAGCGCTTGCTCGAGCAACTGGCTGATGCCGTCGCGGCGCGCAACACTCCATAATGACTGACGATTTATCGGCGTGACTGGCTCACGCCCCAATTAGGAAAAGACTATGCCTTCATTTGATATTGTCTCTGAAATTGACAACGTTGAGCTAAAAAACGCAGTGGACAACGCCAACCGAGAGCTTGCAACTCGCTTTGATTTTCGTGGTGTTGAGGCCAGCTTCGAACTCGATAAAGAAACCGTGAAAGTAACGGCTGAAGCGGATTTTCAGGTTAACCAAATGATGGACATGCTGCGCAGTAATCTCGCCAAGCGTGGTGTTGATGCACGCGCAATGGATATCCAAGACATGGTTCACTCTGGCAAAACCTTTTATCAACAGGTGAAATTTAAAAACGGTATTGAAACGCCTGTCGCGAAGAAGATCACCAAAGCGATTAAAGATGCCAAGATGAAAGTGCAAACCCAGATTCAGGGCGAGCAAGTACGTGTCACCGGAAAGAAACGGGATGATTTGCAGGCAGTGATTCAATTAATCAAGGAAAGTGACTTTGAGCAGCCTTTCCAATTTGAAAACTTTCGCGACTAACCCCGAGCACTTGTTATCAATAGCATAAAAAAACGGGCCTGTTAGACTTAGGCCCGTTTTATTCGGCAGCGCCTGTCAGTCGCTAAGCGCTTTTTCGTGACAACACTCGCGTCATACTACTTGTACTTGCTTTTGATTTCCTCAAGCGTGCCATCGGCGGTCGCTTGATCAATGCCCGCTTGTAGCTTTTCAACATAGCTATCTGGCGTGTTGTTACTAAAGCTATAGTAGAGCTGAGACTCATCCAAGACATGAACCACTTCAAACTGGCTAGTGTCAATATTGTTTTGGCTCATAATGAAGGCACTGACGTTTTCCTCGTACGCCCACATATCAACACGGCCCGCCGCCAATTGTTTGGCGAGTAAATCCGCTTTTGGCGAGAGGCGTAGCGCGCCTTCATCGACACCCATTGAGCGTAACAAATGCTCACCGACGTCATCGCGTACAACGCCGACTTTATAGTTGGCAAAGTCACTCGCATTGTCGATAGTGATCCCTTTGCTTTTAGGGGCCCAGACAACAATTTTTGTGTCTGTAATCGGCCCTACCCATTTAAACTTATCTTCCCGTTCATCCGTCCGTGTGGTTGAAAACAATACGGTATTGGGCTCAGACAGTGCCGTGGCATAGCCACGTGCCCATGGCTGAATCTTCACTTGATCTCGGCTTACCGGATCCCCTGCTGCTTCTGTTGCAGCTTCGAGAAAATCAACCGCAATTCCCTTTAACTCACCGCGCTCTTCATAGTTAAACGGCGGATACACCTCAGTGATATAATCAAGATCGCCTAAGTTTGCAGCGACTGTGGTGGTTGAGAAAACCAGCAAGCTGGCGGCAATGAGTGACTTCATTGGACTACCTCTTTTAACCTTCCATTAAATGTGCTCAGCCAACATTATTATTATTAGCTCATACCAAATTGGGGAAGCTGAATAGGATAAGGCGTGGCCTTGTCACTATTCGCTCACCACCTCTAGTGTAGTCAGCTTCCATGTCCCGTGCGCAGTTTTGCCGGAGGTTGTGATCTAACTTCCGTTTTTTCTATGTACAAACGTTTGAATAATCAGACAAAAATGAGCCGTCCAGCGCTGATAACAAATTTAAACGCTCTCTCATATACCTCTGCCGATCCCGCACAATCAAGTAAAAAAGTTGAATTAGGTCACCATTCATGCCTAAACTTTGTCCCCAATTACAGCGTAATTATGGGCTATCGCAGACTGACGCCTTTAAAGCGTTTCGCAAGGGATCATTTTTGCCACGAAGGCACCAGATAACGCCCAGTACTCATCATCGACCTAATTAAAAGACAACATCGAGTCTGATCATTCATGAATAACCAAAAACGTCCTCTCTATATTCCCTATGCGGGACCAGCCTTGCTAGAAACGCCATTGTTGAATAAAGGAAGCGCATTCAGCGTCGAAGAGCGTAAGTTTTTTAACCTCGAGGGCTTATTGCCTGACGCCATCGAAACGATTGAAGAACAAACTGAGCGTGCCTACCAACAGTATCAGCGCTTCGAGAACGATATCGACAAGCATATTTATCTACGCAACATCCAAGATACCAATGAAACGCTTTTTTACCGGTTAGTTTCCAACCATATTACCGAAATGATGCCCATCATCTATACTCCGACGGTAGGCGCAGCCTGTGAGAACTTCTCCAATATCTATCGCCGAGGCCGCGGGCTTTTCATTTCTTATCCTAACCGCGATCGCATTGATGATGTACTTAATAACGCCTCTCGTCATAACGTCAAAGTGATTGTTGTCACCGATGGGGAGCGTATTCTCGGACTCGGCGATCAGGGAATTGGCGGCATGGGCATCCCGATTGGTAAGCTGTCGCTTTACACAGCTTGTGGTGGGATCAGTCCAGCCTACACACTCCCTATTGTGTTGGATGTCGGTACCAATAACCCACAACGCCTTTCTGATCCCATGTACATGGGCTGGCGTCACACCCGCATCAGCGGACAAGAATACGATGCCTTTATTGAAGAGTTTATCCAAGCGGTTCAACGCCGCTGGCCAGATGCCTTGATTCAATTTGAAGACTTTGCACAAAAAAATGCTATGCCGATCCTGGAGCGATATAAGGATAGAGTCTGCTGCTTTAATGACGATATTCAAGGTACTGCCGCGGTGACTGTTGGCTCTTTGATTGCAGCGTGTAAAGCCGCAGGTACTAAGCTCTCCGAGCAACGCATCACATTTTTGGGCGCTGGGTCAGCCGGTTGTGGTATTGCCGAAGCGATCATCGCGCAAATGGTATCTGAAGGTATCTCCGATCAAGAGGCGCGCGCACGTGTCTACATGGTCGACCGTTGGGGGCTATTAATCGATGCCATGCCTAACTTACTCGACTTTCAGCAACGGCTGGTGCAAAAGAGCGAGGCGCTCAACCACTGGCAGTTAGAAGACAGTAACATTTCGTTGCTCGATGTCGTGCGGAATGCGAAACCGACCGTATTGGTCGGCGTCTCTGGCGCACCTGGATTATTTACCGAGGATGTGGTGAAAGAAATGCATGCCAATTGCCCACGTCCTATCGTTTTCCCTCTCTCTAACCCTACCAGCCGTGTGGAGGCGACGCCCTTTGATATTTTGCGCTGGACTGACGGCCAAGCGCTGGTTGCCACAGGGAGTCCGTTCGAACCTGTGCGTTTAGACAATGGTAAGACCTTTCCTATTGCACAGTGTAATAACAGCTATATTTTCCCAGGCATTGGGCTGGGCGTGTTAGCGGTTGCTGCATCCCGGGTGACAGATGGCATGCTGATGGCCTCATCGCGCGCTTTAGCTGAGTGCTCGCCATTAGCCAAGCGTGGCACAGGCGCCCTGCTACCGTCGTTGGAAGATATCACGCAGGTATCAAAACGCATCGCGTTTGCGGTTGCGAAAGAGGCTATTGCTGAGGGGGTTGCCTCAGAACTGTCTGACGAGGCCCTTAAAAAGCGTATTGAAGAGAGCTTCTGGTCACCACAATATCGTGCTTACAAACGGACCTCTTTTTAACGCGAGCCTAACAGAAAAAAGCGTCTACCCCGGCGCTTTTTTTGCTATTATTCCATCTACTTGCCCGCACACGTGACCCCGAGTGCGGCTTAATTCGCGCAAAGGTAATAAAACGCACCATGGCTCTCCAGCGCCTTTTTCGTCGGGCGATTTTCACATTGATTGGTTTTACTGTGGTCACCGCTATCGTGATGGCCGCCAGTGATATCGCGATCACGCTTAATGCCAAAGGCCGTGTTTATCAACAAGCTGAGACGCTACCCGCTCGGCAAGTCGGCTTGGTTCTGGGAACCAGTAAGTATATTGGTAAAACACCCAACCCCTATTATACCTACCGGATTGAAGCCGCGGAGTCGTTATATCATGCGGGTAAGATTCAGCACCTTTTACTCAGTGGCGACAACGCGCACCGCTCGTATAATGAGCCCTGGACGATGAAGCGAGATTTACGTCAAGCAGGGATCCCGGAAGAGACGATTCACCTTGACTATGCGGGTTTTCGAACGCTGGACTCCGTTGTCCGCGCGAAAACCGTTTTCAGTTTGGCGCGCTACACCGTGATCAGCCAACAGTTTCATTGCGAGCGTGCGTTATTTCTCGCCGATGTAAACAATATTGATGCTATTTGTTACGCTGTACCGAGTCCGCAAGGCTGGGCAGGCGTCAAAATTCGCGCACGTGAAGTATTAGCAAGAACCAAAGCGGTACTTGATAGCTTTATTCTCAACGTCAAACCCAAGTTTACCGGCCCAAAAGAGCCAATCAGTGGCGTCTCAACGTCGAACGACTAACTCCAATATCGACCAGTGCCGACCCAATCACAATTTTCACATTACTTTAATCATTTGTTTAAAAACCTGCCTGCAATCGATTAACACGCGGACTATTTAGGCGTATATTAGCCGTCGCTTGGAGGCCCACTGTCGCCCAAATGGCAGTAACCCTACCCCTATCAAGCACCTAAAAACTCAAAGCAAAACATTATAAAAAAACTCAATAACGTTTAAAAAAGGACGCCCTATGGATGTGCAAACCCTTTCCTCCCGTGCGTCGGGGCTGGATAGAAAAGCGTGGATCTTGTTTGCTGACATTGCCCTGTTTTTCATCTTGTATAACACCCTGCCGTTTGAAACAGATGTCACAACCGGCCTAAGCTTACTGATATTCATTGCCGTGTTATGGCTTACTGAAGCGATTCATGTCAGCATCACCGCGATCCTGGTGCCCATTATGGCCGTCGCGCTTGGCGTGTTTGAAACACCGGCAGCGATGTCAAATTTCGCCAATCCCATCATTTTTCTCTTTCTCGGTGGTTTTGCCTTGGCAGCCGCGCTGCAAGCACAAGGCCTCGATCAAGCCATCGCCAATAAAGTGCTCACCATTGCCCAAGGCAAAATGTCGGTGGCCGTCATGATGTTATTTGGGGTCACGGCCGCTCTATCCATGTGGATCAGTAACACCGCGACAACCGCTATGATGCTGCCACTGGTGTTAGGCATTTTGCACAAGGTAAATAATCAAAAAGATCATGGCACCTATGTGTTTGTGCTGTTGGGTATTGCCTATTGCGCGAGCATCGGCGGCATAGCGACCATTGTCGGTAGTCCCCCAAATGCGATTGCGGCGGCTGAAGCTGGGCTTAGCTTTGCAGATTGGATGAAATTAGGCCTGCCTGTCACTCTGATATTGCTCCCCATCGCCGTTGCCGTCTTGTATGTGCTCACCAAGCCGAACCTTAACCATAGTTTTAAAGCGGATCAGCGTGACTTCACCTGGAGCAAACCTCGCGTGATCACGCTTGTGATTTTCGCACTGACCGTCAGTGCCTGGATATTCAGTAAACCATTGAATGCCATGCTTGGTGGCCTTAGCAAGTTTGACTCTATTGTGGCGTTATCCGCGATTGTCTTGCTGGGGGCAACGCGAGTTGTGAAATGGAAAGAAGTCGAAAAAACCGCTGACTGGGGCGTGCTGCTACTCTTCGGTGGGGGAATTTGTTTGAGCAATGTCCTCAAAGCAACCGGCACGAGTTTGTTTCTCGCCAACCACCTGAGCAATGCACTGACAGGATCTGGGATGTTTTTCACTATGCTAGGCGTGGTGGCATTCGTCATTTTCTTGACTGAGTTTGCGAGTAATACCGCCAGCGCTGCACTCCTAGTACCGGTTTTTGCTACCATCGCCGAAGCATTGGGTGTGTCACCCGTTGCACTCTCTGCGCTGATCGCTATTGCCGCGTCATGTGCCTTTATGCTGCCGGTCGCCACGCCACCAAACGCCATTGTGTTTGGTTCAGGCCATATCGAACAACGTGATATGATGCGTGTTGGCTTATATCTCAACATTGTTTGTATTGCTGTCTTGGCGATTTTCACTCGCCTGTTCTGGTAATCACTCTCCCACTACCTGGTGTTTGCGCCAGGTAGTGTTTTTCACGCCTTATCAACCATCAAAATTGTTTCATCCGAGTTTCAGGTTTACACTAGCGCAACGCTAAACAACCCGTAAATAACTATGGCATTTGCAGAAATTACAGGCTGGGGGAAGTGCCTTCCGCCCGCGGTGTTGAGCAATGACGATCTCAGCACAATTTTAGAGACCAATGATGAATGGATTCGCTCACGCACAGGTATTGAAGCGCGCCGAGTGAGTCATGTAGAAACCTCAGAGCTCGCCACCGTTGCCGCTCAACGCGCATTAGCGGCGGCAGGCATTGAGGCAAGCCAGCTTGATCTGTTGATTGTAGCGACCTGCTCACCAGACACGCTGATCCCCAATATTGCCTCCAAAGTGCAAGGCAACTTAGGTGCACTTCGTGCCGCTGCATTTGATATGAATGCCGCTTGTACCGGGTTTTTATACGGATTAGAAACCGCAACCAAGATGCTCCAAGCTGGCCACTATCAGCATGCACTCATTATCGGCGCAGAGCATTTAACCTGGTATTTGGATTGGAGCAAACGCGATACCGCCGTGCTATTTGGTGATGGTGCCGGCGCGGTCGTGGTGAGCAAAAGCGAACAGGAAGTGGGGCTACTTGACGCGCAACTTGGTTGTGATCCAGCAGGCCGTGATGTACTCGCGATCCCTGCCTTTGGTACCGCAATGGATCGCTTCGACCCGGACAATGGCTATTTTGCGTTTGATTTTATCGGCCGTGACATTTTTAAACGCGCGGTTAAAGGCATGGGATCAGCGGCGAATCAGGTGTTAACACGGAATCAGCTCAATGCTGACGGTATTGATCTGGTCGTGCCACACCAAGCCAACAAACGGATTATCGAAACCTTATGTGAGCACGCTGGCATCGAGTTAGATAAGGCGTTTATTAATATCCAGCGCTATGGCAATACCTCAGCAGCCACGATCCCCATCGCTTTGTGCGAAGCAGTTGAGCAAGGGGCGGTCAAGCCACATAGCCAGCTACTCACCGCGGCATTTGGCGCTGGCCTGACTTGGGGCGCAGGCTTAATCCGTTGGGGCGAGCGTACAACGCCAATCGCTGAGTCTGACGCAGCGTTACCGCCAACCGATAAAACGGCACTTGAATTACTCGACAACGCCATCCGCCATTGTCAGCATAAAAAACCAGAATAAAATGTCTCACCACAAAGCCGACTTGCGTCGGCTTTGTTATTGGCATCAAGTTAGGTGTAGGAAGGCAGCGCCACGCACCCCTCCCGCATCACCGTGCTGCGCTTTGACAATATCAGGGGCGTTAGCCGCAGACAGTAGGTGTGCCGGTAAGCGTTCAGGAATCGCTTGATACAGCTCATCAAAGTTAGATAGGCCGCCACCAAGCACGACCATGTCTGGATCAAACGCGGTTAATACGCCCCCCAGAGCCATGGCTAACACATCAAAGAAGCAGTCAACAAATGCCACCGCATCCGGTTCACCTTGGCGATACTGTTCGATGATTTCGATCGCTGACAACGGCTGATAAAAGTGAGCATAAAGCTGTTCAAACCCACGCCCAGATAAATAATTGTCTAGGCAACCTTTATTCCCACAACCACACGCAAACATCGGCGGGTTATCACCCAACCTTAGCCAGGCATCAATCGGCATACGCATATGCCCGACTTCGCCCGCCATTTGGTTTTTGCCATTAATGACTTTGCCATTGATCACCAAGCCACCACCAAAGCCTGTGCCCAAGATTAGCCCTAACACGGTTTTCGCCGATTGCGCTTGCGCATCCCATGCTTCTGACAACGCAAAACAATTGGCGTCATTGCTAATACGCACTTCGCGCCCGACGCGTGCTTGTAGATCAGCCCGTAACGACTGTCCATTTGCCGCGGGCACATTGACGGTCAGCACCGTTCCATCTTCTGCTTGAGAGCCTGGAATACCAATACCAATGGTTCCTTTTTGCCCTAACTCCGCATCATACTTTTCCACCAACCGCACCAATGTGTCGATTAATGCGGGGTAATCTTGCGTTGGTGTTGGGTGACGCTCGGTCGCAACACGATTGAGTTGTTTATCGAAGGCGCCAAATTCAATTTTTGTGCCGCCCACATCAAAGCCGTAATACATGGCTAAGCCACCTTAAATTGTCGTTATTTAACCAGATTATTCAGCAAACCAAGGCAAAAGTCCGTGATTAGCCCCAAGTTTCGTTGTTTTCCAACCAGACTTTTCACTCAGGTGTCGGCATCACTCACAAAGGGTCGGTCATCAAGAAAGCGCGTCAACGCATTGTCTTCCGCAAGGTGTTTTTGTCGTTTGCCTGCGAGGTATCGCTCACGAAAGACATCGAACCATTGGTTTAAGTAATCTGCCGCCTTGTGCTCTTGATTGACAGCAAGCACCTCAGCAGCCACTTCTGCTGTCGCCAGTTGGTTTTCACCGTGAGCATCGCGCACGCGATACCGAGATAATGCCTGAGGTTCAATACTTAAAACCGGAAAGTGATCAAGCCAAGGGCTTTTACGAAAGATTTTTTTCGCCTCCCGCCAAGTGCCGTCAATGATGATAAATAACGGCCGCTTCGCGCTGTCATGGATACGTGCTGGCGCCGTCATACGCGTCGGGGTTGTGTACTGAGCAGGAAAGACAACATAGGGTTGAAACGCTGAGCGGGATAACAACGCCAACATATCAGGATCAGGTTGCGTACGTGACCAGATAAACGCGTAGGTATCCGCGACGCAGTCAGCAATCAAACGCCCTGTATTACTGGGTTTTAGCACCTCATCATCGTACATGAGTAACATGAACGCGGCATGGGTCTGGCACGCTGCTCGGTACTCACACACACAGAAATGACGAACTAACATGCATGATGGGCAGCGGTCTACACCGGCGCCACGTGCGAGATAGGGACGCGTTGCACGAGCCAAACGGGCGGAATAAAGCGCATGAATAGCGTGACGCGGGGCGGATTGGCACATGGTAAAATCTGAGGTTGTAAATGGACCGCCTAGTATACCGAACTGAGGTTTGCTGTCAGTATCGCGCGGCCAAGATCACAAAAGCAGAGGAAGACAGGCATTAAACGGTAACCGCCAGGGCTTGTCACTAGCGCAGCTCGACCATGGCACCATCAAAAAGGTTTTTTACCAAGGCAACGTACTCTTCGAGAAAGCCTACCTGCTCTGCGGTCACTGGTTGCTCCCACCGACCCGCCAGCACTTCTTCCATATCTTCAACCACACGGTCAGCCTCTCGTAATATGGTGAAGCGCAATGCAGACGAAAGCCCAGGATTTTGCTCGCAAATGGTCATAATATTAGAGGCGACCAGATCGTGCACAATATCGGCAATGGTATCATCGCCAATGGCTTCACCCGGTTTTTCAAACACAGAGAGATTAAACGCAAAATGTTCGATCAGTGCTTGATACCCGTCTGAGTCTACTACCATGATTACTTGTCCTTAGACTATTCAACTATCGCTATTGTACCGTGCCCGTCGGCTATTTGCGCCTATTGAAGGCGAAATTAGAAAGCGAGTCACGCTTCGCAGTGCTTAGCGCACTGTATACTATAAACTGATCATCGTTCTATGACATGGTGTCTGCTCACATCGTCCTCTTCCCTTTCAGTCTGGCTCGAATAAAGGGGCCGAGTGGCAACGTCAAATCATACAAACGACTGACGCCAGTCTCCTTGCAGTATAGTCTGGCTTCACTGTGATGAAAGCAAACAACACAACGCGCAATTTAACACGGATCACGCCCAAATCAATCGTTGACAAGGATGTAGGAATCGTCATGAAGGTAAATCACCCTCGCCCATTTGGTAAGAGTATCGTCAGCAAGATTGGGTTGATCATGACCTTCATCACCTTGATGGTGCTGGGCCTGTCAGTCTCGAGCTACATCATGCAGGAGCGCGTCAACCGCGATGTTGGCCGCGCTACTCATCAAGAAATCCCGAGTGCAATTATCACCATGCGCATGCAGCGTGCCGCCAGTGATATGAATGCCAGCATGCTCAAATATGTCATGGGCCGTCATGAATCGCTCGCGGTTTTTCTAGAAAGTCAGCAAGATTTTGAACAATTACTGGCTCGCCTACGTGAGGTAAAACCCGACGCAGAGCAGCGACTTTCATTGATCAGCCAGCTTTATGAGCGCTTTCAACGTATCGCTCATCAAAAAGTCTTAACAGAGTTTGATCCGGTCGCTGAGCAATGGGCACGTAAACAGGTAATGCGACTATCCATTGATGTGGTGCGACCGATTGATAACTTGATTGCCGAATTAAAGGCCTCACAATCGCTCACACAGCCCGATAACCTTGCCGTGTTGCAATACCTTGATGAGCTGGTCGATGAAAATGGCGATATGCTGACTGAGCTTAACCAATATCTAGATGGGCGAGAAAGTAGCCGACAACGCTTTATGGAAGATATGGCGACATTCGAGCGCTATCTTTCCTTGGCGCAGTTCGAGCTCAACGACCCTGCCTCACTGAAAAAACTGTCCAACATCCGCCACCATTTCACCAGTTTAAAGCGCAGTGGTATCGCCATTTTTAATAACTATCAGCCCAGTGCCAAAGTCGGCGCCATGACCGCAGTGCGAACCTTGAGTGATCAAGAATACCAAGCGCTTGAGGATGCGCTCTCAACGTTCGCGCAACAGACAGGAAAAGTGGTTACCCGCTCAATGGTTGATTTGCGTTCAATACTCCACTCAAATCAGCTCAACCTTGGCTATTTGCTGATTTTTATCTTGTTCGTCAGTGGCGCGATGTACTTTTATATTTACCGCACATTCACTCAGCCGATTGCCAAACTCGCCGATTCCATGCAGCGCCTGGTGGCTGGCGATATGACCCCACCGGCCAGTAATTTTCAAGATCGGACGGATGAAGTCGGTAAGATCGCCCATGGTCTAGTGATATTTCGTGCGCATATCATTTCTCGTAATCAGGCTCGAGAGCAATTAATGGCCGAAAAAGAGCGCGCAGAAAGTGCCTCTCGCGCCAAAGCGCAATTTCTCGCCACCATGAGTCATGAAATCCGCACGCCAATGAATGGTGTGATTGGGATGCTCGATATGCTCCGTCGCTCGTCGTTAACGCCCTCTCAGCAAAGCCTGATTAGCACGGTACGCGAATCCGCTCTTTCTTTGCTCTCCATCATTAACGATATCCTCGACTTTTCACGCGCCGAGGCCGGAAAGCTGCAATTTGAACGTGTCACCTTTTCTTTGTCCGATACCGTAGAGCAAGTGATGGACACCCTCAGCCATCAAGCTAACAAGCGAAAGGTGACACTGTCACTATTTATTAACCCTCACCTCCCCGATCAACTGGTGGGCGATCCCAACCGATTAAAACAGGTGCTGTTTAATCTGGTTGGTAATGCGATTAAGTTCTCTGGTGGCCAGCACCGTCAGCCTGGTTTTGTAACAGTTAATATTGACGCGATAGATAACCCACAGGCGCAAAAAGCACAGCTGGTGTTTACCATCACCGATAACGGGATCGGCATTGCACCAGATAAACTCGACACTATCTTCCAGCCATTCAGCCAAGCGGAGTCGTCTACCACCCGAGAGTTTGGAGGCTCAGGGCTCGGCTTAGCCATTTGTAAGAATATTATCGATCTCCTCGGCGGTGAGATTGACATTGAGAGTGAGCAGGGAAACGGCACACGATTTACCGTGCGTATCGATTATACGGTAAACCCATTGGCAGAACCTGCAGAGCGACCGATTAGTCGCGAGCATGCGCAACAATTATCGGTTGCAGTGGATATTCCTCAAGACGCACTCAATCACGCGGTGTGCCGCTATCTGGAGCACTTGCATATCGCTTATCACCATGATTCATCGCCGTCGAAAGTGGACAAGCAACTGGCCACACACCGGTTATTGATTACCACCCACGCCGAGCCAAGTACATTAATCGCTGAACGCGCGGTCGATCATGTGATTGCGCTCAAACATACCTTATCGCTGGCAACCCACCCTGATAAACGCATCGTAGAGCTGTTTGCCTCACCATTAACCTATCGTCGTCTGGTCCACGGTCTACGTGTATGCCTTGGGCTTGAAAGTCCCGATATCAGTATGTTGGCGGAATCTGACGCTATGTTGCCTCTTCCCGACGAGGCAGAAGCCAAAGCACGCGATCCCGAACGCACTCGCGGGTGTATTTTAGTCGCAGAGGATAACCCCACGAACCAACAGGTACTCACCCAGCAACTCCATTATCTTGGCTATGAGGTGGTGATGGCGGATGATGGTGACCAGGCACTCACAGCGTATCAACACCATCAGGTGGATCTTGTCCTGACCGACTGCCATATGCCCAACAAGGATGGCTATGCACTCACCGCGGCTTTACGCGAGATCCAAGGGGCATCGGGTTGGGTGCCTATTATCGCCATTACCGCCAATGCGCTCAGTGGTGAAGAAACACGGTGTTTTGAAGCAGGCATGGACGATTACATTACCAAGCCCATTGAGCTGGATCCGCTTGACGAACGCTTAACCTATTGGATTAACCGTCCACACGCGACGACGCGACCTACTCCACCCCCTGTGACAGCCAGCGCCGACGCGCCATCTATACTCGATCCAACGGTGGTTGATCGCTTATATGGCGGACAGCAACACGCCTATCAAGACATTGTGAATGTTTTCCTCAAACGTAGCGTCCCTGGCCTACGCGCCCTCGCGCAATCGCAACCGCCTTTTGAACACTGGCAAGCATTAAAAGAGGCGGCACACAAACAGAAATCTGCCGCAGGCAGCATTGGTGCGACAGCGCTTCACCAAGCCTGTCTTGAGGCCGAACAAGCCGCCAACAATCAGCAAACAGAAGCACTTGTTCAGGCATTAACCCATATCAACACGGTACTTGATCATTTGCTGGAGGTATTACCGCGTGATCCTCAATGACCCAATATACGCGGTCACAGACAGATGAATGTGATCCCTTATCCGGATATCCGGAAAATCGGTGTACAAATCGCGCAATCCAGTGCCACACTGACAGTAAGTTTTATCAACCATGACGGTAGTGAATAATGAGAAAAACCAAAGTAGTCACCTCCGAGGACATTCTGCTCAAACTGTGTCAGTCCGCCACGGCAGTATTAACCAAAGCGACTGACTCTCCCGTACACCATGCTGCTATGGTACAAAAGATTGCCAAAACCAGCCTCAAGCCTGACCTCGGCTGTTTTGTGCTGTTTGATGGTGGCTTCTCTGGCCTTGTTGTGATCAACTTCTCCTCCGCCGCGGCGTTAGAAATTTACCGCAATTACATGCAGCATATGGGGATCCCCGAAGAAGAGTTAGCAAGCTTACACACCGCAGATGAAGTGGGCGATGTGCTCGGTGAGCTCATGAACCAGATTATTGGCGATTTCACCGGTAAGATTAAGCGTTCAATCCAAACCTCTATCACCCAAAACCAGCCGAAGATGATGGCGGTTAACAAAAATATTACGGTGTCAGTCGATAGCAACATCGACAAGCCACAGGCGCGCCGCGTGAGCTTTACCACTGAGCACAACAATATCTTCTATCTTGAGCTTGCCATGGAGCGTACCGAGTTTATTCAGCTTCAGGACTTTGAAGAAGGGGAAGAGGTTGATCCTGATTCCATTCTGGAAGCAGAAACAGTACGCCAACTAGAAGAAAAGTCTAACGACAAAAGCGACAAAAAAGACAGCGGTAGTAATGACTTACTTGACGAACTAGGGATTTAACCCCTCCCCCTCTTACTGTCGCTAAGACATAAACACAAGTTGCTATCGATTTGTAACGCTTCGCTGCAAAGACGCGTGTAACTTGTGTTTTTTCTTCTTTGCTTACTTTTTTCTTGACGATTATTAAGGCAATTCAACGGACACAGCACTTCACAGTTATAAGTGCCCAATTTGATTTGTTTCATATGAGTTACAATCTTGATCACATTTGATAGATATTGTGGTCGTCGTTTCCCCACCTCTCGCCCTCATAAGTCTTTATCTCTGCCCACTTTTTTTTAGTAGGTGAATAATTCCGCATCATTTAGACTGCGCGGCAAAATCAAAAGGCTGGCGACGATCAGCCAAATACCCTACTGGGCACCCTGCCCACCCACTATCATTCGTGAAAAAGGTCGATTCATGAGTCCAGAAAGCTACCTACTCGATTGGCAAACCAGTCAAACTCACTCTGAAACCATGTATCCGCTGCTTAGCCAGCTTTACCGCCAAAAAGGCGTTGAAATTCAACTGTTCGGTCGTCAACTGATCAACGCTAGCACCATTGATATCATTAAGGCACACCGCGTTGCGCGCCGCTATACGGGGGGCACCTTATCGCCCAGCCAAACGTTGCCGTTGATCGAAGTGATGGCTGAATTAGATCTTGCTCCCAGTAAAATCGATATCGGTCAGCTCGCATGGACCTACTGGCAACAGCATGACAGTGAGAACGGCATTCCTGATTTTCTACATCACCAATTGGGGCATTTATTGGGAACGGGTAATCGAGTCGACCCTAAAGACGTAGTACTTTATGGCTTTGGTCGTATCGGTCGCTTACTCGCGCGCTTACTGATTGAAAAAAGCGGTCCCGGCTATCCCTTACGTTTACGCGCGATCGTGGTGCGTGGCGGAAAAGAAGGCGACCTGGAAAAGCGCGCCAGCCTGCTGCGTCGCGATTCTGTACACGGCCCATTCAATGGCAGCATTACCGTTGATGAATCGCGCAATGCATTGATCGCCAATGGTAATTTTATCCAAGTCATTTATGCCAATAACCCAACAGAAGTCGATTACACCCAATTCGGTATTCATGATGCACTGGTGGTCGATAACACAGGCATGTGGCGTGATGAACAAGGCTTGCGTCAACACCTTGACAGCAAAGGCGCCAAGAAGGTGCTACTCACTGCGCCGGGCAAAGGCGAGCTTAAAAACGTCGTATTCGGTGTTAATCATGACGTGATTAACGAAGATGATCGAATTATTTCTGCCGCTAGCTGTACCACCAATGCAATCACACCCGTGCTCAAAGCCATGCACGATAAATTTGGTATTGATGGCGGACACATTGAGACAGTTCACTCGTTTACCAATGATCAAAACCTCATTGATAATTACCACAAGGGCGATCGCCGTGGTCGTTCTGCCTCATTGAATATGGTTCTCACGTCCACCGGTGCCGCCAGTGCGGTCGCGAAAGCTTTGCCCGCGCTAAAAGGTAAGTTAACGGGGAACTCTGTACGTGTACCCACGCCAAATGTCTCCATGGCTATCGCCAACCTGAATTTAGATAACCCAACTCACAAAGACGAAATCAACGCCTATTTGCAAGATGTGGCCTTGTACTCACCACTCTCTGGGCAAATAGACTTTACCCAGTCGACGGAGTTGGTATCAAGTGACTTGGTGGGATCGCGCTTTGCCGGCGTGGTGGACAGCCAAGCGACGATCGCCGAGGGAAACCGTTGTGTGCTATACATCTGGTATGACAACGAATTTGGCTACAGCTGCCAGGTTGTTCACTGCATGGAACAAATGATGGGAGTACGCTATCCGATGGTTCCCGAGCCAGAAGCGCTTTCTTAACCCGTTTTACCGCCATAAAAAAGGCCCTGATGGGCCTTTTTTATTACGTGTCCGCCACTTAATGTGAGGTTAAGATTGTTCAGCCGCCGTCAAGGGTGACGGTTGGCTGACGGGCTTAAGCACCGCATAAACCAAACCAGTTACCAGCGTACCTGCGGCAATGGCGGCTAAATACATCAACACCGGACTGATTGCATTCGGGATCAACAGCACAAAGAGGCCACCGTGTGGCGCCATCAGTTTTGCACCAATTAGCATAGATATCGCGCCTGTCAGTGCACCACCTGCGATACACGATGGGATCACTCGCATTGGGTCTTTGGCCGCAAATGGAATCGCCCCCTCCGAGATAAAACACAGCCCAAGCACAAACGATGCTTTACCCGCCTCTTGCTCTGCATCATTAAATTTACGCTTGGCTAAGAACGTCGATAGCCCCATCCCTAGCGCCGGCACCATACCTGCCGCCATGATCGCTGCCATCGGCATATAGGTACCACTCTCAATCAGGCCGACGCCAAAGGTATACGCCGCTTTGTTGACGGGACCGCCAAGGTCAAAGCACATCATCGCGCCCAAAACGACGCCAAGGATCACCGCATTGGTCGAGTTCATACCCTGCAAGAAGCTGGTAAGACTTTCCATGGCAACAGAGACAGGTCCGCCCACGACATAGATCATCACCAAACCGGTAAACAAACTGGCTAATAAAGGGATCACGAGAATGGGTTTAAGGGCTTCCATTGAGGCCGGCAAACTGACTTTGTCTGCCACAAATTTAGCACTGTAACCGGCGATAAAACCTGCCAGTATCCCCCCTAAGAACCCAGCACCGGTAGACGCGGCAAGCATACCACCAATCAAGCCGGGCGCCAGACCAGGGCGATCTGCAATTGAGAAGGCAATAAACCCGGCCAATACCGGTACCATCAGCGCGAACGCACTGCCGCCACCAATTTGCATTAATGCCGCCGCAAGCGTCCCTTCTTCTTTGAACGCCTCGATACCAAAGACGAACGAGAGCGCGATAGCCAACCCGCCGGCGACGACCAGAGGGAGCATATGTGATACGCCTGTCATCAAGTGCTTATAGACACCTGAGCGCTCACCTTGGTTGGCACTGCTGTTCGATGAACTCGCTTGCGTTGTTTGATAGACCTCTGCGTTAGCAAGCGCATCATCGATCGTCTGCGACGCTTTTTTCAACGCCGTGCCCGTACTGGTTTTGTATAAACGTTTACCCGCAAACCGGCTCAAGTCGACCTCAATATCCGCCGCGATAAAGACGAGATCCGCCGCTTCAATTTCCTCATCTGTTAATGCATTTTTCGCACCTACCGAGCCACGTGTCTCAATTTTTACCTGATAACCTTTCGCTTTAGCCGCTTCTTCAACCGCTTCCGCCGCCATAAAGGTATGCGCAACACCGGTAGGACACGCCGTAATACCCACAATGCTGACGGTGCTGCTCTCGCTTTGCGTCTGCGCGTGATACGGCTGTGCATGATTCGCGGCGGCATCCAATACTGCTTGGGTATCGGCCATCACTTCATTCAAGCTTGCTTGATAGACAGGCTTGCCGTTAAAGCGAGCCGACTCTTTTGGCTCCCCCACCAAAAGAACACGGTCAGCGTTTTCAATATCAGTTGTCGATACCGCCTGGGTTGGTTGTACACTGGACTGACACTCGATCTGTGCCGTCCATCCTTTTAACATCACGGCCTTTTCTAACAGGCCAGCCGCGATAACGGTATTGGCGACGCCACTTGGGCACGCCGTCACAATCACCAGATTCATACCTTTTACCCCACTCATGGATTGGTTTTATTACGCGTGCACTGACAGCTCAACAGGCGACACGCTGATTTTTTCGATTAATTGGTTCACGTCTTTACGATTGCGCACACCGACCCCCACTTGGGTGACAGCAAGCGCAGAGATAGCGACCGCGCGACACAGCGCCGCCTCTTTGCTTAGGCCGGCCTGGCATCCTGATACCAGCCCTGCCACTAAAGAATCCCCCGCCCCAACGGTACTCACCACTGATTGCGCAGGCGCCACAGCCTTAAGCCAGCCTTCCTTATCGCGCCAAAGCACCCCATCGACGCCGCGAGAAATAACCACATTCGCGATCCCCTGGTTAAACAATTGCTCACCGCGTGCCAGCAACACGGCTTGCTCATTACTGATGGGCGCGTTGAGGCATTGAGCCAGTTCAGCTTCATTAGGCTTAACCAACCAAGGGGTTGCCTCAACGGCTGCGCGTAAGGCATGCTGGCTGGTATCGACAACCACTTTTTTCCCTGCATCGCGCAAGGTGGTTATCCAAGCGGTCAACTGCTCGGTCGAGACACCGGGAGGTAAACTGCCCGCAAGCACGATCCACTCATGGTGCTCAGCCAGACTAAGTAAGCGCGCCGTCAATGCCTCAATATCGGCCTGTTCAACCGCCATACCAGGAAAATTCAAATCAGTGACACGTCCTGCTTTTTCAACCAGCTTGACGTTGGTGCGGCTAACGCCCGGTACACGCAAAAAGTGATCGGCAATGCCGTGCTCGGTAAAAAGGTGGGCAAATGGGTCTTGGTTATCAGCGCCAAGAAAGCCTGACGCTGCGACTGTCGCGCCCAAATCCGTTAAGACACGTGCGACATTGACGCCTTTTCCCGCCGGGTGCAGTGTATAGTTTTGCACCAAATTGACATCACCAGGCTGCAACGCACTCACTGAGCCTGTCATGTCGAGTGCGGGATTGAAGGTTACGGTCAGAATGGCACTCATGCGTTCTCTCCCAACCCATCTTTAATGGCATCACCCAGTGCCGCAATCGCTTGTTCGGCGTCGCTTCCTTGGGCGGAAAACTGTAACTGGTGCCCATGTTTCACCCCAAGCGCGATCACTTTCATCAAGCTTTTTGCGTTAACCGGCGCCGACTGGGTGGAAGCGTTGGCAACCTGTATATCAGCACTGAATTTTTTCGCCGTATTGACCAACATCGCCCCAGGACGAGCGTGCAAACCATGCGCATTCGTCACCGTATACAGGCCTGTTGGCCCCTCTGCGGTGGGCGCTTCAGACGGCGCCGCTGTATGAGGTTGTGCGGGGGCGGGTTCAGCAGACAACGCATCAACCAGCGCTTGTGGCGAGTAACGGCCAGATGCCGCCAGTTGTTTATCAAGCTTCCATTGCATCAAGGTATTGAGCACAGGAAGATGCGCACGGTTGTTGGCTGCGACACACCAAAGCGCACTGACCGACAGGGATTGGTGAGACAATGACGTCGCAGGCATCACCAACGACAATCCGCTCTGCAGTACACCGTCTCCCACACCGAGCAACCAATGCCCTTCACCAAGGTGCACCGGCTGGCCAGCGACGGCTTGGCTTACGCCATCGCTATCTAAACAGTGATGATTTTTGAGCAATCCCGCGCCTACGGCTTGCAAGGTGGTGATATCTGACGCTGGAAAGCCAGTTAACACCATGTCGCTGCTAAACGTGAAGGTCTGAGTATCCGCCGTTTGCCCATTGAGCAAAGCAACCAGTTGCTCTGCCGCCGACGCCGTTTTTAGTTGTTGCTCTATGCCGTCTTGTGACAGCACACGCGTCAACTGACGTAAGATACTCAAGTGTTCATCTGATTTAGCGGCGATACCAATGGCCACGTAAGCGAGGTTTCCCTCTCCCCAGTCAACCCCCTGGGGAAAATGAAACACTTGTACCCCTGTTTGTTTAACTTGATCGCGGGTATCTGTGGTGCCATGCGGGATGGCAATACCGTTGCCCAGATAGGTACTGGTTTGGGCTTCTCGCGCCAGCATACCGTCTTGATAGCCCGCTTCGACTAGCCCTTTTTGGGTGAGTGCTGCGGCCATGGCTTTGATAGCCTCGTGCTTAGACGCCGCGTGTTGCTGCATATGAATATCGTGTACGTTAAGTGCCAACATGAGGTCGTTCCTCTTTTTTCAGTGCCGCGGCACGGGTTGATGTTGTTGTCGGCCACATCAGTATCACTTAGACATGGCGGACATATTGGTTGGTCGCAAGTCACCGGTCATTGGCCGTGTTCGCGTTTGACTTGCCACATTCGCTTTACCTAAAAACTGAAACGATTCAGCTTTTAGGTAAAGCGATAGACATTGCTCCCAGCGTTTGGTCAATCTCTTCCACTTATAAGCGCCGGAAGAGATAAGCCGCATCGTCTTTCCAGCATCTTGAGATCAGCCGCCAATAATTGACACAAGCTGAAACCTTTCAGCTTTAAGGCTGAATCGTTTTAGCTTATAATGCAAATAAATTATGGATCTGAAGTGCGTAAACTTTGATCGCATTCACAAAGCCATCAGTAACGATCGGCCTACTTAAGGATCGCTTTATGAAGCTTGATGAAATTGCCCGTCTTGCCGGTGTATCACGCACAACGGCAAGTTATGTGATTAATGGCAAAGCCGACCGTTATCGGATCAGTGAAAAAACGCGAGCACGCGTGATGGCTGTGGTCGAACAACACAATTATCAGCCGAACCGCGCCGCCACAGCCTTGCGTGCAGGCACCACACAAACGCTTGGTTTAGTCGTTCCTGACTTGGCGAACACCAGTTACGCCACGTTGGCAAAACTCTTTGAACGAAAAGCCCACGATCAGGGCTATCAGGTTATTATCACGGGCTCTGATGACGACCCAGAACGAGAAAAAATAGTGGCTGAGACCCTCGTCTCCAGGAAAATTGATGCGTTAATCGTCGCCTCTTGTTTGCCTGCAGATAATACCTTCTACCCCAAATTACAACAGCAAGGCACTCCCATCGTTGCCATTGACCGTGGGCTGGATGCCAACCAATTCGCGAATGTGCTAAGTGATGATGAAAAAGGCGCTTACCAGCTCACCGAGATGTTAATTGCACCAACGGATGTCTATCAAGCAGGACTGATTGGGGCCGTCCCATCGCTGGCCATCTCACAAGACAGGGAGAACGGCTTTCGTGGTGCATTAGCGGCACAAGGCGTAGATGGACAAGTGCGTTACGGCCAAGCTTTCAGCCGTGCTGAGGGACAAAGGCTCATGACAGAGTGGATTGAAGCTGGTGACTTACCCGATGCTTTGCTCACCACGTCCTTCACGCTGTGTGAAGGGGTGCTGGACGCCATTAGGCAAACAGGTATCGCCCCTACTGCACTGTATTTTGCCACCTTTGGTGATAGCCGCATCCTCGATTTTCTTCCTTTCGGCGTGCAGTCTCTCCCTCAACAATTTGAAGCAATTAGCGACGCGGCGCTCAGTCTCGCGGTGTCGGCCGCGCAAGGAGACAACCATCCTGGGGTTATCACGGTTGAACGCCAACCGATTTGGCGCCCCCATCAAACACAAGCCTGGGTCGGGCTGGGTTAATAGCCTGTCGCTTCCATAAAGCCTCGGCCTGTGGCACTGCCACGCACTTCCACAGGCCCTTCCCAATAGGGAAAACTCAAGTCCATCCAGCTCTGTGGGTTAAGTGGTTGAGTGATAAGGCTAATGTCCTCACTGGGCACTTTGATCTGCCAACGAATCGGTAAGTGAGCGCCCTCCGCCATCTTGGCATGACTGATTGGTAGCATACGAATATCATCCTGGCTCAGCGTCACGACTCGGCCATCAGGAAACAGTAATGAACCAAACATAAACGGCTCGGTGCCCCGTATTTGGGTAACCATTAACGCACGGCCATCATCTAAGTTAAGCCCAAACCAATCCCATCCCGTTTGTTCGGCGGCCATCGCGCCACTCGACCACTCCTTATCAAACCAACCTTTTCCTGTCACGGGAATGGTTTCACCCGCAATGGTTAGCACACCCTTGACGGTTAGCTGTGGCAAAGAAAAATAATACGAAGCCGACGGCTGACTAGCATGACGGACACTATATCCCTCTTCACCGTGCTTGACCTGTTGTCCATTTTCGCGCACCTCCAACGTAAAGCCGACTTGCTTACCTTGCGCAGGCCACATTGCACGCACATTGGCAGGAAAAGGTTGTTTACCGCCCTGCCATTGCCAATCGTCTAACCAAGCCTCAAAAGGTGACAGCGTCACTCCTGCTTGATCAATCCCACCACGGGCAAAGCGCTCCGACTCCCATTGTTTATCATCGCTCGTGATAGCGACGTGCGCCATATACAGCTGCTGACTCGCCCATCCTTCTTTACGATCCGGTGCTAATGCGCGGCGAAACAATGTCCATTGCACGCCATACGCTTGTCCACTAGCGTCGGTTAAGGTCGCGGTCAAATACCACCATTCAGTGGCAAAGTCTGAGTGTGCCGCCATGTCTTGGGGATAGGAAGGCGTATGGTCTGGGGTGACAGGGGCAAAGCCACTTTGCGAATCAAAAACGGCAAAATTTCCACTGGTATCAGGAGACGATGCAGGCTGCTGACCCCACCATACCAGCGCGCCGAGCGCGATGATCACTCCGCCTCCTAACAATGAACGTATCATTTTCCACTTCCATCGCTGAATCACTTCACTGCCTCTTTTTTACTGCGCATCACGTAACGACGCCGCCGCGGTGCGTTTTAGCATGCGATAAACAGGCCAAGCCCCTGCGACCATAAGCGCCAACATGGATAGCCCGATCGTGGTGGCATAGCTGATCGGGAAGACGCTCATGGTCATGGTCCACCCAAACGATGCTTTCAGGACAACATGGATCAACATGCCCGCCAGCACAAGCCCCAACGGGATAGCAATCAGCGCACTGGTGAGACCAAGCAACACTAACTGTCCTCCCCCGAGCGCAATGAGTTCACGCCCTGACAGGCCAAGGTAACGTAGCAAGCTGTATTGCCGCTGGCGCGATAGCTCGGTCGCCAAAGTCGAAAAGAACAACCCACATATCGCGACAACCAACATCAGTGCACACAAGCTTTCGGTCACAGTAAACGTGCGGTCAAAGATACGCATTGCATAACGCATGATATCCGCCTGGTTTTGCACCTGCCCGGTGGTCAGCGAAAAACGGTGATTGATGCGATCAACGAATTGCTCTGTTTGCGTGTCCTGATTCAAGACCACCGCCAGTGATGATCGGCCTTGCTTTAGCCATTGTCCCGCATCACTGCGTGTAGACACCACAAGCTGGCCGTAGGGGTTGCCATAATCGTAATAGATCCCAGCGACCTGCCACCGCTCGCCCATCGGCGCGGGAAGGTTGATGCTCTCCCCCACGCCCACGCCAAATTTAGCCGCTAATGCCTCGCTGAGTAATACGGCACGTTCTTGGTGCACTTGTGCCCAATAATCAGGCTGAGCCGCCTTCATCGCCAACGTTTGTTTCTCAGACGGACGGTTTCCTACCGACAGCACTTCAAGCCGCCCTTGGTTTGCCGTCAGCTCACGCCGGTAGCTGGTCCAAAATTGCGCCACGTCTTTATTGTTGACCAACCATGTTTCCATCTCATCGAGAGCGGCATGGCTCGGCCGAACATAAACGTCCGCAGCCAAGCGCTGCTGTAGCCAAGTTTCAGTGCTGGTGCGAAAGCTACCGACCATGGTTTCCATACCAATATGCGCCGAAATCGCGAGCATAAATGCCATCGCCGCCACACCACGGTAACTTAAACTTGCCGCCGCATCGGTGAAAAACCATCGCCATCGCGCGCCCGCATAGGCTGCTGCGCTGGCATGAAACAGCCAGCCACACAAATAAGGCAGCGCTAAAGCAGCACTTAACATGGTAAAGGCAATCAAGGTAAAGCCTTGCCATTGGCTGGTCTCCCAATACGATACGCCCCACGCCGCCACGCCAAGCAACACCGCTAAAATCGCCTGCACGGCATACTCTCGATGTGTGCCACGCATCAAGGTCATCCGTTGCGATAAGCGCCCTGGTGAGGTGCTGACTAAGCGCACCAGCGGCCAAGCGGATGCCATCGCCGCCCCCAAAATAGCGAGGAGTAAACTGTAGAGTCCCCATTGCCACTGCCAATGCATGACTAAAGTGATATCTGCGCCGTACAAATCAGACAAGGTCGTAGCAACCGCGGGGAGTAATTGGTTGGCAAGCAACATACCCAACACATTGCCACTGACCACGCCAAGTAACACCCAAAGAAATAACTCTGTCGCCATAACACCAGAAAGCTGGCGTCCATCAACGCCTAGCTGCCGAAGGGTACCGACCAAGGGCTGGCGCTGAGTCATGGAAAGGGAAATCGCCTGATAAAAAATAAACAGCCCCACCACAAAGGCCAACAATCCCATCGCGAGCAAATTTAAGTGAAAAGCGCGGGTCAGTGGGCCTAGTTGGGTTGATTGGGTTTTGGTCAGCGTCAAGGCTGAAGGTAAATTGTCACGAATCGTTTGTCGTTCCGCTTGAGACAAATCCCCGCATAACACCTCGGTAAACCCAGTACGAGGCGAAAGCTTACGCAGTAGCGCCATATCCGCCACCAAGTAGGTGCCCATACTCAGCGCATCATTATCGATAATACGCAAAGGGCCGATCGGCGGGTAATCCAACAAATCGATCATTTGCCCCTCTTCCCAGCCTTTGTGCTCAGCCATGGCTTCGCCTACATAGACAGGATAAGGCACTGAAATGGCATCCATGGGAGACAATGAGGGGGCGTCATCTGTACGCTGATTCGCGATAAATGGCAGCATCGCGATCGCATCCACTCCCATCAGATGAATATCGCTAAGTGACGGTGTCACAACGTCGAGACGATCAATCGGCACACATTGCGTCAAGCCTTGACGGCGCAAGCCAATGTAAAAAGCATGCGGCACGCGCTGTGTCCGCTCGGTATGATGAATGCTAAACGGGTACGGATTGCTAAAAAGCTGTGCACCTTGGCGATAGCTTTGCTGCGCATGCTGGTTTATCGATAACACGCCAACCAGCAAAGAGACCCCCAGGGTTAACCCAAGCCAGACGAGAAAGACTTGAAACGGATGGCGGCGATAATGCCCCCATAAAGCGCTAGCGACGGGCCCGAACACTGAGCACGCCTCCTTGTAGCCCCACACTACCTTGCAAGTAGCTGGCCACGGTATCACTGTGTGTCACCAATAGCAGCCCAGCTTCCTGCTGACCGGTTAGCGTGATAAGCAGGCGCATCACCGCGTCCGCATTACGCTCATCCAAACTTCCCGTTGGCTCATCGGCAAGTAGCAGTTTGGGCGACATATATAACGCGCGTGCGATGGCGGCGCGCTGCTGTTGACCGCCAGACACTTCTTCTGGGTAACGATTGAGCAATGGCATCAAGTCAAGCTGAGAGACAATTTGTCGCCACAGACAACCGTCTTCTTTCAAGCCTTTTAATTGGCGACAAAAGCGAATGTTATCCGCAATAGAGAGGGTGGGAAGCAGGTTAAATTGTTGGAAGATCAAGCCGATGTTTTGACGTCGAAACTGCGTGCGTGCCGCCTCGCTCAATCGGTGAAGGGGGGTATCGTCAAACCAGATCTCGCCACTGTCGGGTTTATCCAATCCCGCAATCAAATTTAACAAGGTACTTTTACCCGACCCACTTTCGCCCATCAACGCCAATTGGCTAGTCGACGACAGCGACATCGCGGCGCCTTGCAGCACAGGGTGGAAATCGCTCCCATCCTGATAACCTTTACACAGCCCTTTAATTGCTAACATGCCAATGCACACCCTTATAGTGTCTTAAAAACAGCAATAAACGAGAACTAGGTCACACTGTTTGATTAATTTGGCAATGTACCCCAATTAAGAGGCTGAGAAAAGCGTTAAAACCGATGGGCAGCTTCCCAATTTATATTTCGTTTATCCTTAGCCATCATTAACAAGATTATTTAGCCAAACGCCCGACTTCACCCGGATCAAGGACCCTATCCATTTGACCACTTCTTCCACCCCCAGCAGCACATACACCCAATAAACCGGCCACTCAAAAACCGACGCAGCGGCCAATACAACAGGAATGCCAATGAGCCACTGTGCAACAAAATCTTGCCCCAAGCAGTAGCGCACATCACCACCAGCACGCAGTACCCCAACAATCATCGCCATGGGGATCGTTTTCACCACAATCAACGCACACATCGCCCAATAAAAATAAGCCGTGATCTGTGCGGTCTCACCCGTTAATGCAGGGAAGAAACTTAACACCCAGGGCTGAATCATCAGCATCAAACAGGCAATTGCCACGCCGGCAATAAAATTAAACACCGCCACCTGCCAGGCTTGATGGTAAGCGGTGTCCGTTTGTTGCGCCCCAAGGTTATTGCCGACCAAAACGGCGGCAGCATTGGCGGTGCCAATCAAAAACGACAGTGAAAGTGACTCGACGGGCGTGATAACCGCAATAGCCGCCAAGCCTGCTTCGTTAACGTGACCGATAATCGCGTGGTAAACGAACAAGCCTGACGACCACATTAAAAAATTAAATGCCGTCGGTAACGAAAGTGATAAAAAGCGCTTTACGGCGAGTAGCGTTAATGACGCACGCCAATCAGCCAAAGAGAAGGCAACCAAGTGTTGACGGCGATACAAATAGACATACAAGGCAACAACTTCAACCATACCGCTAAGTACAGTCGCCACCGCTGCCCCTTTCGAGCCCAGTTCAGGCGCGCCCAGATTACCGAAGATAAATACCCAGTTGAGCACCACGTTGACACTGATCCCGACCCCACTAAAAAAGGTGCTGATCCCTGGCTTGTGCATGGCACGAAGCCCGGCAGCCAACCCTGATACACTGGCCAGACAAAACAGGGATAAACCCGCAATTTGCAAGTAGTCTTGGCCCAGCGCAATAACGGTGGGATTATCACTGGCAAACCCCACAATGACATCTGCATAAGCCCAAAAGACAAACGCACTTAACGCCGCCGTGGCATTGGTTAAAGTCACAGTCAGCGCCGTTTTTTCACGAAAGCCTTGCCGATCACCCGCGCCCCAATATTGTGCCACCAGCATAGAGCCGCCGGTCATGGCGCCGAGAATCAGTAAGGAGGAGACAAACATCGCTTTACCGGCAATACCAATGGCGGCGACATCCGCTTCACTCAACTGTCCCACCATCAGGATATCGACCAAACTGCGGCTCGAAAACATCATGGTTTGCAGCGCTATCGGTACCGCAATTAAAAGTAAGCGTTTTAAAAACACAGGATCAAAGAAAGGACGGGAAAGTACGGTCACACACGACTCCAACCTATAGGTAACCTGGTTAGTTTACGTGCCTTTAAAACAGAAAAAAACGCCCGAGGGCGTTTTCTTATCTGCGAAGACATTCCGATTAATGTGGCATCACCATTAAGCCATCGGCTTGATTGTTCGGCCAAATACGGTACTCAGCATGGTATTTGACGATCGATTTATAGGCAGTCACTCTCGTCGGTGCTATCCATGCCTGATGCGCCCAGGCTACGACCGCCTGCTCAGGCCCCCGGACATAAACGCTCAGTGGTGAGGCCAAGTGCTGCTCATCATCAAAAGCCGATTGCATCGCGTCTGGACACACGGCCATTGAATGCTGCCCACCTGATATGATTTTCACTTTTCGGTCAATCGTATCTTGTGTATGCACGCACCAACCCGCTTCAACCGCACAATCAATCCACTGCTGTAATTGCGATTTGTGGACAGGCTTGGCAGGTTCTCCAACCGGAAACCACTCGGCATACACTGTTTGGATTTGAGCAAATTCAGCGCCGAGACCCGCCTGCGTGCCGGCACTGCGGGCACGTTGAGTCCAACGTTGTAAGTCCGCTTTAACGCTGTGATGAAATCGTTGTTGCTTCACCGCTTGCGCCACCCAACGACCAAGAAACGCCTCACGCGCATGGGGCGCATCGGCCACTTTTTTGGCGGCGATCGCTGCCGCGAGATCGTCAAAGGCGGCGGCCATCACAGTTTGAATTTCGGTGACATAACTCATGGTTCTTTGCTTGCCAATAGCCAATAGAAAGCGGCAGAGAGTATCGCACAAAGGGCGATCGCGCCAACCATCCCCCAGGGCGTACCGTCTGAAGCAACGGCAACCCCTGCACCAACCAACGAGCCAATACCAAACCGCATTGTCCCCGCTAAAGAAGACGCGGTGCCTGCCATTTGCGGATAGCAGGCCAACAAGCAAGCCATGCTGTTGCTGCCGATGGTTGAAATTACCCCAACATACATCATCACTGGAATCACGGTGCCCCAAAGCCCAATGTCTAACCATTGGAACACGGCAATGGCTATCCCCGCAGCCAGCTGCAATCCCAGCCCTAAGCGCAGCATCCAATGCGAGCCCATTTTGCGCACCAAACGGCCATTAATAAAGGTCATCACAATCAGACAGACAATGTTTAACGCGAACAAGTAGCCAAACATCTTCGCGCTCACACCGTAATAATCAATGTAAACAAATGAGCCTGCGGTTAAGAAAGAGAACATCCCAGCAAAGGAAAAACCTGAGCAGAAGATCATTCCTACGGCAAACGGTGTTTTAAGCATGCGGGCATAGTTACGCAATGACGCGCCAATACGCATAGGCGGACGATTGTGTTTAGGTAAGGTTTCAGGGATCCGGACAATAATGCAAAGCATCACAAAACACGCCCAACCGGCCAGTACCCAAAAGATCGCGCGCCAATCAAACCAAGTGAGCAAATAGCCACCAATCATCGGTGCCGCTAAAGGCGCAATCGTCATCACCAAGGTGATAAAAGACATGGTGCGCGCAAACTCTTCACGCTCAAACATATCACGCACCAAGGCTTGAATAATGACCGCGGCAGCGGCCCCCGCAAATCCTTGCGTTGCACGCACAACAGTGAGTACGTCGATATCTTGGGCCATCGCACTGACCACTGCACAAACGAAAAATAGTGCCACACCGGCCAGCATCACTGGTTTGCGACCATAACTGTCAGAAATCGGACCATGAAAAAGCTGTCCAATGGCAAAGCCGGCCGTGTACGCAACCAAGGTTGATTTCACCGCACTGCTTGGTGCATTTAAATCCGCGGCAATCGCTGGCATCGCCGGGAGGTACATATCGATCGCTAACGGTGTCAACGCAGCAATCGCACCAAGCACCAAGATCAAAAGCCAGCTTAATTGCGTCGGGGACGACGTGACAGCCGATGATTGCGACATAACTCTCCTTAACGTAAAAGACAGGACAAAGGGAAATAACGTGAGCGTGGTCAAAGTGTAACAATTTATTGTGTCGCCGTGGGAAAGAATGTCTTTCTTTTGGTCACGTTGTCGTAACACATGCTTCTCGATGAGCAATAAAAAAGCACAGCCCATGCTGTGCTTACCGTTACTCACCGAGAGGCAACAATGACGGGGCTAACCAGTCACCTGCGTTAACCCAGTAACGCGATCTCTTCGTCTGTTAATGGACGATATTCACCAGGCTCTAAGTGTTCGTCTAAGACCAAGTCACCGATTGACTCTCGATGCAACGCATCGACTTTATTGCCCACTGCCGCAAACATACGTTTTACTTGATGATACTTGCCCTCTTGAATAGTGAGCAGTGCCTCATAATCATCAACTTTCTCGAGGGTTGCCGGTAGCGTGGGTTGCTTCTCGCCTCGTAGCATCACCCCTTCTTCAAAGGCTTTTGCCGTCTCCGCGCTGATCGGATCAGCCAGCCACACACGGTAGGTTTTGGTGCACTGATGTTTAGGAGATGTAATACGATGTGACCACTGCCCGTCATCGGTAAACAACAGCAGTCCCGTTGTGTCCGCATCCAAGCGCCCAGCAATGTGTAACTTTTCCGCATTGACTTCATCGAGCAATACAAAGACCGTCGGATTAAACGCATCCTCATGCGAGCACACCACGCCAGCAGGCTTGTACATCATAAAATAGCGCGGGCCTGACAACGTAAGGGCACGTCCCTCAAACGCCACTTCCACTTGATCGCTCACTTTGACGGCACCCGACTTGATCACCTCACCATCAACCGTCACCAGCTCGCTTTTAAGCACACGCCCTGCTTGCTTTCGTGTCACCCCTAAGGTTTCACATAAAAATTTATCTAATCGCATATTACCGCTTATTGCACCTTTGTTTGCCGCGGATTATACGTCACATTGCGGCTCAGACACAGATCAAGTTTTACGAGATCTGACGGAAAAACACGCCGTGATAGGATAAACTGATTGTCATCGTCCAGGTGATGGACATATGACAATGCAAGCAAAACCCAACGCTTTTTGCTGAGACGCCGAGTCTGTCACAACCTGCTAATCAAAATATTGTTGGTGATTGAGCATGCCAATTTGGCGAGTATGATACGGTCGTCTTGACCAATCAGTGATAAAGAAGGAAACACCATGATTGTCTCTCTTCGCCGCCCCGACGCCGATGCCTTTGAAACCTTATTGACGCTGTCACACGAACAGCACGACCACGAAGCGCTGCCCTTTGATCGTACTCCCGTCGCGGCCACTTTCAACACCTTGCTCTCACAACCCGAGCGTGGTGATGTTTTTCTGATTGATGTTGAGCATGAGGGAGAAACCGAAACGATTGGCTTTTTAGTCGTCGCTTACAGCTTCAGCGTGGAAAACGGCGGTAGCGTCGGTGTGATAGACCAATTCTTTATCCAACAAAGATGGCGACGGCAAGGCGTGGGGTCGCAAGTGATCCCACACGTTGAAGCGCGAGCCAAAGAAAAAGAGTGTGTGGCCGTCATCCTTGAGGTCAATATTGGCAACAAAGGCGCTCGACTTTTCTATGAGCAGTTCGATTACCAGCCTCGCCGCCAGCACTGTATTATGACTAAACGACTTTAATTCTGTACCTGACGTCACAAGTCAGTAAACTAAACGGCCTCATTTAGGCCGTTTTTTCGTTATGTATACCCTACGCCCCTATCAATCTGACGCGGTTAAAGCCGTGCTGCATTATTTTCGCCGCCATGCGTCTCCTGCTGTCGCCGTGTTACCGACCGGTGCGGGAAAAAGCTTGGTGATCGCAGAGCTCGCACGTATCGCCAAAGGTCGAGTACTGGTGCTCGCTCATGTGAAAGAACTTGTCGAGCAAAACCATGCCAAATATGAAGGCTATGGATTAACGGGGGGGATCTTTTCCGCTGGACTCGGCCGCAAAGACTCTGACGACAAAGTGGTTTTTGCGTCAGTTCAGTCAGCAGTAAGAAACTTGGATGCCTTTGCAGACCAGTTTTCCTTACTGGTGATAGATGAGTGCCACCGTGTTCCTGACAACCAAGACAGTAGTTATCGCCGCGTCATTGCGCATCTGCAAACGGTCAACCCTGGCCTCAAAGTGTTGGGACTCACTGCCACCCCTTATCGACTCGGGCAAGGCTGGATTTATCAATACCATACCAGTGGCAAAGTGCGCACGACTGCTTCCCGGTTTTTCCGCGACTGTGTTTTTGAGCTGCCGATTAGTCACTTACTTGATGAAGGCTTCCTTACCCCTGCCCATGTTCTGGATGCACCGCTACTTAGCTATGACTTTTCCCAAGTATCACGCACCGCGAACGGTTATTATCGGGAAGCGGATCTCGAGAAGGTGGTTGCCAATGCCCCTCGCGCGACACCGCAAATTGTCGAACAAATTATTGCGTATGCACAAGAACGCCAAGGGGTGATGATCTTTGCCGCCACGGTCAATCATGCGCGGGAAGTTCTCTCTTATTTGCCGGACGGATCAGCCGCGTTGATCGTGGGTGACACGCCTGGTGTCGAGCGAGATCGCTTGATCAGTGCTTTCAAACAAAAAGCGCTCAAATACTTAGTGAACGTATCAGTACTCACGACCGGCTTTGATGCGCCTCATGTGGACTTGATCGCGATTTTACGCCCCACGGAATCGGTCAGTCTCTATCAACAAATTGCCGGGCGTGGTCTTCGCCTCGCGCCAGGAAAGCAAGATTGTTTGATTCTCGACTACGCCGGGAATGTCTACGACTTGTACCAACCAGAAATAGGCATGCCCAAACCTGATAGTGACAGCGAGCTGGTGACGATCCCCTGCCCCGCCTGCGGGTTTAATAACAGCTTTTGGGGCAAACTGGACGACAATGGCTTTTTGATTGAACACTATGGCCGCCAGTGCCAAGGCTATTTTGAGGATGAAGATGGCGAACGCGAGATCTGTGGTTACCGCTTTCGCGCCAAGTTTTGCGATGAGTGTGGCGCCGATAACGATATTGCCGCACGTCGCTGTCACCAATGTGACGCCCCCTTAATTGATCCAGACAAAACACTCCGTGAAGCGCTCAAGCTCAAGGATGCACTCGTGGTCGCATGCACCGACATGACCCTCACCGCGGGCAAAAACCGCTATCAAAAACCACAACTTAAAGTGACCTATCACACCCACGAGGGCAACGATTTACACGAGGTGTGGCCGCTGGCCAGCAAAAAACAAAAACAAGACTTCCTGGCACGATTTGTCCGACCACACCTGGTCGATCGGCACCGCCTCTTCGACGCCACCGCCCCGACCAAAGTGGCCGCGTCACAGCACCGATTTCGTCCGCCCGACTTTGTGATTGCACGTAAACAAGGCCGATTCTGGCACCTGCGTCAGAAAATCTTTGATGTGGAGCGCTTTATTGGCCAAGACAGGCTAACGGCCATGTTAGCGCAAAGCCGAGGGCAAGCCTTCGCAGAATCCGACGCGAGTTGAAAGCACTAAGGGTCAATTCAAAGACGCCTCCACGAGCAAAAGGCACCGTGTGGGCGGCTTGGGCGGTGATGAATCCCGCCTATAAAGCTTGTTTTAGTGGTCAAGCAGTGCTACTATCCGCGCTCGTTTTTGGGTACTGAGTTAGGTCGCTACGCTCAGTACTGTGTTTTCACTCTAAAGAGAGTTATTAATTATGTTTAAGTTCGAAGCTGAAGTACGTACAGAAAAGGGTAAAGGTGCGAGCCGCCGCCTACGTCATCAGAAGAAATTCCCTGCGATCGTTTACGGTGGCAACCAAGAGCCTGTATCAATCGCACTTGACCACCCAGTGGTTGTTAACCAAATGGACAAGCCTGAGTTCTACGAAGGCATCATCCTGGTTATCGATGGCCAAGAAGTAAAAGTTAAGCCACAAGACATCCAGCGCCACGCGTTCAAGCCAAAAGTTGAGCACATGGACTTCATCCGCATCTAATCGCATTTGCGATCATGATGAGATGAGAGAAGGCGCCTTTGTGGCGCCTTTTTCATTGTGAGTTCTTCCTCTGCTTTTCCGTCCCTACCTCGTCATCTTCTTCACGAACACCACCACAAAGAGCGCCATGGTAAAGCTCCCCAGAAATGCCTCAAAAGCAGCAATAAAGCGAGCAAAGCCAGACGGTGTAATATCGCCATATCCTAGGGTGGTAAAGGTCACCACGCTGAAATACAGCGCATTCAGCAACTCATAAAAGCGGGCTTCGACGCCAGTCAGATCCGGATAAATCGGGTTGGCTTGTGTGGTACCCAGCGCAAAATACGCCAGCGCACAAGACGCAATCACTAATACGGAAAAAATCACTACCCGTAACGGATCCTCACCGTAACCACAAAACAAATCGACCGTCTTCGATAGGGCGCGCTGAAAGCCGAGCTTCGGCATCTGATAACGGCGAAACCGCATTTCCTTTTTGAAAAAATATCCCGCTACATCAAACAGCCCTTGTTTTTCACATTGTTTGCGGATGTTGCGGCATACCTCTTCCGATTCCTGGAACAAAGATTGACGCCGAGACGGATCCTTTTCCAAAAAAGCCAACCGCTCTTGCTTAAGTTGCGCTCCCCAATCGACATTTTCGAGCCCCGTGCGCGCCATATCCGCCCCCAATAAATTGCTACCATCGAGACGGGTACAATTAAGGTTGGCGCGCAGTAAATTGGCTTTCATCAGGGATGCATTGCGTAAGTCCAGGCCAAAGCAATGCGCTTCGGTTAAATTCGCACGATAAAAATCCGCACCTTGGCACGAGTAACCTTGCTTGTTACCACGATTGACCAAATGAATGTCAGTCAAGTTGGTGCGCGCCAGCTGAAAACCATCCAGTGGCCGGCCCGAAGCTGCCCACGCTTCTACATCCGCTTTTACGTCATGGTGTCGCTTGTCAATGTTAGGATCATGCCAATAGCAAAGACCGGACTCACCCGCTTGCTGATCACATTGCCACCCATTACGCGCTTTAAACCCACATACTTTACCGCTCATCGCTCGCCCTCCTATTTCTATTTTAGAAAGGACGTGCCAACTCGCCAGCGAACATGCCGTTCAATCAAGGGAGAGGGAAAGCAAATAACTAAGACGAGGAGTCGTCGTTTAGTTCATCGAACAAAGAAGGTTGGTAAGGCAGGGGCTCTGCGTCTAAAGCCGCGTCTTGCGCCTGTTTTCTTTTCGCGCGCAAGATGCGCAGGTAGCGCTGATGGCAAAGGCGGACGACATTGCGTTTTTGCTCGTTGGTAAACGCATACCAGTGAACACGCTCGTCGCGGCTGCGAAAGCATCCTTTGCAATAGCCTTTGTTGTTGACCTGACAGATGCCTTTACACGGGTTCGGCACCTCGAAAAAATCGAGCTGTTCCACGTCGACCTCCCTGCTGATTCTTTCATTCAAGCGGGTGGGCAACGAAATTGCAAATTTAGATTAAAACAACCCCAGTTGCGGCAGCGCCAACGTATCAAACTCTTTGCCGATAAAGGGCAAAATGCCGTCAGCAATCGGTTTTAACTGTTTATCAATATAATGCTGGTAATCAATCGGGCTACGCAAATAATCGCAGGGTTCCGGGCCATTTACCGTGATCACGTATTCTATCCAGCCACCCCGCTGGTATTGCTCGGGACGCCCAAGTTTACGGTTTTCACTTTCTGCCATCCGCGCCGCGCGCACGTGCGGTGGCACATTTTTTTGATACTCTGCCAATGGTCGGCGCAGCCGTTTGCGATAGACCAATGCATCGTCATGCTCACCCTGGTTGGTACGCTCTACGATGTCGCGAATAAACCCGTCTACTTCGTCACCATCAAACACACGTTGGTACAACTGTTTTTGGAAGGTTTGTGCCAACGGGGTCCAATCGGTACGAACGGTTTCTAACCCCTTAAACACCAGTGTTGCCTCGCCAGACTGTCTGTCTACTACGCGGCCGGCGTAGCGCTTTTTACTGCCCGTTTCTTGACCCCGAATGGTGGGCATGAGAAAGCGTTGGTAATGGGTTTCGTATTCGATTTCTAAGGCCGAGTCTAACCCATATGTGTCGCGTAAATGGCTTTGCCACCACCGATTGATTTCACTCACTAATTGCTGACCAATACGGTCCGCTTGTTCGCTCGATTGCTCACCGCCCAAGGACACAAACGTCGAGTCCGTATCGCCATATATGACCTCAAAGCCCTGCGCCTCAATCAATTCACGGGTGGTTTTCATGATTTCATGGCCACGCATGGTAATCGACGATGCCAAACGATGATCAAAAAACCGACACCCTTGTGAGCCCAGCACCCCATAAAAGGAATTCATTATGATTTTTATCGCTTGTGAAAAGGCTTTTTCACCGGCTTTTTTTGCTCGGTCGCGAGCTTGCCACAAATCATCAATCAAGGCGGGGAGATAATGTTTTTCACGATGAAAGACGCCGCCTCGAAAGCCCGGCACCGTGTCCGCGTCCTGCCCTGCCTCTTGCGCTTTAAGTCCTTCGATAAGCCCCAAGGGATCGATAAGGAAGGTGCGGATAATAGAGGGATACAGCGATTTGAAGTCCAAGACCAACACCGAGTGGTACAACCCAGGCTTTGAGTCCATCACATAACCGCCGGGGCTTGCTATCCACCCTTCACTGGCAAGGTTAGGCGCCACATATCCCGATCGGTGCAGGCGTGGTAAAAACAAGTTGGTAAAGGCCGCTACCGAGCCCCCTACACGGTCAAGCTCCACCCCGGTTAACCGCGATCGTTCAATGAGAAAGTCGAGTAAATGGGTGTGATCAAATATACGGTTGACTAAAACACAGTCTTGTAAGTTGTAGGTGGCCAGTGCGACTTTGTCGTGATGAAACATGCGATTGATGGAGGCCATGCGATCATGGGGATTATCAATCGCTTTTCCCTCTCCCAATAACGTTTGTGCAACCGCCTCTAGCGCCCATGAACGAAACCCATAAGTCGCGGTTTTTAGTGCGTCGATACCATCAATCACCACCCGCCCCGACAAACTGATAAAACCAGGTTTATTGCTCCCCCCATCCCGCCAATAAGCTCGCTCTCCGCCACGCCCAAGACGTAGATCACGTTGATAGATGTGGGCCCGTTTCACAAGCAAGCGAAAGTCAAAATCAATCACATTCCAACCCACCACAACGTCAGGATCGTAATAGGCAAACCATCTTTCTAGCGCGCTCAGTAATGCTTCTTCGTCATCGACCCACTCTATCCAATCAGGGGCATTGTCTTGCGGGCTGCCCACCATGATCACTCGGCTATCTTTTTCACTCGCGAGTCCCACTGAATAAAGTTGCCCTTTTTGTGAGCATTCAATATCCAAAGACACATGATGCAATGTGGGGGTGTAGTCTGCTTGTTTCGCTTTGCCTTGCGTCACTTCTAGGTAACCTTGACGTTGACGTGCTTGACCGGTGAACAACAAGCTGCCACAAATGTACCGCTCCATTAAATAGCGGTCGGCGAGCCGAATATCCCCTTCATACAAAGGAATAGCCGCCCCGCTTATCACCCTCTGCCCCTCTTGCGCGCGCTTCACACTACTGAAATAACAAGCCGCCACGGGGGTGTGTTGAAAGGTGGATAATGACACCGCTTTACAGTAAGCGTGAGGATCAACCGATGGGAGTAAAGCATCCACTCGCGCTTTTTCTTCTTGAGGCACAAAAAACACGCTTTGCTGATCATCAATACACAGCTTTACGGGACCATCTGCCGTCGATAGCCACAGTACAATCGACGTGGTTTGGCCGCGATCACGCTGTTGGCGCGTGATCACGAAGCCTTGCTGCATGTAGGACGAAGAGAGTGAGGGCACAGGCGTTATCACGGTTGCATTGTGTAGGTCATGCGTTCAGTGTAACAAACCCCACCAACCACTGTATAGATAAACAGCCCTAAGTAAGTTGGTCGGGATCCTCAGCGCGCCCGGCAACACCAATGACAACTACCCCAACCACCACGACCACAGCCGCGCTAGTGAGTCGCATATTCATCATACTACTTTGATCCCAAGCCACCAGACCCATTAAGGCGAGCAAGACGGCCACCCAAATGAGCTGTTGTGCCAACAATCTCTGGGTTGATGCCATCATGCGCCAAAATACCCCAGCAGCGAACACAAACAATGCACCAGCAAGGACAGCAAACCCAACACCGCGCAGCGAAAGAAAACCATTGGGTAAGGTAAAGATGATTAGGGGCAGCACCAACAATAAACTCATCCGTAAACTGGTCGCCACGATGACGTCGGCTTGATGAGCACCTTGGGTCACTTGTAGCCAAAAACTCGCCCATGCAGCACCACTAATCAGCCCTAGCACCATACCTAACGGACTGGGGGCATACATGCCCGGCGCGAGTAAATATCCCAGTCCCGCGAAAATCAACATTAACCCCATCCACAACCAATGTTGATGCGTTGAACGGGATACCAGCCCCAAGACACCTTGCACACTCGCCACCACAACCAATCCCAAGGTGGCGATATCAAGTAATCGGCAGGCGAATACCGCGCTGGTCACCGCCAGGAAAAGCAAGCCTGCAAGGCGCCATTTGGTAAAAGGCGGCATTTGACGCGAGGCGAGTGCTTCCCCTTGCCAACGGTTGGCCACGTCCTTTAGCGGGGAAAGTCGCTGTCCTACCAACGCCATGACGGCGGCAGATAACAACCAAAGGCCAATGTAACTGGCCGGATCAATCCATTGATTAATCACACGGCGGCCCACCTCGGCATTGATCACCGCAACCACAACCACCACTAGCGCGCCAATGACACGATTCGCTCTTTTCATTCGTCCTCATACCTTATTACTGATTCTTTCAACAAGACCGAACGCAGCCACCCATTCTTTCAACCCTTTGTTGTCTCTTGCGGACGCGATACAATACGCGTTTGTTCGTTTCCGGGAAGTATGCATGTCAGATCCGAAAAGCAAAGCGCTCAAAAAAATTGCTAAGTGTCTCGAGCTCAGCAATTCCGCCAATGTGAATGAGGCAGCGCAGGCGATCAAAATGGCCGAGCGGCTGATGCGTAAGCATGGTCTCGACCAGGACGACATTGACTTCATCAGCATGGGCAAAACGCGCTCAGAAAAGCTATTACCCGCTTCAATTGGCCAATCGATCTTAAAAATCATTCGCGGTATCAATAGCCGGTTTGGGGTGGAGTGTGTGCTCGTCAATCACAAGGGGCTAAAGCAGGCCGAGTTTATTGGTGATGCAGACCGTGCCATCTTTGCGGCCTTTGCCTTCGATGTGGTCTATCGTGATATGAATGAACATATCGGCCAGTTTCGCAATAGCTTTGCAGGCACAGGCACCAGTACGCAAGAGGTGACGCGGCGCGTACAGTCATTTACCACAGGCTGGCTTGAGGGCGCGCTCGATAAACTTCCTCAGCTTGACGCGCGTGATAGCGACGACAAAATCAAAAGCTATATCGATAAAGAGTTCGCCAATATTGACCGCGAGACCTTTAAGCAGCAACTGAAAGAAGCCATGGCGGCCATGACCGATGATTACGAGCGTGGAATGAAAAAGGGCCGTGAAATCTCAGTCAGTCGTCCCGTAAGTGGTCAAGGCCCTCAAAAGCGTCTGACGGGAACCCGCAAGTCATAATCTTGTTGAGTGACAGGCCGGCTTATGTCCGGCCTGTGTCAGCACTTTCCCATCGATAAGACACCTGTGTTAAACCTCGTCAAATCAAGGTTAAATCCCTTTTCTCCGGTTGAGTTACACTGCGCTGGCGTCTAGCCTAGGATCAGTGTCACGTTATCAATGGCTATTGGCGCTGTCCGCTGGCAGTCCAGTTGCTATGAGCTAATGTGAGCCTATAACAAGCAGCAAATGCGTAAAATAATTCTTCATATCCTTACTGAGGAGACAGTGGCATGAAAAAAATAGTGACAAGCCTAGGGTTATTAATCGCGGTGGCACCTACCGCCTATGCACAGCAAGACAGTGGCCTATATATGGGTGGCCGCATTGGTCCTTCGTTTTTAGAAGATAGCTGTGTGACTGACACCGATTGCGGAGATTCAGAGCTCGGCGCAGGGATTATCACCGGGTATGATTTCAACGATTGGTTTGCGCTCGAAGGCACCTATGATTACTTAGGCCGCTTTGATACCGCATTTGACCAATCAGGCACCACTGTTGGCGCCTCGGGCGATCTGACCGCACTTACACTTGCGCCCAAATTTTCTTATCACTTCAAACCTGATACGGCGCTTTACGGTAAGCTTGGTGGCGCCATGTGGGACTTTAATAGCAACGCCGGCGATCGTGACGATGTGTCACTAATGGGGGCGTTAGGTGTCGATCACCAAGCAACAGAAAAACTTAACGTTCGCCTTGAATATCAGCACATCAACGATATGGATGATGGCTACTTCTCAAGCGTCGATAACAATTTGGTCACTGTCGGTATGACGTATCACTTTGGACGCACTAACCACGAGCCAATGCCAGAGCCGATGGTTGAAGAGCCAGTGATGGAAGAGCCAGAGCCTGCACCAGAGCCACAACCCGTGGTTGAACCACAATCAATCGTGCTCTCGGAAGCCGGCGAAACCGAAATGTTTGGTTTTGATAAAGCCACACTCTCTGACCAAGCGGCGGCATCATTACAACCGCTGGTTGACCGCTTGCTTCGCCACGAAGAAGCCACCGCGACGATTGTGGGTCACACGGATAGCAAAGGCCCTGCGGCTTATAACCAGAAGCTGTCTGTTGAGCGCGCGCAAGCGGTGGCAGATGTGTTCTTGGATGCGGGTATCGATGCGAGCCGACTCACCGTCGAAGGCAAGGGCGAAGCCGATCCCATCGCCAGTAACAACACGCCGGAAGGACGCGCACAAAACCGCCGCGTTGAGGTTACCTCGCCCGAGATTGTGTACGTGGAAGTCAATTAACGCCACCCGCGCTTAAAATGACTTAAACGCCCAACAGGCCACCGTTTGAGCGGTGGCCTGTTTTATTGTGCTCGCGAGATTAAAAATTGACGGAGGGCGCGACAACACCTTGTAAATGGTTCTGCATCAAACGGTCTATTTCGATTCTGTCTTGATCACTCACGCCCGCCACCCGCGGGTATCTTGGCGCTGAGCGATCGTTATGATAAGCGCATTCCCATCCCTGAGTGGTGGTTAAAAAGGCGCGAGCAAAGTCCGTCGAATAGCGCAAACACCCTGCCATTACCGTATCCACATAGGATTGCGCAATCGGCTTATCTGCATCTGGAGCACGCCGTGCATCAGCAACGTATACATACACGGGACCATCCAGGATAACGTCTTCGGGCAAAACAATGTTTGATTCGGCTAACTGTAAACGCTGATAACCCGCTTCGCGCCGATCAAAATCGGGCAGTGATTCTGGGTCAATGTTTACCAATACCCCGTTGCATTCACCCTCCCCTTCAAGCACCACCAGCGGTGAGATAAATGCCTCACTCACATTGCTCCAGTGGCGGCTAAGTCCACTGACAGTCACCGGACAGGCCCACCCTGAGTCGCCTGTTAGCGCCCGTGAGGCTGGATTCATCAAACTCCCGTACCCAAATAGATACATGACGTTGCAAACTCCTTTATTGCATTCGCTGGCAGAACCAGAGGCGCTGCCTTGCTTTTCTCACTGAAATTGCCAGAATATCCGGCAATGTTGTCAACAAGGAAGTGATAATGGAACCACTCGATAAGCTGGAAGCACATTTTAAGCGCCTTTCGCATTTTCAGCACCTTGCCGCAATCTGCGGTTGGGATCAAGCAACCATGATGCCAGAAGGCGGCAACAAGGCTCGCGCCGAAGCCATGGCAGAGCTCGCGCTGTATTGTCATCACCAACTGACTCAACCCGAGCTGGGTGATTGGTTTGCAGATGTGGACGCAAAATCCTCGTCACTGACGACGACGCAACACGCCAGTCTAGAAGAGATGAAGCGCGAGTGGCAGCAGGCCAGCGTGTTACCCGACACCTTGGTCAAAGCGAAGTCTTTGGCTGGGGCTAAATGCGAGCATGCTTGGCGCCAGCAGCGCCAAGACAACGATTGGCAAGGCTTCGCCAAAAACTTGAAAGAGGTGGTTGCGCTCGCGCGTGAAGAAGCTCATATTCGTGCCGATCAAAAGCTTTGCTCGCCTTATGATGCGCTGCTTGATTTGTATGAGCTGGGGATGACGGCAGAGCGTATTGATGAAGTGTTTGGTGCACTCAAACAATGGCTGCCGGAAACTATCCAAGCCGTGGTCGACAAGCAAGCCAAGCAGCCAGCCATCACGCCTAATGGCCCCTTCCCGCAAGCGCAACAAAAAGCCCTAGGTGAGCAAATCATGAAGCAGCTTGGGTTTAGTTTTGCCCATGGTCGCCTCGATGTCAGCACCCACCCATTCTGTGGCGGCGTGCCCTCCGATATACGGATTACCACCCGCTATGATGAGCAAGATTTTACCTCCGCCTTGATGGGTGTGATTCATGAAACCGGCCATGCGCGTTATGAGCAAGGGCTACCTAAAGACCTAGCCGGTTTACCGGTTGGCCAAGCACGCTCAATGGGCGTACACGAAAGTCAAAGCCTATTTTTTGAAATGCAGCTCGCCCGCAGCGAACCTTTCGCAACATTAATCTGTCAGCAAGCCAAGCAGGCCTTTAACCGCCAAGACGATCCCGCGTTTCAGGTCGAAAACCTCCACCGCGTGCTCACTCAGGTATCACCTGGCTATATCCGCGTCGACGCCGACGAGGTCACCTACCCCGCGCACATTATGCTGCGCTATGACATTGAACGCGATCTGATCAGTGGCAAGATGGAGGTCGAGCATATTCCTGACCGTTGGGACAACGCAATGCAGCAATACCTTGGCCTCAGCACCGCCGGGAATTTCAAAAACGGCTGCATGCAAGATATCCACTGGACCGATGGCAGCTTTGGCTACTTCCCCACCTATACGCTAGGGGCCCTCTATGCCGCACAATTAATGCAAGCGATGCGTCAGCAGTTGGATGTGGACGGCATTATCGCCAGCGGCAATCTGTCACCGATTTTTGATTGGCTGTCCCAACATATCTGGCAACGCGCCAGCACCACCTCAACCGATAACCTACTCAAAGACGCCACCGGCGAAACCCTCAATCCCACCCACTTCCGCGAGTATATTCAAGGGCGGTATTTGTAAGCCTCTCTACATTCCCCACGCCAGCCCAGCTGGCTTGGGTTTCTTCAGGTTAATCTGTTAATTCCATCACATTTCTGTACAATGCGCGCTCAGTCGTATTTATCTTTACACCCTCCTCGCTGGGCCGTGGATTTATCGCTTGTCATAAACGATACGGGCCTTGTTTGAGTACAGTCGCTAGGAAACTCTTTTGATTTCAATCGCCAATATCACCATGCAATTTGGTGCCGAGCCGCTATTCGAAAACATCTCTGCCAAATTTGGTAACGGAAACCGCTACGGGTTAATCGGTGCCAATGGTTGTGGCAAATCAACTCTGATGAAAATCATGAGTGGTGCGCTCACGCCTACTGCAGGCAATGTGTCCGTCACCCCAGGACAAACCTTGGGCGAGCTCAGCCAGGACCAATTTGCCTATGAGCAGTATTCAGTGATTGATACGGTGATGATGGGTGACCGCAAGCTGTGGGAAATCAAGCAAGAGCGAGAGCGCATTTATTCTCTGCCGGAAATGAGCGAAGAAGACGGTATGGCCGTGGCGGAACTAGAAAGCCAGTTCGCCGAAATGGACGGTTACACCGCCGAGAGCCGCGCGGGCGACATTCTGCTACAAGCGGGTATTGCCGAAGAGCTGCATTTTGGCTTGATGTCGCAAGTCGCACCGGGCTGGAAGCTACGCGTGCTGCTCGCGCAAGCGCTGTTCGCCAATCCTGATATTTTGCTGTTGGATGAGCCAACCAACAACTTGGATATTCACACCATCAACTGGTTGGCCGGTGAGCTTCAGCAGCGCCAGTGCACCATGATCATTATTTCGCACGATCGTCACTTCTTGAACGCCACGTGTACACACATGGCCGATATCGATTTTGGTGAGCTTCGTGTTTACCCCGGCAACTACGATGACTTTATCGCAGCATCTAGCTTGGCACGCGAGCAATTACTGGCCAGCAATGCCAAAAAAGAAGCCGAACTGAGTGAGCTGCAAGACTTTGTTAACCGTTTTGGGGCCAATGCCTCCAAAGCCAAACAGGCCAGCTCTCGCGCGAAACGCATGGAAAAAATCCAACTTGATGAAGTCAAAGCATCCAGTCGCGTGCACCCTTACATCCAGTTTACTGAAAGTAAAAAGCTGCATCGTCAAGCGGTCGAATTGCGCGAGGTAGGCCATGCCTTTGACGATTCGACCCTGTTCCGCGGTGGCCACTTCTTACTGGAAGCCGGCTCGCGTCTCGCCATTATTGGCGAAAACGGGGTGGGTAAATCAACGCTGCTACGCTGTTTGGTCGGTGAGCTTGCGCAAAGCGAGGGCACGATAAAATGGTCAGAGAACGCATCCATTGGTTACTGTGCGCAAGATAACAGCGCTGAGTTTGATAACGATCTCACCGTGTTTGAGTGGATGTCGCAGTGGCGTACGGCCAAGCACGATGATTTGATGGTTCGTGGTATTTTAGGCCGCTTGCTGTTTTCGGCTGATGATGTGAATAAAAAAGCCAAAAGCTGTTCAGGGGGTGAGAAAAACCGCCTGATGTTTGGCAAATTGATGATGCAAGATATCAATGTGATTGTGATGGATGAGCCGACTAACCACATGGATATGGAAGCCATCGAATCTCTCAACAAAGGGCTAGAGCAATTCCCTGGCACCTTAATTTTTGTCAGCCACGACCGTGAATTTGTTTCCTCACTGGCGACCGACATTATTGAGATAAAAGATCAGCAATTGATCCACTTTAATGGCAGTTACGATGAGTACCTCGCCCATCTAGAAAAAGTGCGTGCCGTGGCTTAACGCTGAGACTCGCCAACACTTTGCCGCTGAGGTGCTTTATTTCAGCGGCGATCCTCGCTATACCTAGATCACGGTTCTCTTTTCTGCTTAATGGATGATCATGATGAAATACGCGGCGACCTTTCTGACGCTCTCAAATCTTATTTTCGCAACACCAAGCTACGCACTGTTCGGCCAAGGCGATAAAACGACCGATGTGATGACGCAAATGGCGACGCAATTCGCGGATGACCAGGCCAGCCAATCTCCCCTTGTCCAGTCGATTACCGACCAAGTGGATGTAAGTTCAACGCAAGCCGCCGGCGGCGCCAGTGCATTGTTAGCGATGGCAGCTAATAACCTCACCGGTAACAACCAACAAGAGCTTGCCAATCTCCGCCCCGATTTAACATCACTGTCTTCGCTACTTGGCGGTTCAGGCGTCAGCAGCGGCATTAGCTCCATCAGTGCATTATACGACGTCACACAGCAGCTCGGGATTGACCCTGCAACGCTTCAACAATTTGTGCCCATTGTGCTTGAGTACCTTGGGCAACAAGGTGCCAGTCAAGGGTTGCTCAGTTCCCTTACCCAACTTTGGCCCTAACCTCACACTCGCTTTCCACGCGCGGCCTTGAGGGTCGCGTGTTTATTTAACAAACCGGCAAGAAAAAAGCATCGAGACGCGTTATCATATCCGCCTTATTGTTCAACGCCGTGTGATTATGCCTACCTTTTCTCTCTCTGCGATCCCCATCGGGATCCGCTATATGCTCCTCTCTGCACTCGGGTTCGCGCTCATGTCGGCCTGTGTGAAATATGTCAGCATCAACGGCATCCCAGTGTTTGAGATTGTGGCATCGCGAGCCTTGGTCTCGCTAATCATCAGTTATTCCGATGTCAGACGCAAAGGCCTATCACCTTGGGGCAACAACAAACCGTTACTTTTACTGCGCGGCGTGTTGGGAACTATTGCATTGATGTGTGTGTATTATGCGGTAACGACGCTGCCACTCGCCGAAGCCACCGTGTTGCAATACACCCACCCAGTATTTACCGCCATCCTAGGGCTCGTGCTGCTCAAAGAGCGTTTACAAGGGGCGACGTTAGTGTGTATCGCCCTGTGTTTAACCGGGCTCTATATTATGGTGCAACCTAACCTCAATGCATCCATTGACGATGCGCTTCCTACCTTTAGCGTGGTAGTGGCGTTAATGGGCGCATTCGGCAGCTCGATTGCCTATGTGATTGTGCGCAAACTCAGTCGCACCGAAGACAGCTCAGTGATCATCTTGTATTTCCCCATGATCGCCTTACCGGTTTCCACCGTGCTGATGTGGCCGTCTTTTGTACTGCCCAGCCTGTCACTGACCTTGCTGTTGGTCTTAGTCGGCATCTTTACCCAAGTTGGCCAATACGGCTTAACTAAAGCGATGCAAACCCAACAAGCGGGACAAGCCTCTGCCTACGCCTATATTCAAATCGTGTTCTCGACATTAATTGGGGTATGGATATTTAACGAAGTGCCCTCGATCTGGACATATATCGGTGGCGGGTTAATTGTCTCTGGCGCATTGTTCAATGCAATGGGGCATCGTCTCTTTAGAAGACGCGCGAGTGTTTAGTTTCGCGCCCGCTTAGAAATCAGATGACCGTGAGAGCGCGCTCTACATAGACACCGTACTCCCTCAGGGTGAATGGCTGCTTGCCTGACCCAGGCAAGCAGCCCAAAGTGCGGCTATTCCGTGCGAATATGTCGAATAGCGCCACTGAGCGAGTCAACATTCTCTTTCAAGTTAGAGACAATCGGGCCTAATTGCTCAATTGCCTCATTCATATCACTCGACAAGTTCTTTATATTCGATAAGTTGCCAGAAATTTCGTCACTGACAGACAGCTGCTCTTCGGTCGCTGAGGCAATCGAGGTATTGAGGCGATGTATTTCTATTGCCGACTCTTTGATTGTCCCCAAGGCGTCATTCGCCGTGGTCATATTCTCACGCGTGGATGAGATCTTTTCAGCATTAATACGAATAGTTTGTGTCGACTGCTCGGCTTTACCTTGCAGACCACCGATCATTTCCTCTATTTCGCCAGCCGACTTTTGCGTGCGCTGTGCGAGTGATCTAACTTCATCCGCCACCACCGCAAAGCCGCGGCCTTGGTCACCTGCACGTGCCGCCTCGATAGCCGCATTCAGGGCCAACAAGTTTGTTTGCTCAGCGATGTCTTTAATCACGTCCAAAACATTACCAACATTGGTCGACTCATCAGCTAATTCTTGAATGACTTCCGAGGTTTTCTTGAACTCCGTTTCCAAGCTACCGAATTCTAGCATTGTTTTGTCAAACACCTCTTTACTCGAACCAGTTTCTTGCTCGGTATTGCCCGCATATTTTTCCGCCATCGACGTATTTTCCGCGACCGTTGATAATGCAGAGGTCATTTCTTCCATCGCGGTCGCAGCCATTTCCAATTCCTGATTCTGCTGGCTCGACACCTTAGCGTTTTTATCCGTGATGTTCACCAAGCTATCTGTGATCTGGGAAATCATACGGTTAACAGTATTGATTTTTTCAATGGTCGACGAATAGCTAGTGATAACTTTATTTACCGTGCTACCAATCGTGCCAATTTCATTATTTTTACTATCATCAACACGCAACGTTAGATCTGAGTTGTCATCAACGCTTTTAAGGGTAGATGCCATTCTATCAATGGGGTTAACAACATTACGCTTAGTGACCACATAACCCAGTACAGCAATCACAACCACAACGGCTAACGAAATATTGCCAATGAAAACGGTTTTTTTCACGCTAGCCGCCGCCTGATTAAATTGCGCATTGGTTCGTGTTTCCAATGCCACAAAAAAACGCTCGATAGGCTTCATGATCTTTGCTTTTTCTTGGTGATATTGCGGGCTGTGTAATAAGTCGATCGCCATTTGCCTATCTGGCTCGCSGCGAACGGTATAGTTACCGCTACTGTCCGGATAAAGCCCTTTGACCGCATTCATGGCTTTCACTTCCATATTCACCAATCCATCAGAGTTAGCCTGAGCTTTTTTAAGAAAATCAAACTCTTTCTCCGTAAAACCAAGCGCCTGCATACGCTGGTTTAACGCGATTTTCTCTCCATCAGGTTTTGGCTTTTGCCCATAATCTAAGACTAAATCCCAATAAATGGTGTGATAATCTTCAGGGCGAGGTTTCTCTCCGTTGCGAATAGCGAGGATATCCATGTACATCTTTTCGTACTTTTCATCTCCCGTCACCACATACGTTCTACCCAAACGGGTTAAATCATCAGAGCTTTGCCTTAATTCATCGGCCGTTTGGTACGATTCATATCGCACCTGAGCCATTTCATCGACTTTATTCATCAGGCCGTTGAGTTGAATAATAGTTATAAAACTAACGACAATCCCTGCCCCAATAATAAAGAACACTAACTTCATGGTGTTATTGATGTTCATATCCAACTCCTGCCACTCAACAACAGACAACATCGACCAAAATGCCGCTACCGTTTGATCGTAGAATAGATTCTCGCCATCAATTAAAAAAAGCTGGACAGGAAAAGTCTCGATATCAATTAGTTTTTGATTACTCGATAAAAATAAACGCAATGATTAATGTAGGGCCATAAAGTTAAGTGGCTAAGAGATACATTAAACTAGTCATTTCAATGAAAAAGCCAGACAGGCAGCATCGCCAATGGCACCACCGACGTTAACGTTCACGTAGGTCGACAAGCGCCAGTATGATGTCAACCATCTATTAGCCAAGCGGACTGCGCGCCTCCGACATCGGCGCCAACGATTAACCTCAACCGTGACAAGCGCGCGTTCATGAACGAATATCGGTGCTTTCTAAGCTGCCTGTGCGGCAGTGAACGAAACAAGAAACACAGCGTGAACACAGACACTTTTCTAAGCTGCCTATGCGGCAGTGAACCAGAGCACACCGGCACCCAAGCGCCCATTCAATTTCTAAGCTGCCTGTGCGTAGGTCGGACAAGCGCCAGTGCAATGTCAGACATCTATTACCCAAGCGGCCTGCGCGCCTCCGACATCGGCGCCAACGATTAACCTCGATCGTGACAGGCGCCCGTTAGCAATGTCCCCTATCCAACATATTGCTGGGGCTTGTGTCACCTACGCTGCCTGTGCGGCAGTGAACAGAAAGCGCCGATTTTTAGCAGGATTTTGTGGTTTTCTAAGCTGCCTGTGCGGCAGTGAACCTAAAACCGTTACCGCTATCACGTTGGGTACCTTTCTAAGCTGCCTGTGCGGCAGTGAACAAAGCGTGATGCCTTTCCAGATCCAGCCTTTATTTCTAAGCTGCCTGTGCGGCAGTGAACTGAAGCCCAATTCCAAAAGATGGCGCTGGAACTTTCTAAGCTGCCTGTGCGGCAGTGAACACGACACATATAGTGACGATTTTTATGGTAACTTTCTAAGCTGCCTGTGCGGCAGTGAACGAGTAAGCGCCATGCCATTTGCGATTCCGTTATTTCTAAGCTGCCTGTGCGGCAGTGAACTATAGAATAACGTAACAATCGTCAGGTACAACAGGCCGTTAGGATAAAAATGGACTTTTACCCTTGTTAAAAAGCACCTGCTGTAAGTGACTGTATTTTCTGTTTATTTTTTAAGAGCCAAAAAAGAAGGGGTAAAGAGGGGTTTCCCCCTCAAAAACACGGCACCGCACTTTGCTGGTCGGGCTCTCGTCTGCTTAACCCATAACAGGTGAATGGTTGGTCATTATTAGGCGGCTGTTTGGTGAGTTCCCGCTCGATATACAAGGCGAACTCGGTATTTGGCTGCCCTTCTCGTTTTTGGCTCGACAGGCTGGTCACTTGAATAAAAGGCAGTGACCAGCGTTTGTCGTCCGTTTTAATGTTTTCCAACAAACGACGCTTTACTTCTTCCTCATCGTAACCATTTTTGCTGGCAATCGCGGCCGCGCGCCGATCGAGGTTTTTATACAGTCGCTGCGGCGATTTGTAGTTCCAACGTTTGAAGTAGGCATAGTCTTTCACCCCGTCTGGCACCGGCTTAACGGCTTTGATATGCACATAATCGGTCAGGCGTGACAGCCATCGCTGAATATTAAGCTGCTCAAATGCCACCTCAGTTCGCGCAAACAGGCGCAACCGATGACCGAGTGGAAAATCACCTTGGCGGTAATCCGGAAACCCCACCGCAATGGCCGATTGATTCGGTCCAATTTTGTTTTCCGCTAAAGCAATGTGCACTTGCTGAAACACCTTGTGCCATAGAAAATCTGCCGAAATATCGGTGTCGGGCAACAAGGTGATATCAATGTAATACTGCATTGTGCCTCCTTACGCGCCAAACACGCCGCCGCGGATCAGCATCGCCATAATGTAATGCTGCTGCTCGAGCGTTGGGGTTTTGTCTTTTAACATCCATCCATCGAGCAAGTTGTAAAAGTCGTTCTTTTCTTTGGGCTGACGATACGCCGCCCCGCGGTTAGTCACCGAGCCATAAGGTTCAATAGCGATTGCGCCCACTTCGTCATAGGCAGGATGCCAAGTATCAATAGTGCGCAGCGCGTTGCCGATTTTTTGTGAGTGCATCGCGGCTTGGCCATCTAATTGATATAAGAACTTGCTTTTATCGCCTTTACCGCCGCCCATCACCAGCTCTTGAGAGGGATAGACCGCTTGCCCTTCGCCCAGTTGGCAGTAGGCTTCAACATGAATAAGCGCATGCGCTTCTGTCAGGCCATACTGGATCACCTCTGCTAGCGCAGTGACATCTGGGTGCGCGTCAAAATCATGCAAGCTAAATTCGTAGCTATCAAAGCTAAATTGCTTCTCGCCTGCGGTGACCACCACCTTGACTTGCTCGGCACCGACACGGTTGCGCCACAAAAAACGCCCATTGGCAATGTTGTGCGCGTAACGTTGCGCCAGCTCTTTAAAACCGGTTTCTGATTGATAGTCACGCACTTTATCAGCCAGCGCTTGCTGATAGTTTGGATTGTTACAGGTTGACGGCACATGCAGCCCACTGAGCACACGCAGCGAAAAAGCCACTTTGAGCGTATCGGCATCATGCGGTAGCGCTGCAATATCGACCGTTTGCAGGTTGGCTTTAGATACTTCCGCATCCAGCTTGGCGGGATCATTGGCAGTGGCCGCTTTTAAGCGGTTCGAAATCGTGCCTCGCACCGATTTCTCTCCCACTTGAATGGATTGCCAATCGCCTTTTTCCCAGTTCCCCGCATACATTAGTGCATCGGAAGGTACCAGTTTCGCTTCAAAGGCAAGCACGGAAGGGGTAGTCAGTTTTTTATCAGCCATGATGAAATCTCCTTAATTACAAAAAGTCGGGGTCAAAGTCAGTGTCGTCATCGGTTGTGGGCACAACGTCAGGTTCAATGGGTTCGGCATGCGTCGCTGTCGTCACACGGGCAAGATACCAAGGATGCTCACCGTGATAACGCCAGCATGCGTCGTCGATATCCTTAAGGCGGTGGACGCTGCGCCACTCACCTACGCTGTATGCCGCTTCCACAAAGCTTACCGGTACCTCCGGATCGCGCACATTGGCGACCTCACCTGCGGCATAACACGGGGAAATCGCGCGGTAGCCCGTCATGATCGGCACCAAATATCCTGGCTTAGGTTTGGGCACGCGTTGCCATTGCGCCGGAATGGGTGGGTTATCGTCGTCAGGTACGTGTTCATCATCAGCGACAGCGTGGTACGTCAACATGGCAAACTCACACCACGCATCAAATAAGCTGGCTTGCGCATTATGTTGCAATAGCTGTTGATGATATTGGGCGAGATAATCATGTCGGTCGCAAAGGACAAAGCCCGGCATGAGGCGGCGCAACGCTTTTTTCTGCATGCTTGCATCCGCGAGCAATTCAACCTCGCCAATGGTCAAGATTTGCCCACCCGCGAGCCGTCGCTGAGGCGCTAAATCTTTCACTTCCGCGATCAATTGTGCTGCCGCGGCTTTGTCACCGGCAATCAGTCCCTCAACCTCAACCAGTAAAGAGACTTGCATGTTCATGCGTCCTTCTTCATTGATCGGCGCTGTTTCTCCTTTGGCGGTGACCGGATTGCGGGTTAAGGCAAAAACATAGTCACCCCACCCTGTGGGCTGCCGCACATGAACATTGTTTTTATGGCTGACCACGGTCACGCCACCTAATCGCAATCCCAAGGCATCAGGGAGTTGACGTGATAGCGCATGGGCAAAGCCAAGAAAGTGCGTGATCGCTGGAAAACCATAAGTCAGCCCTGCGATCGCATTCGCGTTTTGCACCTCAATGTGCTTAAGCAATAAATACTGTGCCATTATCGGTTCTCCTCAAACTGAGGCGTGTCGCGCTCAAACGCTTTGAGTTGGGTTAGGAATACTTTGCGGATGTAATTGAACTCCGTATCACCAAGCAGGTAGTGTTGTTTGTCCTCGAGCTGGCGCAGTAACCAAGCAGCAAAATCAGAGGCAACAGTGTCCAGCCACGCTTGTGCGTCACGCTCTCGCTGAAATTGATCGTCGGGGTTGTACACATCCAGCCAAAGTGCATGTTCACGTTTTAGTCGGCATGCTTGATCATCAGTGCCTTGACTCCAACCGGCTGGAACTTGCTGCTGAACCCGCGCGGCATAGTCAAACACCAAGTCAGTGAGTGGCAGAATAAAGTCATGGTCGCGCCGATAACGGGTGGCAAAGTTACGATCCCGTTCGGTAAGGCTTGCCAGAAAGGCGCGAAAATCGTGAAGCAAATGACTGGCTTGGTAGGCTAAACGGCGATTAAAGATGCTGGTTTGCTTGCTTGGATCCTCCGGCTGCTGCTGATAGCTTGGCGGGGCGGCATTGAGTAAAAAACCCTCGCCATGACGCTCACTATTAAGCTGTGACACGTTTTGCGGTTTAGAGCCGCCAAAGGTTTGTTTAACGGTACGCGGAAACGCTTGTAACGGCTCTGGATGGTAATACTGTTTGCTCTTCGCCTCGCGAATCGCTTTGACTCTCTCTCCAAACCGTGTTGCGCGCACCTTGGTGTACAGTGTGTGCGCAAGGCTCGATGAATATAGCGGGCAAAGCAGGTGATACTCATCTTCCTCAACCGGAAAGTAGGCTTGCTTAATCAAGTTATGAGCTGATAACACCTGATCGCCTAGCGCCAGTGAAAAACCTGCACGCCAAGTATCTAACAAAGTGGCGTCATCCGTGAGTGGCTTAAGCGCGTTGATATAACCGGCTTGCAGCTGAGAAATGAGCGACTCACCCGCGACGGTGATTTTTAAAAAACGCGCCACATCCAACGCAGCCGCATTGCCGACAGCATCAATGGCTTTATCGGTCAGCGAATAGCTGGTGAGGTAGCGAGACTCGCTCTTATCGATCTCAGTGACTAGCATGCTGCTCGCTCTGGCATCGCTATGAACAAATTTGGGGCAATGCGTGGCGAGGCTAACTTGCTTGGCTCGCTTCGCGGCGTCTGTGACCCATTGAATTGGCTCATACTTCGCTTCGATCGGCGCGGCTTTTTCCGCATAATCGGCATTAGCAATCGCCTCTTGCTCTTGGCTGACGGCGGCTTTTAAGGCCTTATCGCGCGCCTTTTGCAAGGGCTCAAGCTTCGCCTGCTTACGCTGTTCAATATACTCGAGCAGCGCATCATATAGGCTGTGTTCCATAAGCGCTTCCTTTATCCTTCAAGACAACAGTGTCTAGCTTATCGCCATAAGAAGAACACATCAACAACCTTATAATAGTTATCAAATTTAAAAACCATGAATGGTGATCAAGGTCAGATTTGAGCTCGGGAACAAAAGTCCGTTATACTGCTAACTCTATCGCATCGATAGCTTAGAAATTATAATAGTTATCAAACAGTTACACTGCCGCATAGGCAGCTTCTTTCAGAGGGCAACTCTCGTTGCCCTCTTTTTATTCCCGAAAAGCACCCAGCTGTGGATGCCAACACCAAGTGATGTTTTGGCCTTCTCGCTCAGCCGCGAGACGTATTTCGCCCAAATGCTGGCTCGCTTTTTTAACCGGCCATCCCAATTGATCAGCAAAGTACTGATAAACAGCTTCAGGATTAACGTCAAACCACCAGTGGCAACCGGCTGCCATGGACGTTTCGACGGGGTTAAAACGATATGATTGATCGTCGTATTGGTAGGGATAACATGAGGTATCTAACTGCTGCCAATCTAGCGTGTCATCGTCGTTATAAGCCAGCACAAAGCTTTCTTGGCGTTGACTGTGACGAAACGGGGTGCGCCGGATCAGTTCGCCGCTCCAACTGGCATATTTACCGGGGGAACGTAGCCCAGCGGCTTGACTGACAAGTGTTTCATTCCACCAAAGCTCGGCTTCCTTACCGGTTCGGAAAAAATCAGACTGATACTTTTCCCCGCCCGTGAGTTCTAGCGTAAAGCGCAACGCACGGTGCTCCTGCACGCCCCAGTGGCTCACCGGCTTGGCCGCTCTTTTTGCCGACGAAGCAAATATAAAGGCCGATTTTTCCAGCTTGGGGATTTCCTGAATGCGCGGCGTGGCGGAAATTGCAGTCAGCCCTTCATCAAGCGTGACCTTGTAACCTTTTTCGAGCGGGATAGCCGCGCTTTCAAAGCCGGGCTTACAATAAGCGGGATGCTTGCCTTTTAACGCACGGACGTTCTGCTCGAGCACATGAATATTGGCGGTCGCCGGCGCTTGCTGGCGGTGACGTTGTACCCGCCCCGCCAACTGAATTAAGGCACGCATTGAACTCGGCTCGGCAATGGCCCAGTCGTAATCGTGATCGCGTCCGACTTCCACCACCGCCGTGCCCACCACCACAAACATTAAATGGTTGGCATCACAGTGTTCAATGGCATGGCGAATCTCCGGCTGTTCGAAAATCGCCGCTTCATCATGGCGATTTAACGCCGCATCGAGGCGGCTCTCTCGATAAGACCGCAGCGCCAGCGGAAACTGGGAGTGGTACGGGCAAACAAAGAGCGCATGATCCGGATCTGGCGAGATTTGCACCAGCGCGCGGGTCAGCGCTACCATCGGATCTATATTGGCCATGCGCACCACGCCTATCGACACTGTTTTGCCGGATGCATGAGTTTGGTGATGCGCATGGTGCAGCTGATGAATATGGGTATGGATAAGTTGCGCTAGCGGCCCAAAATCGAGGTTAGGTTCGCTGGGTGTTGGGGGGACTACTAAAGAGGTAATCGCGGAGGTGTCTACCGTCTTCCCTTTGCGTAGCACCTGTTGCTCGCCCTCTAATCGCTTAACGCGCTTGGCGACAAATTCACGGTGATAAGTCACGTAATCGGTTTTGCTCGTAACCGTTTGGATCTCGCTGGTAAATTCATCAAACCAGCCGCAAATCACAGGCGCACCGTCAGCGCCGTTTGTCGTCGCGCTGTCACCAAACTGGGCATGATTAAACTGCGCCCTGCCCGCGCGATAGGCATCAAACAAGCTTTTTACTAACGAAGGCGGCAAGGTGGCCGATGAGAGCAGCACCCGTGACCCTAACATGCCTGCCCAGTTCACCAAGCGGCACAGCGCCGGTAGGTCTTCAAGACCAAAATCGTCGGGCTCATCAAGGACTAAGTCAGTACTGAGTAAACGCAACATAGGCGCAATTTGATGGCCGCCGCGCAGGCTTTCAGTGGCGGGCATCAGATGATCAATCGTGCTCACCAACACCGGCGCACTGACCAATTTCTCCAGCTTAGGCTGACTACTTAGCCAGTGTTTCAACCGGCCATCGTATATTTGCCCTTCGTAGCTAATAAACAGTTGCTCGAGAAAATCTTCGGTAGACTCACTGCCGCCGGAAGACTGATGTGACGTATTTTGCGCCTCGTGTAAACGCTGGATCGCTTGCGAGCCAACGAGCACGCCCAACTCGTCATCGCCAAGTTTTAGCAAGTCGCGATACGCATCGCCGGTTTGCAAGGTAAGTGTTCTCAGCCCCAGCGCCACCGAGAAACGGCACCCCTGCCAAGGGTCCGATAACGCATACATAATGCGCGCGTTGGCGATGGTTTTCCCGCAACCTGTCGACGCCATATTAATGCCGAAAAATCCCTGCCTTTCCGACTGAGTAGCTATAGTTTTGGTTTTCCGATAAGCGATATCTTGCCAGCGATACTTTTCTTGTTCGGCGCCTTGGCTAAAACGGCGGTGCTGAGCAATCGCCGGTAATGTCCATTTAAGTGAGGGTAAATTCTCTGCAAAGCGTCTCGCATCAATGGCCACACCGATATTGTGCTCATCTAACTGTTGTTTAGGCGGCGCGTTTTTGCGTTTGCCTTGAGACTGATCTGTATTAGCAATCGGTGCGTAATGGCGATCGCGCCATTTGGGCTTGGATTTCTCCAGTGGCAGTGACGAGTAATAATGATCCGCTAGCATTAATGATAAACGTGCCATATGGCTGACAAACCGCTGCGATAACCAATCAACTTGTCCATGAGCGCTCCACGGATATTGGCGGGCACGCTGTGCCAATTGACACGCTTTTTGTTGCCAAGGCTGGCTTAAAAACGGGGTGCCATCGGGAAAACGCCAGTTATCGGCAAGCGCTTGCGGATCATATTTGGCGAGGTCAAGTGCGTTAGGCGCATTCCAGTGACTACCAAAGCAACGGCGAAGCCATTGGTCGATTTGCGAGAGCTCAACTGGCGCCTTGTCGGCATCATAGTTCACGGGCAACCGATGATGCGAGACAATAAGCCAAGCCACGATACGTGCAAATGGCGATAAGTCATCAAAGACAGGTTGATAGCCGTCCGTTTCAGTAAACAGTTGCGCCAGTAGCGCAGCTTCATGCTCGACGGCGGTTTCAGGCGTAAGCTCGCTAAGTTCATCAAGCCATTGCTGATCCGCCTTGCCTTTGACAAACGCCTCGAATAAACGCAACGACACCCACTCATGGCGATACGGTTCACCTTGGTGTACTGTTTGGCCGCGAAGCTTTTGCTGAAACAACGCATTGGCTTTCCCAAAATCATGAAACAATCCCGCCATGGCCGTTGCCAGCACAATCACCTCATTAAGCTGCCAGCCCTGCTCCCATTCTTTGTGGCTAAGGTCCTGCTCAGTACGATTAACCGGTACATTGCCTTCTAAGTTAAATTTGCGGCGATTACCCACAATCCACACGAGTTGGCTATGAGTTCTCGAACGAATCCAATGACAACTGACCGCGGTGCTGCGGCTGGCGGTTTTGCTCAGCATTTTTCGCACCGTGTTTAAGCCATCTTCGGTGATCAGTGTTTGCCAGGTGTTATCACCTATTCGGTTGGCAAAGGCATCGAGCACACGGCGGGTTTTCTTCAGTGCCTTTTTCTCGCACTGAGAAATAAAGGTCACCATCATCGTTGCGGCTCCGTCATCTCATCGTCGGAATCATCTTGCAGCGCAATGGCTTTGATGGTGTTGAACATAAAGTCCATCGCTTTGTGTTCAATAAAGGCTTGTAGAACTTGCTGGCGAAACTCTTGTTCGGTGGCGTTTTCTTTAGCGCATATAAACGCCCAAGGCAGCACGATGGCATCTTTGATTAAGTCCGCGGCATCAAACACCAGCGCGCCGCGACGGGTTTTGCCATGCATCACCGCAAATCCGGGCGGGATCCCAAGCACCCATAAACAACTCGCCGCCAAGCCATAGGCTAAGTAATTGCCATGATTTAAAAAGCGATTGGCGAGATCGTCGGCCTCATGCTGGCGTTTAAAACCGCTTTTCTGAGTACGGTTCGCCGCGTGTTTGTAGAGCGCTTTGGTGAGCTGCGCTTCGGTAAGCAATAAATCCGCCGGCTTGCTGGCTTTGTCAGTTCGCGCCACAAAGGTATCGAGTGCCCCGGCCAATTCGGCGACATCAAACCCTTCAAGCTTGAGCTCACGGCTCACTTGCCAGACCTGCTTTAAGTAACTCAGGCGTGCCAGCTGAAAAGTTCGCGCAGCGTCCAATCGCTTTTGATCATCAAACCAAAATGACAACCACCCTTGTAGATATTCAGTAGGTCGATACTCGCTTTGCGGTGTAAACCACTCAACCTCAGTTGCCATATGCAGTGGTGTACCGCCACCTCCGCAGAAGCCAACCAGCACGCCCGCTTGCGAGAGCATACGCATCGCCGCTTGAGTGATTGATGTGCCAGTCCCGAGCAACAACACCGTGGTATTGGCAATGGGGATATTAAAGTAGAGGTTTTCGCGTTTCGCCTCCGCCAAGTACAACACACGCCCATCTTTTTGCATCACACGGCAATGCTCGAGGTAGTACATATTGGCGCGTTTAGAATGAAGGATGGTTTTAAGATCCGAGGGCGAGAGATCGTCCATGGGTGTCCCTTTCGTGATTGTCCGAGTGACCAAGCAGATCACTCACAAGCATTGGCAAGGTAACAAAAATAGCAACGCATGCCCGTGAAACAAGGCACAGTTTAGGGTTTGAAGGAAGATCGCATTCTGATGTCTGTGCGATTGTTATGCGAACCAGATAATACTAATCAGCCAAGATTGCTCGAGATTACTCGGTATGATAAGTGGATTTTGACCCATAAAAACTTATCATATATGATAAAAAGAAGTAAGAGATGAACTGGAACATTGTTTTTTACCCAGGCGTGGAAGAGAGCATTCTCAACATGCCTCCTAAGATTCAAGCGCGAATGCTCAAGCTGCTTTAACTAATAGAAAAACATGGCGCAAACTTAGGTCCTCCTCACACAGAATCAATAGGTAACGGCCTGTTTGAAATTCGTGCCAAAGCAAAAGAAGGGATCGGACGCAGTCTATTCTGCTATTTAGACGGCCCCAACATCTATGTCCTTCATGCATTTGTGAAGAAAAGCCAAAAGACACCAAAGAACGACTTAGCATTGGCAACAGGGCGTATGAAAGAGGTGAAAAGTGAATAGCCTACAAGCACTAAAAGCGAAAGCATTGCAAAACCCAGACGTGAAACAAGCATACGATGAATTGACGCCTGAGTTTGAGTTGATCGATATGTTACTCAGTATGCGTAAGCAGGCCGGGCTAACTCAACAGCAGGTTGCAGAACGTATGGGGACGAAAGAAGGCAATATTTCTCGACTTGAAAAAGGGAAAGGTAATCCAACCCTTAAAACCCTGCTTAGCTATGCAAAAGCATGCAATTGCAAGCTTAACTTTGGCTATAAACATGCGTCAAATTGACGTATATGGTCATTGCTAGTCATACGCTTTTATTGACCTTTAACCATCCCCTAATTCCTCGATGCCACGACCGCTAACAATGAACTGACATAAAAAAACAATTATTTTCAGTGTCTAAGCTGCCTGTGCGGCAGTGAACATAGCAAAGAATTTGAAGTAAGATCGCATTAGTAGTGCGTATGTCAGTAGTTATCAATCACAATGTGCGCACTAACCAATAGTGAAATGGTTAATAATGTCCATTTCTTTATGAGGAACACCAATGATATCAATTGCATGGCGTCGGATAAGATAAAAGACAAGATGTTGTCCTTCAGGAAAGCAATAGTATCCGTCTTCAATGTCTGTTCTATGCTGGCCTAGTTGCGGGTTCTCTGCTAGCCAGTTAAACCGCGTAGCTAGGCGCTTTAAATAAGTGTTACGCTGTGCTTTTCCCCGTTTACGCTCAGTGTAACGACCAATATTTTTAAGATCATCACGTGCTCTGGGCGTAATACGAACCTGCTTTTTTGTTTGGCTCGCCGTCAAGATTCTGTGTCCAAGTCGTTAATCAGTTCATCCATTGAAAAGTCATCGACAAACGTATCACTGGCTGCCTGTTGAGCCCCCTCATCAAGATGTGCGCGCAACACATCCAGTTTGGTTTTGCGTTCCTCAAGCGTGCGTAATGCATCACGAACAACCTCGCTAGCAGAGCCGTACCGGCCACTTGCTACCTCGTTTTTAATAAACACTTCCCAGTGCTCCCCTAAGCTTAAACTTGTTGTTGCCATAACTATCGCACTTATTCATAAATATGAATAATGAATATAGCGCTTTTTGTAAGTGACTCCCAACTTTTTGACTCATATTGATTCAGCCGAACAACGTTGGATTTACAGCAGCACACATAAGACTTCTCATTCAATCCTTTCTAAGCTGCCTGTGCGTAGGTCGGAGAAGCGCTAACTCGATCGTACAAGCTAGGTGTGATTTGCACCGCGCGCAGTGCAACTGGCGCCTCCGACATTGAGGCCAACGATTAACCTCGATCGTGACAGGCGCCCGTCGGCAATGTGCATCTATCCAACACCGTGCTGGGGCTTGTGTCACCTACGCCAATGGTATTATCGGGCCAAAAGTGGCTATTCCGATAACCAATGTACGCCAATGGCACCGCCGATATTAAAATGGTGTGTAGGTCGGACAAGCGCCAGTGCGATGTCTGTCATGTATTACCCAAGCGGACTGCGCGCCTCCGACATTAAGGCCAACGATTAACCTCGATCGTGAAAGGCGCCCGTTGGCAATGTCCCCTATCCAACATAGTGTTGGGGCTTGTGTCACCTACGCTGCCTGTGCGGCAGTGAACAACTATGGCCGCTACTCGCCCAACGAGCATATTTTCTAAGCTGCCTATGCGGCAGTGAACGTCCATGCGCGGTTTTATCTGCAAAGCGGTAATTTCTAAGCTGCCTATGCGGCAGTGAACCAGTTTGCGCAGGTTGGCCGTCATTTCCGCTTTTTCTAAGCTGCCTATGCGGCAGTGAACTTATACTTTAGCGCCGTTTGTAATTCGTGATGTTTCTAAGCTGCCTATGCGGCAGTGAACATGCTTCCTGTCCCCTTGTCAGCCCTTGGCGACTTTCTAAGCTGCCTATGCGGCAGTGAACGCATTATCCGTTTCATCGTGTGCGTTTATCCTTTTCTAAGCTGCCTATGCGGCAGTGAACCAGCTTGTCGAGTGTGTACGCATCCATTTTTATTTCTAAGCTGCCTATGCGGCAGTGAACATAGGCGTTAAAGATGGTCTATATATTTGCGATTTCTAAGCTGCCTATGCGGCAGTGAACCTGATTATATTTTAGTGCTGTTTGTAATTCGTTTTCTAAGCTGCCTATGCGGCAGTGAACTGTGACGATATACATTCAGCTTGTATTATTAATTTCTAAGCTGCCTATGCGGCAGTGAACGCTTTGAATGTCATTCTGTTACCGCTGGATGTTTTCTAAGCTGCCTATGCGGCAGTGAACAAAGGTCAAATGAGCAAATGAGCAAGCAAACTTTTCTAAGCTGCCTATGCGGCAGTGAACAATAGAATAACTTAATAATCGTCAGTGACAACAGGCTGTTAGGACAAAAATGGCCTTTTACCCTTGTTAAAAAAGGGATTCCTTAACTAGCTGTATTTATTGTTTATTTTTAAATAGCCAAAAAATAAGGGTAAGAAGGCGCCGATTTAGCGCCCGGTTTGACTGGATCATGAACCGATGGTGAAGTCCTCGTGCAGGGCTTTCCAATGATCACGTAGCATCGCTTTGTGCTCCGTTAACATCGGTAATTGCTTAAGTTGATTTGGCCACATATTTCGCGCCAGGTTGATCGTATCCAATAGGTGCGGTTTGATCATTTGCCACGGCACACCCACATCTTGCGACCAGCGTTCGAAATGGCTCAAACCAATATCATACCAACGCTTGCTTTTCGCCATTTTCAACGCAATGTTGTCATATTCAATATAGGGCTGCGTAAAGACCACATCATAAAGCGGTGCTAGACGCGGCAACATGCGATCGGGGTAACAGATCGTCCAATTTTTTAAGTGCGCATCGCCGTTCCCGAGCAAGATATTAATCAGCAGCCTGCGTGCCATCTGCTGTAGGTCTTCTCGCCCATTAGCGCTCTCGCGATATAACACTTTTCCCAACTGCTCATAGTTCACTTTTTGATATTTATCTGAAGGATATAAGCCAAATACCTGTGCAAAATCCTCCGCATGTATTCGGCCGTCGGCCCCGCGATCAAAACGTTGTATACCATACGCAAGAGGCTCGTTTGGCAGCTGAATATTGGGTAACCCCTCTAACTCAGCCACATTGATCAAACGTCTTTCGGGAACCACGGCGCCGGCCTGCGCAGCGAGCGTCATACATGTAAACTCGTTGAGAGGCACCCCTTTATGTACGGTTGAGGGCGTTTTTATGATCCATGAGTCTTCATTGGCGTCGTGATCAATATGGTATCGCCCATCACAGTGCGATGAAGAAAACTTCATTTGTACGCCGGCTAATGAGAATTTGCTATCAGCATGCTTAACATCAATCTGCTGCGGCGCGGTTGAAAGCCTTTGCGCCAATGCCCAACGCGGTAACTCTCCAGCTTTAATTGGCGTCGCCACAATAGCACCGGGCAGGTTTTTACCCATGTATGCCAGTATCGCGAATTCATTGTTTGTGTGACACTGTAATGCCTTTGACACGACATCTCGTAATGCGCCTTCAGGGAGCAAGTTGGAGAGCACTGGCGGCAGTTTGTCCGTGCGAATTTGTGGTGTGCGTAAGTATTGCGGATCGCGACGTTGCCTCAACGAAAAGGTTAAACGCTCATGCTGAGAGGTGGCGATAAACGCTGGGTTGAACGTGAGAATATTCTTCCCACCCGCGTAGTGGGTGACAATCGCTACGTCAACGCCATACAGTTGAATGTTTAGTCCCTCAACCTTTTCACTGGTTTTGGTCATCGCTGTGCTCCGCCCCTAACCAAAAGTCGAGATCGTCGTTATCATCATCTTTATAACGATCGAGGTGTACCGGCTCATCGACCGTCTGAGACGTTTTGGGCGTAAGCGTTAATGTCAGGTCGAGCCCTTCGAGCACACGCAGCAAAGTCGATAGCCGGACATCACTCCCCGCCTCTACTCGCTGGTACTGCTGTTGTTTCATGCCAATACGCATGTACATGTCAGACTGCTCTAGCCCAAGTGACTTGCGACGCGCTTGCAATGCACGCGCGATATCTTTTAATGACGCCATGATACCCTCAAACAACTTTAATGTTGTACTACAGCCTATATACAACATATTAGTTGTCATTTAAGGAATTACAACATATTCATTGTTTAATAAGTCACAACATCAAGACTAGCATGGTGCATTTACATCGTTTGATATAAGCGCCAATCGAGCCAGGCGCCCGTTGACAGTTTTATATATCCAACACCGTACCGGCGCTTGTGTCACCTACGCTGCCTGTGCGTAGGTCGGACAAGCGCCAGTGCAATGTCCGCCATCTATTACCCAAGCGGACTGCGCGCCTCCGACATCGGCGCCAACGATTAACCTCGATCGTGACAGGCGCCCGTTGGCAATGTCCCCTATCCAACATAGTGTTGGGGCTTGTGTCACCTACGCTGCCTGTGCGGCAGTGAACTTTGCATCAATCGGGGTGTCTTCTGGCATCTTTTTCTAAGCTGCCTGTGCGGCAGTGAACAACAATATAACAAGTTATTGAAACTGCGTACATTTCTAAGCTGCCTGTGCGGCAGTGAACTGCACACTCAAATAGTTGGCATTACACTCAGCTTTCTAAGCTGCCTGTGCGGCAGTGAACAAAATGGCAGAACACACCTCAACAACCGACACTTTCTAAGCTGCCTGTGCGGCAGTGAACACGCTGGTCGAAATGTTTAGTAATATTAAATATTTCTAAGCTGCCTGTGCGGCAGTGAACTCCCCGTTGCCGTCGCCACAGTCTTCTGTTTCTTTCTAAGCTGCCTGTGCGGCAGTGAACCCACGCATGGCAGCTATCATCAGCCGCGCTGATTTCTAAGCTGCCTGTGCGGCAGTGAACGTTTATGCCGATAGCATCAACTACAACACACCTTTCTAAGCTGCCTGTGCGGCAGTGAACGTTTTAGTTGGCACGCGCTTAATCGCCATAAATTTCTAAGCTGCCTGTGCGGCAGTGAACACTATTCATTGGAACTCTCGCTTGGATTGTCTTTTCTAAGCTGCCTGTGCGGCAGTGAACAATAGAATAACTTAATAATCGTCAGTGACAACAGGCCGTTAGGATAAAAATGGCCTTTTACCCTTGTTAAAAAGAGGATTCCGTAACTAGCTGTATTTATTGTTTATTTTTAAATAGCCAAAAAATAAGGGTCATAAGGGGTTTAGGCATCCCCACTTATTGATCCGCGTTGCTCAACGTATACGTAATTATTAGTCCAATGCGAGGAGGAGACTATGCGACTGACTGAGCCCGGTGACGTAGACCGGATCATTGAAATGGCGTGGGAAGATAGGACCCCGTTTGAGGCGATTGAAGCACTCTATGGGCTACGCCAAGATGATGTGATTGCTTTAATGCGACGTGAATTAAAACCGCGTAGTTTCAAAGTATGGCGTGCGCGTACACGTGGTCGCAAAACCAAGCACACAGCCCTGCGTTCCAGGAGCGTGATACGTAGCCATTGTAAGACACAATACAAGCTTAAAGCCGCCAAAAAGTGACCATGTTGACGATAAGTGACAGCATCACCACATCAGAATATGGGTGAATACAGTCTCTACGCGGTGTTAAACCAAAGTGACAGCCAATTTGTCACTTTCTTGTAACACTCACCCACCCCGTCCCAAGCTCAACAGGCCCGCACTATAATCTTTATTTTCAATAACTTACCAAGTTAAACACCGACTAATCCAACCGGTTATCCACAGTTTCTGTTGATAGTAAACGCGGAACGATAAACTTAATTTTTACTTTATTATCAGAATGTTAAACACAAAAAACGGTTTTTTATAGAAAATTCTTGACGGCTGGGCGGATAAAGGTGCAATCCATACGGTTAATCGAGCCAACGGCGTGCTACTTCCATCAATAACTTATCTTTAAAAGGGTGAGCCAATAATGTCACGCCATAAGGTGTGTTTTGATGCTCAAATAACGGGATAGTGAGCTGGGGTAAGCCACATACATCCGCCAGCGCCATGAGTCGTCGCTGGGATAAATTAAACGCATCACCGTCTGATGCATCCGCATCACGAGGTAAAATGGCGCCCGGTGTGGATGGGATCAGTAATACCTTATCGCTTGGCCACATGGCACAAACGGTATCTCTCAACTGCTTGCGGGTTTTCTTCGCCTGATAATGCGCTTTGTAGTCGACAGCTTGTAAGCGGTCTAAATACTGTTGCGTTGAGGTGGGCAAATCAAGCTTGGCCTGTTTCAACCATGCGCCGTACATCAACAGAAACTCTTGGCTGGCAATTGACACCTGCGCATTTTCAAGCCGCGACAGCACCAGTTTGTTCATGGTCAACGTCGACTCTTGCGGTAAGCTTAAATGCTCAAGGTGCTGGTAGACCTGCGCCATCGCTTCATCGCTGTAGAATAACGCAAAAACCGCCTCGGCGATGACCACGCCTTGGATATTCGTCACGGCGGAGGACGGCTTGGCCACCAGCTCTTGGAACTGACTTAGCGGGCCAAGTGCCGCGCTGCACACACCTACATTATCAAAGGTTTCTGCGACAGAGATGATCCCCTGGGTATCGATAAGGCTTGGCGTGGGACGATATCCGAACAGTCCACAGTGTGCAGCAGGGATCCGTACGCCGCCAAATGCATCGTTACCAATGCCCAAATCCGCCAGCTTTTTTGCCACCGCCACTGCGATACCTGCGTTTGCCCCTCCGACGCGGTATTGGCGGAAGTGAGGGTTGCGAAGCTCCGCATAAAACGGATTAAAACCGGTAATACTGAAGCCTAAAGGATCCATTTGCAGCTGCCCAATCAAGCTGGCGCCCTGGGCCATCATGGTTTTGACAACCGCAGCGTCTTGGCTGGCGGCGGTGCGTCCCTCAGACCATGAGGGAATCCCGATACCAGCGACATGTTCCTCAACAGACACCGAGTGGGACACTGCCAGTTTATAACGCCGAAATACCCCATTTAGGCTGTCTTGACGTGGTGGATCGAACGGGTGCGCAAACATCGCTTGATCGAGCATGTACACAGGCCTCATCAGTCACGCTTATTACTTATTGATCAGTGTAATACATGTGCGTGAAATCAGACGCTATTTCACGGTTTTCCGCTCTGATATCTTGAGCGTGTCCACTCGCGGTCTGCGATCTCGCTATCGATTTCCGTGCGAGGCAATGATTAAAGCGATGTGAGATGCGTGCCTAGTCACGATACTGTTTATAAGTTTACCGCGGTTAAACCTGGTACTTGTCGACAGGATTGTTCAAAAGCGCTGAGTTTGGGCGCCAAGTCAGCACTAACGAAGGTGTGTTCGAGTATTTGTACCTTACGTGCCAACTGCCAACTATCCACCGACGCCCCCTGCCCGTAAGGAATGGCATAAACATGAAAGTGCTGACGCTGTGCTACGTAATCCAAGTTTGGTGGCACACGAAGCGGCTGATAGCCCTGATTAAGGTAGATATAAAACTCGCCCATACAATTCGCGACCACATATGACCCCTGCTCACTGCGTAAGGCCAAGTAAGGCCGTGCGGTCTCTGCATATTGATTGATGTGCCACTGATTCGCGTCAGGGTTAAGCTGAATCATAGGGGCAACGGGTATCGCTGGTGCAGGCGCCGCCTGAGGCTGAGGCTCATTATTCGCTTGCGTGGGCTGAGACTCTGAGGGCGCTGGGTCGATAATACGTACACGTTGTGCGGTCTGGTCCTGATCTTGCCCCCAAAAGCGGTCAACCCATTGCTGCCATTGGCCCAATGGGCTTATCAGCAGCGCCATCATGGCCCAAGACACAAGCACCCAGCGCCAAGATAAACCAGGTTTGGCTGGCTTTAATGTCACTGGTGTCGCTTTGCGAGTGAGATCAGTTTCCAATTGCTCTGCGCGCGATAGCGCTTCTTTTAACTCACGGTTCACCTGTACCAGGTCTTTTTTACGTTGGTCCTGCTCGCGCTGTAACGCGTGATGCTGAGATTCCAATGAGTGATGCTGTCGCTCAAGCTTTTGGTATTGCTCGCGCCATTGGCGATTATCAAATTCGAGTTTGGCAATTTTGGCTGTCAAGTGTGCGGGGATTTGAGTATTGGCTTGGCGAGACTTCAATGTTCGATTTTCTTGTTGTAGCGCCGCCAGTTCTTTTTGTAGATGCGCAATTTGGCTGCGCAATGCTGCCTGACTGGCACCACTTAGCGGCTGACCCAGCGCACTGCCCTCGCCTTTACCTGACTTAACCGCTTGATAGGCTTCACTGACCAGCTGCATTAGCCCCGTACTGCCTCCTTTATCTGGATGTACGCGGCTAGAAAGTCGCTTATAGCGCTGTTTTATTTGCTCGGCATTGTCGCCAGCGTTCACGCCTAAAAGTTCGTTCCACGTGGTCATGCTGCTGCTCGTTATCCTACTCGTTGCCTGTCCAGATTAGCCAATTTATCGGCCAATGTGGGAAAAAATTAACCCCTTTCATCTTGTTTTCAAGTTAACAAACTCGGCGAAGGCATGCGTCGACATCTCTGTTGTTAGAAAGAAATACTAAAAGTTTGTGTTTTTTGCCATTAAGAAAGAATTATTCCCCATTCACTGATTTTTGCATTGCATTCATATTTCTGTGATCTATCATACTTTCCGTCATGACGACGTTCCGATGAAGACAGCAGGAGAGAGGTGGCTGACGCCATCCGCCGAAGAAGTAAATCTTTCAGGCACTTAATTGTATGGACTGCTGTTGGAGGAGACTCTGGAGAGACCCGTTAGTTCGGGCGCCGAAGGAGCAAGCTTGTTTTCAAGTGAAACTCTCAGGCAAAAGGACAGAGGAGATACCCACCCCAATATGTAGCACTTTTGTTAATATTAGTGTGGTCTATCTCCTCCTTTGATGTTTAAAGGGGGAATGAATGCCATTTTTTTCGCAACTACCAGATATACAAACACTTCTAGCCACCATTGACGACTGGATATGGGGGCCACCGCTTCTTTTGCTACTCACCGGTACGGGGCTCTTTTTTACAGTACGGTTAGGGCTACTCCAACTCCGTCGCCTGCCGTTTGCGCTCAAGCAAATCTTTAAGCCGTCGAACGCCAAAACCCAAGGGGATGTTTCAGGGTTTGCGGCACTGTGTACAGCCTTATCCGCAACCATAGGTACCGGAAATATCATCGGCGTGGCCACCGCCATTTCTCTTGGGGGCCCAGGGGCACTGTTTTGGATGTGGCTCGCCGCCTTTTTGGGCATGGCGACTAAGTACGCCGAGTGTCTACTCGCGGTGAAATACCGTGAGGTCGACCATAAAGGCAACATGCTTGGTGGCCCCATGATGTACCTTTCTAAAGGTGCCGGTAAACCCATTCTCGCCAAGCTCTTTGCTTTATTTGGACTGGGAGTGGCATGCTTTGGCATAGGCACCTTCCCACAAGTGAACGCGATTAGCAGCGCGGCGACCCACTTATTTAATATCCCAACAGCCGTTGTTGCAGCCCTGTTAACCGTGCTCGTCGCCTCAGTCACCTTGGGTGGCGTCAAATCCATTTCCGCCGTCGCCGCCAAGATTGTGCCTGTTATGGCAGTGCTTTATGTAAGCGCGTGCTTGTGGATCCTCGTGGCAAACGCCGAACAACTACCACAAGCAGTCAGCCTGGTGTTTGAATCTGCTTTCAACGGCATGGCCGCAACCGGAGGCTTTGCGGGTGCCGGCATGATGCTTGCGATTCAATCGGGTATTGCACGTGGGGTATTCTCTAACGAATCTGGCCTCGGGAGTGCGCCCATCGCCGCGGCCGCAGCAAAAACGGACTCCTGTGTTGAGCAAGGCTTAGTATCAATGACCGGCACCTTTATCGATACGCTGGTGATTTGTACCATGACAGGACTGACCTTGATCCTAACGCAATCTTGGTCTGGGGAGCTCGCAGGCGCCGCCATGACCTCACATGCGTTTGCGGTAGGGATGGAAAGCAGTGTTGGTCCGGTGCTGGTGAACATTGGCTTGCTCTTTTTTGCCTTTACCACCATTTTAGGATGGCACTATTATGGCGAACGCTGCGTCGCGTACCTGTTTGGCAAAAAAGCCATTTATATCTATAAACTATTCTTTATCGGCTTAATTGCATCCGGTGCCTTTATTCAATTGAATACGATTTGGATACTGGCCGATATCGTCAACGGCTTAATGGCGATTCCTAACTTGATTGGTTTATTGCTGCTGCGCAAGGTGGTCATTGCGGAAACCCAAGCTTACTTTGCCACACTAGACAACCGGACTCGCGCAACCAATGTACCGAGCCAAGAAAACAACGCCGTTGTTGATGCACAGTGAAAGTGATTAGCGACTCGCTAAGAAGTTGAACAGCGGATAAAAAAGCCGACGTGTCGACGCGTCGGCTTTTCTTTTCTGCTTATTGTTCGCGTTTACGCATAAAACGATTAGGCGTATTGACGCTGCGCTTCATCAATACCCAGTTTGCCTAAAATCGCACGCGGGTTGACAAAATTGCTCACGCTTACGTCGTGCTCGACTTTATCGCCCACGGCGACAAATTCGTAGTTTAGCGACTGTGTGGCTTGTTTATCCCACACCCCATCACCAAAATAAATGCGCCGCTCAAAATGGACACCGTAATCTTGTTTGGCACGGAACGCAGCCAATGCCATCACTTCGCTACGACTCATCGCATCTGAACACGAAGAAAAAACAATACCGTCAATATTAAAACCAGCGGCTTTAAGCTTCATCCGTGCGGTCTCTTCCCAGCCTCCTGTTGCTATCGCCAAGGCAACGGTCGGCATATGACGCATCTCATCAATAAATGCTACCGCACCTGGCAACGGCTTTAATCCGTGGTTAGCAATTGCGCTGGCCAGTTTATGCGTAAACACGCGCTTAATTTCTCGAAACAACATGATCTTTTCGCGCTGAAGATCATGACTATCAATCAGCTCTTCAATGATCCCCGCATCGGTGACATTGGTGTAGCCACCCCAATCATCCGGCACCGTTAAACCGGTGACTTCATAAACAGCTTGACTAAAACACTCGTGGTCCATTTGGCAGCTATCGACCAGCGTGCCATCCACGTCTAACATAAATAAATTTTTCACGCGCATTTCCTCAAACCCCGTTGCGTCCCACAAGCGACCGACTTGTGATTTGATCTGGCGCTTTGCCGTTCTTTGTCTTGGATCTCTAGCCAACACAACGGGCATTATAACATTATTTTTACATTTTGAACGACTATCGGCCGCTATCATACGCCCATGCTCACGCAGCGCAACTGACCACGCCACGTGCAGCGACATCAACAAAAATTTTGAACAAGTTTAACGAATCTGTACGCTGGTGTTCATTGTGAAAGTCTCTAGACTACATCGAGTCAACAAAACAACCTCATGGGCAAAACGCCATAAACTGTAAGGAGAGACGCATGAAAGCGCTGGTACTGAAATCAAGTATTCTTGGCCCCTACTCGAGCTCAAACGCTGTGATTAACAGTGTGGTGGATGAGCTGTCTCCAGACACGCTGATTGAGCGCGATCTTGCTTCTACCCCATTGCCGGTTCTCACTGGGGACAATGTGGGCGGCCTACGCGGTACAGGTGAACTCACTGATGCCCAGCAGCAAGTTCAGCAAGCCTCAGATCAGTTGATTGAAGAAATTCAGCAAAGCGATACCCTAGTGATTGCTGCGCCTATGTACAACTTCACTATCCCCGTGCAACTCAAAGCTTGGATTGATCTCGTTGCCCGTGCGGGGGTGACTTTCCGTTACACTGAAAATGGTCCCGAAGGTCTACTGAAAGGCAAGCGTGCCATTGTGGTCACCACACGCGGTGGGATGCACAAAGGGGGCACGACCGACCATATCACGGGTTACATGCAGACCGTACTTGGCTTTATTGGGATCACCGACGTCGAGTTTGTTTACGCCGAGGGGCTGGCAATGGGCGAAGACACTGCAAGCCAAGCCATTGATGAGGCCAAGCAAACACTGAAACGCTTAGCGTCTTAGCGGCGGATAACGCATGCTTTTGGGTGTTCGCGCGACGTGAACGAACCGACCTTTCCACCTGCCTTATCACGATAGCCTGCCTGCGTGCAGGCTCTCATTATCGATCTTCACTGCTGACTGCCTGTTTTTATACGTATCAGCGCTTCAATATTGCGCCGGTTAGCTCAGGATTGGTGATACGCGATGCCAGTGTTACCATACTGGTTTATCGCAGGATTTTGCGCCTGCTTTCTTATTGACCAAGTTGGATTCGATTGTGACAGACGCCGACCAGCCAAGCTTTTTTTTCTACGACTTTGAAACATTCGGCACCCATCCAGGTAAAGACAGGCCTTGCCAATTTGCTGGCGTTCGTACCGACAGTGACTTTAATGTCATCGGTGAACCCTTAGTCCTGTACTGCCAACCACCCAATGACTACTTACCGGCTCCGGAAGCCTGTTTGGTCACCGGGATTACACCGCAGCTGGCACTGAAAAAAGGCTTATCCGAGCCGGAGTTCGTCGCGCAGATCCATACAGCCTTCTCGCAACCCAATACCTGCATTGTCGGGTATAACAACGTGCGCTTTGATGATGAAGTCACGCGCTACACGCTGTACCGCAACTTTTTTGACCCATACGGATGGAGTTGGCAAAACGGTAATTCGCGCTGGGATTTGCTCGATGTAATGCGCGCCTGCTACGCACTGCGTCCGGATGGTATTGAATGGCCCCACGATGACAACGGTAAACCCAGCTTTAAACTAGAAAATCTTTCTGTTGCCAATGGTATAGAACATAGCGACGCACACGATGCGATGGCGGATGTGCACGCGACCATAGAGCTGGCGAAAAAGGTCAAGGCGGCACAGCCACGGCTATTTGATTATTTGTTAAAACATCGGAATAAAAACAAAATCAAGCACCTGATCGATGTGGTGAATATGACGCCTCTCGTGCATGTCTCTGGCATGTTCGGCACCGAGCGAGGCAACACCAGCTGGATTGTGCCCGTTGCTTGGCATCCTGATAACCCTAATGCCGTGATTACTGTCGATCTGGCCCGTGACCCGGCCCCTTTGTTTGAATTGGACGCTGATACGTTACGCGAGCGCCTGTATACCCCGCACCACGACCTCACGGAAGGACAGTTACCGGCACCACTTAAACTGGTGCATATCAATAAATGCCCCGTTCTCGCCGATGCAAAAACATTACGACCAGAGGATGCTGCCCGACTCGGTGTGGATCGCGAAGCGTGCTTACAACACCTAAAAGCATTGAAAGCCGCGCCAGAATTACGCGAAAAGCTCGTTGCCGTGTTTGCCGATGCCAAGCCTTTCAACGATCAGGACGTGGATACGGCCCTGTACGCGGGCTTTTTCTCGAAAAGCGACCGCAGTGCGATGGACATCATCCGTGCACGCGATCCTGAGAATCTTGCAGCCCTGGATCTCAGCGTTGATGACTGGCGCATCAAGCCGCTGTTATTCCGTTATCGCGCGCGCAATTACCCGTGGACACTCACCGAAGCCGAGCAGCAAAAATGGTTTATGCATCGACGTGATTACTTTGAAACACACCTTCCTGCTTATATGGATAACCTGCAGCATCTCGCTGAACAGCACCAAGCTGAGGAGGATAAAGTTCGCGTTTTAAAAGCGATTTACCACTATGTGGAATCACTGGTTGGCTAACACTGACACGGTTGCTAAAGACGTATCGCGAATACACCGTCCGGTCAGTAAGGCGACCGATCATCACTCCGACCTTAGTCTACCTATCAGGTAGCGGTGGTGGACAGGTTTGGTCGCCTTTTGTTTTTAACGTCATGTTTTTTAAGTTATTAACTAGCAATGCTGACACACTGCCCACTTTGTCCTACCAAAAAAAAGATAGCTTGACCAGTTGCAGTTCTGTGATTTGAGTCCACACTTTTAAAAAGGATGTTGTTTGGAGTGTGGGCAATGATGACAACAAAAGTAGATACGCGCTGTTACCGCTTTCCCGAGGTTGATTTTGAACCAGAAAGCCGTACGTTATATTGGGCCGATGACACGATGACGGTTCTCTCTTACGAAGAGTCTCGTTTACTCGAGATGCTTTGCTACTATGCCGGAGAGGTACTCTCTAGCCGCACCTTATTCAAACAAGTGGCCTTGCCCGACAGCTCATTTGCCCAGCATCAAAGTGTGGTGACATCATTAATGGCCAAATCCTACCGCAACGGCAAAAAATGCCTTCCCTTTGAAGTAGTCGGTGAATTTGGTTTTCGTGTGTCGCTTCCGCAGCAAACACTTGCCAAGCGTCCAGGACGAGCAGCAAACGCTGCATCGCAGACACCTCCACCGTCTTTAACGCACTCAACGACCATTGAAGAGTCGTCGTTTAGTATCGCTAAACCACTCACGATCCTGGTCACGGCAGCGGCGGTCATTATTGGCATGACAGCATTATTGACTCAAGCTTAGCGTGTTTGATGCCCGTGGTGCGCCACGGGCGTGTCGTATTAGGTCGTCGTTTTTGCTTTGTCCATTGGCTTTAAAATCTGAGAGAGAGATAATGCCACGCCGCTATTTACCGCTTCTGTTGTTTATCACGCTGCTCAGCCTCTCCACCCCTACCCGAGCCACCATTGAACAAACCTATGTCGCACACCTTGGCGAACTACCTAGCTTGATCAATTTGGATGGTAGCGGCGCGTTTGTCGATTTCGTCCGCTATCTTGATGCGCAAGACCCTAGCACCAAGATTATTATCGAGGTTTTCCCTATTCATCGCGCGATAAACAGTGTCGCACAAGGGCGAGCCGACTTTGGTTTACCCGCGGTGCGTCCGACGCGGGAAGTGTCCACCTTGCCTTTCGACTTTAGCGAGGTGTCATTTGGCCAGGTCACACATGTCCTTTACACCAATAAAGCGCTCCCGCTCTCGGTCAAAGCGCTGTGGGCGAACCCCTCGCGCTATACCATTGAAGCCGTCCCCTACTATATGCCCTTTAAGGTGCAACGCTCGCACAGTATTAAACAATCTTTATTGCGCTTGGCCGCGGGGAGAATTGATGGTTTCGTTTGGGCGCAAGAGGAAGCTGACATGGCACTTAAAGAGCTAGGTTTAACCATGATCAAACGCGCACACTTTGCTGACTTCCACGATGTCTTCATCATTCCTAAGGGCGAAGCGGGCCGAGAAATCGATGCGTATCTCACACGACTGATTACTCGCTTGCGTGACCAGGGCGATCTCGCGCGTGAGTATCGTAAGGTACATCGCCCCTATGTCGATTGGCAGCCATAATGCATCAACCGTCTTTCGGCTCGCGGACGTGTCTGCCTACGCACGTCGTCATGATGGCCACATTAAGAGGCATAAAAATATTGATGTCACTCTAACTTTCAGCAACAAATCCGCTCTTGCAAAACATGCGTGACATTACTCACACAATTATTGAAAAGGCTTCTCTACACTGTCCTCCCGTTAACGATAAAGAAGAGATGCTATGCGAACCGCACTAACTGACGCACTGACACAATTACCCGACGCCCTACAAAGCGTTGTCTCTGATTGGATAAATGACGCAAACTTTGGTGCTACCTTCACACCAGAGCAGGTGGCGCAGATGGAATCCGCCAGTGGCCTTAACGGCGCCGCACTGCGTCTTGCTTTATTGCCTTTGGCGGCGGCCTATGCGGTTACCCCCATTTCTCAGTTTAATGTTGGTGCTATTGTCCGTGATGAAAGTGGCACCCTGTATTTAGGCGCAAACATTGAATTCACCGGGGTGCAGCTAGGGCAGACAGTGCATGCCGAGCAATGCGCTATCAGCCATGCTTGGACAAAAGGGGCAAAACGCCTCACCGATATTACGATCAATTACAGCCCATGTGGTCACTGTCGGCAGTTCATGAATGAGCTCAATGGCGCTGAGTCCTTGATCATCCAGCTGCCACAATCCGAACCGAAAGATTTGCACACCTATCTACCCGAGCCGTTTGGTCCTGCCGATTTGGGGATTGACTCTCGCTTATTGACTGACGAGTCCAATCAATTATCAACGGATGATATCGATATTCCATTGCTAAAAGCCGCCGCTGACGCCGCTAACCGCAGTCACGCGCCCTACTCAGGTAACTATAGCGGGGCCGCGGTTGAAACCAATGATGGCGAATTTTTCTCTGGCATGTATGCCGAGAATGCGGCTTTTAACCCAAGTCTTCCGCCTCTTCAGGTTGCATTAATTGCGGTCAATATGGCGGGCTACCATTGGACAGACATTCGCTCTGTTGCGTTGGCCGAAATGGCAACGAGTACAGTCAGTCACCTTGCCGATACCCAGGCAACACTGGATGTCATTGACCCAGATATTCCCTTAGTGTATTCAACCCGCTAAGCGCCCTCCTTATTTGTCCGGCCCTCAGGGGATTTCAGGTCGCCCTGAGGTCGGATTTGCGCTACTATCCGTGCGTCTTTTTTCGGATAGTCACGGCAATGAAACAGATTCATAATCCACTCCAAGGTGCAGCCTGGATGCTGACCGCAGGCCTGTGTTTTGCCCTCGTTAACAGCCTGTCTCAGTACGTTAGTTTTAAAATGGGCTTACCCTCTACCACGGTTGCCTTCATTCAATACGCCATCGCCTTGGTTGCGATGATCCCCTGGTTGAAGCAACTCGGGATCCGTCAAGCACTCAAAACCCAACACCTTGGTCAGCATTGTCTGCGGGTGTTTATCTCCGTGATTGGCATTCAACTGTGGCTGTGGGCGCTGGCCTACCCAGTGCCCATTTGGCAAGGGATTGCGCTATTAATGACCTCACCGCTATTCGCAACGGTAGGCTCTGGGCTGTTTTTACGAGAGCGAGTGGGGATCGCGCGCGGTCTTGCGACGCTCGCTGGGTTTTGCGGCGCCATGATTATCCTCGAGCCTTGGTCAAATGCGTTCACTTGGGCAACGTTATTGCCTGTTGGTGCGGCGTTTTTCTGGGCCACCTACTCGCTGATGGTGAAACGTTTATCCGCTTATGACCCGCCCACCACCATGGTGGTATATCTACTTTTGTTGATCACGCCCTTTAATTTGCTACTCGCCGTGCCTGATTGGACGCTCCCTCAGACATCCACTGCTTGGTGGATGTTATTTGGCGCCGGCATACTGACCGCCCTCGCACAGTGGGCCATTGCCAAGGCATATGCTGTTTCCGATGCCTCTTTTGTGCAGCCTTTTGATCACGCTAAACTCCCTCTTAACGTCCTCTTTGGTTGGCTGGTGTTTAGTTGGGTTCCACCCGGCCGACTGTGGTTAGGGGCAGGTATTATTATTGCAGCGGTCTTTTTTATTACTCACTGGGAATCACGCCAATACACGCAGGCACAAAATAAGCTCGCATAGTCGGTTTGCCAGTTTCTACGCTTTCTTGCCCACTAAGACGGCTGCTTACGCCGTCAAAGAGCGTGCGACGTCAAAGAAAAGGGGCCGTCATGGCCCCTTGACACATTCTCACCCACATCGGCCACTACGACGCCGCTGCTTTGATTAACCACACTTGTTCACCACGCTCGCCGTCGGGTTCCGTGTGTGTCTCGAGCAAACTGATGTCTAAGCCTTGGAACGCCTCTTCTACCACCGACGCATCAATGGAAAATGGCGGCGTGTCATCCGTTTGCGGATAAAATAAGGTAATCAGCAGCAAACGCCCTCCAGGTGCCAGCAAGGTTCGAATATGGCTGACATACTGCGCGCGCATAGCAGGCGGCATGGCCACCAAGGCGGCGCGATCATAAATCAATGGCATAGGACTCAGGCGCGCGGTAAAGAAATCGCCATTGATCAGCTCCAGTTCATCAAAACAATAGTGCATATGCCCTGACGGTGCGCGATAAACCTGAGGGGTATATAAGTTTTCCGAGAAAAAGGCACGCACTGCGATCTCACTAAGCTCGACGCCAATAACATGCTGATGTTTTTCAGCAAGCCAGTTGAGATCGATCGACTTTCCGCAAAGGGGCACCAAAACCGTTTCGTCACTTTGTGGGGCCAGTGATGACCAGTGGCGGATAAGCATCGGGTGTACCGTATCGCGATGAAAGCCTATTTGGTTTTCAGCCCAGCGCTGATGCCAGAACGCTTGTTCCATGCTCTCTCCAACGTGATGAAAACGGTGATTTTAGCAAGTTATTTCCCCAAACTCACTAACGTCGAGACTCAGGCGCGTTAGACGCTATTATCGATCTTGATCACAAACTAGCCACTAAGTGACTTGCGAGTGACGCCACAAAACATTACTGTTTAAGCATACAGTATTGATTATATATACAGGTGTTTTATGTACGTGACGTCTAATGTGTCAAATCAAGCTAAGGTTCAGTCTCCCGCGCGTGTCACGCCATCATCTTGCTATCATGCTGCTTTTACCGCCGCCACACAGGTAAACGCACACTGGCAAGCGACCTTACGCGCGATTGCACTGCAAGCACGCCAGCCCAAGTGGGTCACGATCATTAATCCACCTCGCGCTTTAAATGCGGCACAGCTTAGCCTCTGGGGCATTAATGCGAATCAGGTACGCGTGGTCCATCGCCAAGCAGGGTACGATGATGAAGCGCTTATTGATGCGGCGTTAGCGGCTGACACCTCATGTGCCATTATCGCGTTTACCCCAACAGACGAGCCGTTCAATTACTGTGAGCAAAACAAACAAGGGATCGCGCGCGTCAATCCCGCCTTTATCCAGCGTCATTAATTCACGCAGTATCAATAAGTTGGGAGCATGGCTGGTTAGGGTTGAGAGTTGAGACCTGAGGGTAGCGTTAGGCGAACCCATTCACGGTTCTCATTGCTGTACTCAATTTGCGCATCGGTTTGCTGGCTAATCGCCTCCATTTGTCGATATTCAAGGGCATAAGGCATTAAAATCGTTAGCTCTTCAATGCCTTGTTGACGCGCAAGACGTGCCAGCTGCACCAAATTGGCCGTATCGGTGTTACGCACCGACATCACGCGAGTGGCTTGCTGGTATAGCTGCTCTTGTGCAGAAAGCGGAGACCCTCCATCACTGGCTTGGTGTTCAAGCACAGTCGTAAAGATGGGTAATAAACTGCGAAAAATATCGGTAAACGTCCAGTTTGGTTGCTGACTCTCACACAAAAAGTGGGTGTAGTCGAAAACGACTTCTGTGGGCGCTTTCAGCTGGGTTGACAGCACATCCATGGCTTACCTCCAGACAGAAAATGAAATAGACACTCCCACTATAGGCAGTTTTAAACGTATGTCTGGAAGATCGTACAGTATTTTGCGCTTGATCATGCTTTAGCTAAGGGAATGCGCAATAAAGACAAACTTTATTAACACAATAAAAACAAATAGTTGATAATAGAAAAGTTTGTTTACCCTAGCATCACAATGCGGGGAGAAAATCAGACAAGAATATTGGTGAGTCGAGTGAACATCCGCTTACGTATCAAATACCATCATCAAACACGTAAGCGGATGCGCAAAGGGATCAACAAGCTTTGTAAATCACCTTGTTGGCGGCGACTTGAACACGCTCAACGGCGCCTTCTTCAGTCAATTTTTTCAATGCACCTGTCGCCCAAGAAGCCGCTTTCGTGTCTTCTTGACCAGCCGCAAGGCCAATCCCTTTTGGATTAATGCCGTCAGGGTTTGCTTGAACAATCTCTAGTACTTGCTGTTGCTTTGGCGTCAATGAAGAGGCTGAGCTCGCCACCGGTGCCTTAGCGGCTGGTTTTGCTGCTGGTTTCGCAGCGGCAACCGGTTTTGATTTAACCGGACGCTGACGTGCTGGCGATGATGCCTTAACACGCTTGTTGAGTTTAAGTTGTACCTTACGCTTGTGAGAGATTTTCATTCAATCATCCTACTCCGACGCACTACGTTCAGGCTTGCTGAATGCAGCGGGTGAAAAACAAAGAGCGTATTATACCAAATTTCCAGCCACTTTTGTAGGTAACCGCCCCCTAATAGGCGCAAAGATCGTGATATTCAGCGATAAATGTYTACCAATCCAGTGATTCTTAGGCAAACTAATCAGACACTATGCGCGTATATTTAACGGGTAGTTTGTAAAAAAGACGGGGCGGTTTTGCCACCTCTTGCGAAGAATGGATGATCATGGATGCTTTAAAGACGATCAAAATCTATCCTCCTCAATTTGAAGCGGCGCGCTGGAGCATGTTAGCCGCCATGGCGGTGGCGTTTCTTTTGATCTGCTTTTTCCTCGTCCAACCGACGCTCTCGCTTGGCCAGGGCTTATTGGGCTTGGCGGCCATAATTGCCATTTTTTATGCCGTTAACCAGTTGCTTCAACGTGTTCAGCTCTCTTTTTCATTGTCATTTATGCACTTACAGCACCATAGTTTTCGTGGTGGCTGGGCGCTTAAGTGGCGAAACATTGAAGCCATTGGCATCCCGCACCTCCACCGGCAAGGGTTAGGTGAACCGCTTCCATGGGTTGGAATAAAAATTAAGCGTTACGATGCGCTCTTAGACAGTATCAGCTTGCGAATGGTGACCCACATTATTATGACGCAACGCGCGTTACTCATCACTGCGTATCGGCGTGGAGACCATAAACCCAGTAAACCGCTAGAAGACATGATGTTTGATGACACGCCGTATCGGGGAAGCAACGGCGTGCTATACAAAGGATTGATGGCCATGCTGGCAAACCGTATGCGCTATACCAGAGAGTTACTCGGGTACGATTTGTTTGTCAGCGAAGACTTGCTCGATAGACCCCTCGAGGACTTTGTTGGCGTCGCCCGGCGCTATTTGGCCGCTGCCAGCGGTGATGATTAAAGACCCGCCTTTAGCATCAGGTAGCAGCAAAAGGCCGGCTGTTCTCAACGGTAGGTTAGAACGCTCCCGTTAAAAAGGGGTTCGTTTTCCGCTCGTGACCCAAGGTCGATGTAGGGCCATGGCCAGGGATAAAGGTCACATCATCCCCAACCGGCAGCAAGGTGTGTTTGATGGCGTTGATCAAGGTGGCGTGATCCCCTTTGGGAAAATCAGTTCGCCCGATACCACCGTTAAATAGCACATCTCCTACCCAAGCGGTTCGCCCTTCCAAATCGACAAACACAATGTGGCCAGGGGTATGTCCAGGGGCAAACAACACCGAGAGCGTACTATTGCCTACGGATACGGTGTCACCTTGTTGTAGCCACTGATCAGGGTCAAACGGCTCAGCGTGCGCGAAACCAAACATTTGGGCTTGTGCCGGCAACGCTTGTAGCCAGAAAGCATCTTCCTTGTGCGGTCCCACCACAGGGACATTCAACGCGCTAGCAAGCTCAACAGTGCCGCCAACATGATCTAAATGGCCATGCGTTAGGAGGATTTTCGTCACCGTCACTTCGAGCGAATGAATGACTTGGCGAATTTTAGCAATATCCCCACCGGGATCCACGACAGCCGCCTGTTGCGTTTGGTCGCACCAAATAATGGAGCAATTTTGCTGAAATGCCGTGACTGGCACAATTTCATAATGCAACGCCATGGAGTTAACCTTCTCTTTGTCTGTTCAGTGACGCAATAACACGTAATCCGTGACACGCCCTCAGGTTTTGAATCGTCAATATGCGCCTCACTATGCCACGCTGTCATCAGTTTGCAACTATGCTGCCAAGGAGGTGTCACTTTTACTATCTAGGCTAACGTCAGGATATCTGGATAAATCAGATGCGCATTTTTGCATGCAGGGTTGCTTATGTTAGATGTTGATAAAGTTCTATCGTCTCATTATCCCCAACTAGAACAGCGTGACTGGCTAAAACGTCCCGTCAGTAAAACCCTTAAACGGTTACTTCATGAGCAGGAGTTTCAAGCCTTTGCTGAGCGGTATCCTCATCTGCAAGGGTTTGAGTTTGTTGAGCAAGTGCTCGACTACTTTAACTTTAGCTATCGGGTGAGTGATCGCGAGAAAGAGCGGATTCCCGAATCAGGACGTGTCGTGATTATCGCCAATCACCCTATCGGCTCGCTGGATGGACTAGCGCTGTTAAAACTGGTGCGCTCTGTCCGACCGGACGTCAAAGTGATTGCCAACGATTTATTGATGCAGGTAAAACCGCTCCACGGTTGCTTGTTGCCCGTCAACAATATGGGGGGATATACCCCGAAACAGAACCTACAAAATATCACTCAGTGGCTGGAAAATGACGGAGCAATCATCATTTTCCCCGCCGGTGAAGTGTCACGGGTTGCGCCAACCGGGATCCGTGATGGCGCCTGGCACCCTGGCTTTTTACGCATGGCAACCAAATCAAAAGCGCCCATTCTCCCGATTCACGTCCAGGGCCGTAATTCAGCCCGTTTTTATGGCGCATCCATGGTATATAAGCCGCTCTCTACCCTGTTGCTCGTCGAGGAAATGTTTCGCCAAGAGAACAATACCATTGCTTTTACCGTCGGCGAATTAATCCCACACCACAGTTACAGTGCTACTGCCTCCCTGCCCGTCAAAACACGCGTTAAGTTATTCCATAAGCACTTGTATCGTATTGCCAAACGCAAGCCTGGCTTGTTTCCCACAGAGACAGCCATCGCCTCTCCCGAGCCTCGTTTAGCGCTTAAACAAGCCCTCAATGCTGGCCAGCAACTCGGACAAACACCGGATGGTAAACTGATTTATTTACTCGACTATCAAGCAGACTCCCCTGTCATGCGCGAGATTGGACGATTACGTGAAGTCGCTTTTCGTGCTGTGGGAGAAGGCACAGGTCAGCGACGTGATCTCGATAAATATGATCAGCACTACTGGCATTTGGTCCTTTGGGATCCTGCCGAACTCGATATTGTGGGCGCCTACCGCTTATGTGACACCCAAGCGACGCTCACCGCCCAAGGGCTTGATGGGATCTATAGCGCGAGCTTATTCGATTTTGAGCAAGGCATGCAGCCGTATCTTGCACAGGGGCTGGAGCTGGGACGTAGTTTTGTGCAACCTAAATATTGGGGCAAACGGAGTTTGGACTATTTATGGCTTGGTATTGGCGCTCTGCTCGCGCAGAAGCCACAATACCGTTATCTGTTTGGTCCAGTCACCATCAGCAACGCCATGCCACAGGCGGCTAAAGAATTGCTCATTTTCTTTTACCGTACCTACTTTACTGGCGAGAGCGAGTGTGCACGCTCTAAACGCCCCTTTGAACTGGCAGACAGTAAAGAAAGTGAGCTTCTGGGTCACTTCTGCGGGAACGATTACGCCAAAGACCTTAAACAACTTAAAATGCTACTCGATCACTTGGGCGTCGGGATCCCGACCTTGTACAAACAGTATAGTGAGTTATGTGAACCAGGTGGTGTCCAGTTCCTGGACTTCGGCGTGGATCCTGACTTTGCCGATTGTATTGATGGTCTTGTTTTGGTCGATCTTAAGCGCTTAAAACCCAAACGTTATCAACGCTACATTGCCCCTCACCTGAGCCACCAGCCTAACGCTGATACATCTCGTTGAGCTAACGACAATGGCGTGACTCGCCTATACCGACATGAAGAGAGAGCCGCGGTTATACGCGGCTTCCTAGTGACTATTGCGCTTGCATCTGCACAGAATGACGCTGCTGGGTTAAATAACTAGGCTCTTGTGTGGTGATCTTACGTTTTGCAGGGACATCATAGGCATACACGTCATCACGAAAGGCCAATTCCCCTTCATCAGTGACCCAAGCCGTCTGGTAAATGGTCTGTACCGCTAAACGTTTTTTGAGCGGTACCCACTTGGTCTGGGTTTTATCAATATAGTACTGGTAGTCGGTCAGCTGCTTACCCGATAAATCCAATAATAAGTCCGCCAGTTGCTCCGCTTGCTCGACACGGATACAGCCGGAGCTAAATGCACGCCGTGACCGGCTGAATAAACTTTGCGCTGGCGTATCATGCAAGTAGATAGCATTACGATTGGGCGTGTTGAATTTGTATTTTCCGAGGGCGTTGCCTCGACCTGGTGCCTGTTGAAGCCGGTAGGGAAATCCGTCGACTGACACTTTTTGCCAATCAATCGAGCTAGGGTCAATCTGGGTGTCACTTTGCCAATTAGGCAAAATACGATATTGATGTTGAGACAAATACTCGTGCCCATCAACCAGCTTGGGCAAGATATCTTTTTGCACTATGCTCCGAGGCACATTCCAGCTTGGATTGAGTACCACAGAGTCGAGTCGTGACGAGAACAGGGGCGTGCGTCTAGATTGGCGTCCGACCACCACTTTGCTCTCGAACACATTCTGATCGTTAGACCACAGGCGCATACGATAATCCGGGATGTTGACCACAATGCGATCCGGTTGTTGCTGGGGCCATAACCGTAACCGCTCCGCATTAAGCGCCAGCAGCCGGATCCGCGCCGACGCATCTAAATTAAGCCATTTCAACGTTGACGGGCCAATGATGCCATCCACACTGAGTCCGTGTTGTGACTGAAACCGTTTAACGGCATCGAGTAGATCGCCACCATATTGCACCGTTTTACCATCCAGTGCCTCTAACCGTTGACTGTCCCCCCAATATCCCTGCACCCGCAGATTATCAACTAAGTTGAGCGCCAAGGGGATCGCTACCGCTTGGTCAGGGTAAATCAATCCATCGCTGGTCACGCTGGGCCACACTGAGCGGGCTTGACGTTGCAAGCGAACAATCTGCTTAATCAGCGCGGTATATTGCGGATGCTGAGGCCGAAGCTTGCGCAGAAAAGCGGGCAACGCCGGCCCCAAACCTGCTTGAAAAAAGGACGCTCGCTGAGACTCGGAGGGCTCGGGCAGTGGCGTGTGATGCAAAGAGCCAAAAAACCAACGCATACCTTTATCGGACACCGCATCCAGGTAACTCATCAAGGCATACGCGGTGTCGGTAGCAAAAATATCATACGCGGTGTCGCTACCCTGCTGGCGGAGTTGGCGAAGTTGCCACGCGCGCCACTCAAATTCCGGACTGAAGCTGGCTAATGAAATCACATTAACTTGCGTTGCAAGCTCGTCCCGCGCTGCATCCTGGGTCCAAAGCAAAGAAAAACCATTATCGAGATAATCTTGAGTCAGCGCTGAGGGATAGGCCAAAACAGTGGCATCGGGGGCGGCCGACTCCAGCCAGTCGCGCGCATACTGATAGGCGCGTTGACGATGATCGTCAGCCGACAGGGTTTGCTCAACCGACGCCGCTTGATCTGAGGCCGAATGCGCCGAGGTGGATGGTGCCAGAAATCGCATGCCACCGGCCTCGATCGCCTCATTTGCCACAACGGGGTTTACCCAAAAACAATATCCTATCAGAAGGTTAGCCAACCAGGCACCGTGCCTTCTCACCATACGCCCCTCCTCATCCATGCTTTAATTATGGCAAATTTTGCCCCCGTCTCGACAAAATCATCGCCTGATTTTTTCTCGCCCCCCAACCCGCAATGAAACAAAAAGCGGCAGCCTCTCCAGACTACCGCTTTTCACGCTACCATGCTTTCATTACACCAGCGTTATCCAATGATTATCCCATCGTACTGGCGTCATCTGATAATCGGGATGATGTGCGCTATCAAGGGTCACCATTTTGCCGCCCCCTGAACTTAAGTTGATCACATCACCGTCACGACTGGCACCAGAGGCATCCACTAATGGATGCAAACCTATCATTTTTTTCGTGTCTAATGACCAGACACCGTAGCAATTGCCTCTGGGTGAGGTCGCCACCACCCAGCCATTGAGTGTCGCGATACTCGCCACATAGTTGTTAAATCGAGCCCATTGCTCAGGGGTAGCATTGAGCATTTTCATCGGCTCACCACGACGGTGAATGGCCACCAAGGGGGCATTATCCTGACCATGGTATTGCTGCCCCGTCACCACATAGCCCTCATCTGACACCATCAAATGACGAATACTCAGCTTTTTATTGGCTAATTCAGCACGCTCAACCACCTCACCCGTGTCGATGTCGATGTACACCAACGCCGGTGACATTGAATCGATGTTTAGCACGGTGCGGCCATCGGTATGCATGCCACCGACCCCCACCACCAGTGTGTTCGCATCCGCCAGCGCGATTTCATGAGGACCAATCCCAAAGCCGCTTATCTCACGCACTTTTTTCACCTGGCCGTGCTCGCTCAGTCGATAAACACCGACCACGCCCTCGCTGGTTTGACGTTTTCCTTCAGTGGTATATAACCATTGACCATCATCAGAAATCACACCATGGCCGTAAAAGTAGCGTTCTGCGCTGGCCATTACCTGTGACAACGTCACGCCACGTTGATAATCAAACACCTGCATAAAATGACCGGGCCGACGCGCAAAGGCCACACCCAGTGTCCCAACCTCTCGACGTTGGGCGGCGACACCATGACCGCGCGCGGGTAAAGGAAGACGGAAGACGGGCTGTCCCATACGGTCAGCGCCGACAACCGCGAACGTTCCATCACTGCTCAGCGCGCAGCCGAGTAGCTCACAACGCGCTGACGTGCTGTTGCCACGACAACCACTCAACGCATTCACCACTGTAGGCAGCGCCGCTCCCATCAGTGCCGCTTTTAATAAACGGCGTCGCTTTAAACTAGTCTCCATCTGATGCATTAAACCCGACGATAATACCTAAATCTTGCGCGACCTGACCGCCTAGCACCAACTTGAGATATTCTAGATTGTTGTAGACGGTGAGCATGTCTCGATACCCTGCGACGCTATTTAGCCTGTCAAATAAGGGTTCGCCATCTTGTGGCACGCTGTTATATGCCAACTGCCAATGCTCGCTGACACGATCCGCGACCTCATCATAACCTCGCTCACGGAGGGATTGTTCAATGCCACCCTCAGCGTGATATTGGGTTTGCATCGCTTTGATGCTTTGGCGTAACAATGTGAGAGAGTGCCGTGAGCGCCACGCTTCACCTTGGTAAGGGTTAGGAAAGCCCGGTTTACCCAGAGGGCCAGACAGTTTCTTCAGCACATAATCCAGCTGATGGGTCAACGCACCGAGCTTTTCTGATACCGCCATCGAAGGCGGCATGCCATGCCAAGGATTTTGCTGCCAAGCCGCATTGAGCGCAGATGCCGTTTGTTGCAAGCGAGCACTGACCGCCATCGCCACTTCACAGTGTTTCGGTTGACTTAAGTCAGCTTGCTGATCATAAAGCAACCACTCCATCGCGCCGACGCCTTGCACGGCCACACTTTGCTCGGCCAATGCCTCCGCGGTCCACTGTGTATCACTGGCCAGCAAGGCATTAATTTTTCGCCCTGTGGTATTTTTTTTGTCAGGATAAAACTGAATACGCCAACTTTGCGCCAAGGCGTCCTCAGACCCTTTTTCTACCCCTTGTAACGGCATCCAATTGGCCATCACCGTCTTCCACGCTTGGCGCGCATCATCAATGGGCGTACCCTGAGTACAGACCGATTGCGTGGTCTTAGCCAGATCCGTGGTCGCAGAAAGGAACTGCTCACTTCGCTGCTTTTGTAGTTGCCATAGGCCGTGATTAGGCCCAGTCTCGGCTTGAGATAAACACCCACCGAGTAATACCGTGGCGCTCAGAGAGAGCGCGGCGATAGGATTGAGTCGAAAACGCATGCGACAAGACTCCAGCATATTGTTGTTATAATGAACGTAAAAACGCGATCAAGGCGTCACGCTCAGCTTTCGGCATCGCCAGCACACGCTGTTTCGCACTGGCGGCTTCGCCATCATGCCATAAAATGGCTTCCATGAGGGTACGCGCGCGACCATCGTGTAGATAGGTGGCATCCGCATTCACTTCTTTGGTATACCCAATGCCCCATAGAGGCGGTGTGCGCCACTCTCTGCCGTTGGCGATAAACTCTCCACGATGATCCGCTAGCCCCGCTCCCATGTCATGCAAAAGCAAGTCTGTATAGGGGTGAATACGTTGCTCGCTGAGCGCCTGAAGCGCTGGACGCTTTGCAGTGGTAAAAGACGCCACATGACACGCATTGCAGCCGGCTTGAACGAAGGTATCTTGTCCCTTTTTCACTGCCGGATCCTGCATATTGCGACGTGCTGGCACCGCCAAATGACGGGCGTAAAACTCTACAAACCCGAGGATATTGTCGCTGACTTCTGGATCACCACCATTGGGCATCTCGTCGCACACAGACTGTGACGGCATACAATTGTGATGAGGAAACATGGAGGTGGTTAATCCCACATCGCCATTGAAGGCCGCGGCGTTTTGTTGGTTAACCGTGGGTAGCCCTGCTTTCCAACCAAACCGGCCAAGCGCAGTGCGTTGTTTTTCGATATCCCACACTTGATTTGGTCGTCCTGAGATCCCATCGCCATTGGCATCATCAGGATCAGCCAAGGCGTAAATGTCTTCCGCAGGAATGGATTCCAACAGCCCCAATCCAATCATCGGAGGCGCAATCCGCGCCGACATCTGAACATTTTCTGCCATCGGCCCATAATTAAGATCGGTGATCGTTAAATGTGGCTGACGCAGAGTGACAGTCTCACCATCGGCAAAGGTCACGGGGACCGCAGAATAGGTAATGGCGACCTTTCCTTCTGGCTTCGCGCCTGGCAGTGCAAAGTCTTGCAACTGACCCCCATAATTTGGCTCGGGAATATTGCCATATTGGATCAATTTCTGCCTTTCTGCTTCGCTCATTGCCGGCACACTCAATCGCACCAACATAGACACGGCGTTGGTATCGCCAGGAGAAGGCGGATGCCCACGGCCGTCTTTAATATGACAATTTTGACAGCCATTGGTATTGAACAAAGGGCCAAGCCCATCACGCGCATCGGTTGAAGCCGGCGAGCTCACCCAAGGATTACGAAAAAAACTGTTCCCGACACTGAAGTCGATGCGCTCGCTCATGGGTAGGTTAGCGGCAGGTTGGGAGAAAGCGTTGGCACCTTCTTTAATCACCGTGGTGCGGCCACCAGAGGTGCGTTCAAAAGCAACCGCTGACGCGCTCACCAAGGCACTGATGCCGATTGCACCGAGGTAAACAATGACTTTGGACTTCATGTTGTATCCTGACAAAGCAAAAAGCCCCGCGGCACGGGGCTTAACATCATTAGCGGACAATTAGAATTGATGGTCCGCGGTATCTGGGTTGAGATTATCAATGCCGATGATCTGAGCGGCTTTCTCAATGTGTTTGGTTTGGTCAACCAGTGCGGTAATGGATGCATTGACGAGTTGGTTACCGTCATTGTTGCCCGCCGCTATCAATTGATCAAAATGCACATTGTCTTCTTCCGCTGACACAACCAGCGTTTTGACTTGCTCACGCGCTTGGTCAAAGCTTGTCTTGATCGCGCTTGCTGCGTCAGTATCTTTGTCTTTGACCAAGTCGAGCACTGATGGCCCGGTCAATTTGCTGCCATCAACACGCTGATAGGTTCCCATCATGACATTATAAATGCCTTGCTCGTTATAAAAATGCGAATTGTGGGTATTATCAGAGAAACAATCGTGTTCGTCTTCGGTCGAGTTGGCTTCCAATGCCACCTTCATGCGCTCGCCAGCCAACTCACCCAGCGAGAGTGACCCCATACCAAACAACATCTTACGTAAACCGTTCTCGCTCGAATCCGCCAACAGCGTCGCGCGATAGTTATCTTTATTACCTTCCGCCCACTGGTCGCGCATCCAGGCTAAATCATCCACCAAAAGATCGGCGGCCGCTTTCAAGTACTCACGGCGACGGTCGCAGTGGCCGTTCGTGCAGTCTTCCCCGTAAGCAAAGTCAGAGTATGGGCGCTCGCCCGCACCTGGGTTAGTGCCATTTAAGTCTTGCCCCCACAGCAAAAATTCAATCGCATGATAACCGGAAGCAACGTTGGCTTCTGACCCGCCTACCTCATTAAGGCTTGCCAACAGTTTTGGCGTAATGTCAGCCACGTCTAAATCGGTCGCACCAATTTGAATACTCTGGTTGGCAATAATGTTTGCTGTCGCACCGGCATTCCCCAGCTCTGCTTGGTAACCGTCTGCCACATAATCAATCAAACCTTCATCCAATGGCCACGCGTTCAGCTGTCCTTCCCAATCATCAACAATCGCGTTGCCAAAACGGAACACTTCTGACTGCTGATAAGGGACTCGCGCGTCTAACCATGCTTTTTTTGCTGCCTGAAAGGTTTTTTGAGAGGGGCTGGCAGTAAAAGCCTCAATAGCCTCATCGAGCGCGACCGCTGTCGCGTGGGAGTCTGCGAATACCGCATGCGCGATATCAGCGTAATGTTCAACAACGTCTTCTTGCGTCGCCGCATTAACACCCAGAGGTGCGGCAAATAAGGAAAGCGCGATAAGGTTACGCTTAAAAGGGGTCATTTCCATAGTACTTTGTCCTTCGCTTTGATATGAACAGTTATGAGAACTATTATCGTTTGTATGCGAGGAATTCTAAGCATTATGTTACTAAATGCAACAAAGAATTGAGGCTATTATCAAAGCTGTGATCTCCACACTCTAAGCATGGTTTAATGCAACTTGTTGCAACGCTGATCCGACCTCTTGACTGCTTAAATTGATGACTATGTGGCACTTTTTGCGCCTGCTCACTGAAACAGCTAAAAATAACAATAAATTAGATTTAATTTGAACTCTAAGGGTTATAATAGACTGAAAGCACATTGATTATTTGATAGTGAAAAAAACCATAAAAAGTCGATTTTTCTCTCGATGCCTTTGCACTCCAACCGCGGGTATTGTAAGTTTCGTTGGCGATTTTTTCTGGTGGAGGTGAGTAAATGGAAAAACACGAAGAAGTACTGGTTGCGCTGCGGCAAATCATCCGCGCAATAGACCTGCATTCACGAAAACTTAACAAAGTATCCGGGATCACTGGCCCCCAACTTGTCCTAATGCGTGCGATTAAAGAGCTGGGCCAAGTGACCATTCGTAAGCTCTCGACCCATACCAATATGAGTCAGGCAACGGCAACGACCATTCTTGATCGTCTAGAAAAGCGCGGGTTGATTTTGCGTGTTCGCAGTGAGCTTGATAAGCGTAAAGTGCATGCCCACTTGACCGAGCAAGGGGAAGCGGCGTTAGAACAAGCACCCAAGCCCCTACAAGAAAACTTTATTTCACGCTTTCAAAGTTTAGATGAGTGGGAGCAATCGTTATTGTTGTCATCGGTACAACGTATCTCTTCGATGATGAACGCCGATGATATTGATGCGGCACCGATGCTAGAAGTGTCTGCCCTCACCTCACATAATTCGCAATTCCAGGCAAAAAAATAATGGTCTCCGGCGGGTAAACAGGATGTCTCCACCGGTCCACCTGCCTACTACGGCGTATTAAAAGAAAGTGGCGTATTAAAAGCAAAGGACGTTCGCTTTTTGTCGCCATCAGTCATGCACTGGCTCTGCATGCGACACCCAGTCGCACCATTTACCGTATAGCAGTTTCCACTCATCCGTTATCAATGCGCCATATTGCCCCTATTCCGTCCCCAGACAATCAACAAAAAAAGACGGCTAATAGCCGCCTTATGGATTGAGAGTCAGTCGGTTACACGCTGTTATTTAAGGTACATTGTGTCCTTTTGACGCTACCCATATCCGATACCATTGCTCGCGCGTGAGTTTGAGGTCGTAAGCCGCTTTGGCTGCTTTGACACGTTCAATATTGCCCGAGCCAATGATCGGCAAAGGTTGAGACGGATGACGCATCACCCAAGCATAAATCACCTGATCGATCGTCGCACCACCGAGCTCTTCGCCAATAGCATGCAAGGTATCACGTACCCGCACAGCCTGCTCAGACTCGCCGTTAAACATCTCACCGCCTGCAAGACAAGACCACGCCATCGGTTTAATACGCAAGCGCTGTAACTGATCCAGGGTCCCGTCATGGACCACATCAAAACGTAGCGGGTTGATTTCAACTTGGTTGGTGACCAAGGATTCATCCCAACGAGACTGAAGCAGGTCGAACTGTGCAGGCGTAAAGTTAGACACGCCAAAGTGAGCCACCTTGCCATGATGACGCAACGTGGTGAATGCTTCAGCCACTTCATCCGCATCCATCAACGCGTCAGGACGGTGGATCAGTAACACATCCAGTTTTTCCACGCCCAAACGAGACAATGAGTTATCTACCGACTCCAAAATATGCCGGTAACTGGTATCGTAATGGTTGATTTTGCGGTTTGGAGCCGCCTCACTGACCAACTTGATATCGCACTTCGACACCACTTGGATATCGTCCCTCACGCTGGGATCAAGCTTCAGCGCTTGGCCAAACAGTGTTTCACAGCGGTAGTCACCATAAATATCCGCATGGTCGACCGTCGTCACCCCCAAATCGATATGCGCCTTAAGAAAGCTTAAACGCTGCTGCGGTGTCATTTGCCAATCATCCAGTCGCCAGTAACCTTGCACCATGGGCGAGAAAAACGGACCGACCGGAGAAATAGATGTCGCTTTAAACTCTGACAAAACGGATCCTTTATGCCGAGAAGTGGAGCTATCATGCTAATCCTATCTCCCGCCACCCTCAATGCCTTATCGAGCATTTTGTTAGCCTAACAGTGCGTTCGTTTGTTTTCGCGCAAAGGACAGCACTGTTTGGGTGTTAAATGTACGATAAGTGTTTAATTTATCACCAACACTTGGCGAATGCGGTGAACTTCGTTATCTTATGTCGCGCAAAAAAAGCGAAAAGGAAGCGAAAATGCTTATTCGACGCATGGAATTGCGTGATTGTGACGCGATCAATACGATTTATAATTATTACATTACACACACTGCCATTACGTTTGACTTGTGCCCATGGCAATTAGCTGAACGTGAACAATGGTTCGCTCAGTTTGATCCGTCCTCCTGCTATCAAGCCTGGGTGGCAGAGCAAGACCAACAAATCCTTGGCTTTGCTTACAATACGCCGTTCAATCCCAAGCAGGCTTTCCACATCGCCTCAGAAATCACCATTTATGCGGCCCCCGATGCCGGTGGCCGTGGGGTTGGCTCGGCATTAATGCAAACCTTGCTCGACGGAATGCGCGATAAGGCCCTGCGCCGCGCCTATTCTCTCGTCACGCTACCCAACCCAGCGTCATTGGCATTGCATCGTCGCTTTGGCTTCCAACAAGTTGGACAGCTAAATGATGTCGGTGAAAAATTTGGCCAATACCACAGTGTGGCAATGCTAGAGTGCGACCTAACGGTTTGAGCATGGTATTTCCCTATCGAATAAGCCCCCACCTCCACTTTACGCCAGTAAGGTGCCTTGATTTGATGCCGTCATAACGACGTTTCAGGAGTTTAGTAGTATGAAAGTTCGCACCAAGGTTTCTGCGGCGATCATCTCCGCCTGTGTTATTTGTATTGTCGCCACCGCCGCGGTGTTGGCAAACCGAACCACCACACTGTTTGGCGATGAAATGCGAGAGCAGGCGATTAGCCAGCTTAAAGCCGTACGCGAAGCCAAGCACTCTGAATTAACCAGTTATTTTTCATTTATCGGCCAGCAATTAACCTCAATGGCCGACTCCACCATGACCGAAAATGCGGTGACGTCTTTTAGCCAAGCTTATCGACGCTACAGTCGGGAAGTCCGCACCGATAGAGCGGCCCGGCGCGCGCTGCAAGACTACTACACCGACACCTTCGGCGATGTTTACAAAGCGCGCAATGATACCAACGCCAATGCACGCTCCAACCTCGCAGCGCTTGCCCCTGCCACGCGGACACTGCAGCAATTTTATATCAGCGGCAGCCCCCATCCTTTGGGCGAGAAAGACAAGTTGGTGACAACCAATGATGGCTCCACGTATGACAAGGTGCACACTCAATATCACCCCAACTACCATCGCTTTGCCGAAACGTTTGGCTACCAAGACATCGTGTTAGCCGATGCCAATGGCCGTATCGTCTATTCAGTGGCCAAAGAGATTGACTTTGGAACCAGCTTATTTGCTGGCCCCTACGCTACCAGCGGCATGGGTGACGCCTTCTTAGAGGCGATTGATGCAAAAGCCGGCACCATCAGTTTTGTGGATTATCGCCCTTACTTTCCCAGCTACGATGAACCGGCCTCATTTATCGCCACCCCTATCGTCGAAAACGGCGAAACGCAGGGTGTACTTATCTTTAAATTGCCGATTCAGCGTTTAAGTGGCGTGATCAGCGGTCAAGGCCAATGGCAATCCGCAGGCTTTGGACAAAGCGGCGAAATGTTTATGGTGGGGCCTGATAAAGTCCTCCGCACCGAAGCGCGCGCTTTACAAGAGGACAAATCTGAGTATTTACACTTGTTGCGCACCAATGGCGTCAAACCCGACTTGATTCGCCGCATTGAGTTCACCGATACCGCAGCGGGCCAAATGCCGATGGCATCCCAAAGCATTGCGCAAGCGCTGGCGGGCGAAACGGGCACTGGCAAAGAGCAGAGTTATCGCAACCAAACCGTCTATACCGCTTACTCACCGATTGATGTCTTCGGCAAGCGCTGGGCACTGGTCAATCAAATCAGTCAGCAAGAGGCGCTATCACAAGTCGCTGCCATGCAAGACACTATTTTAAAAGCGACGGTTATTACCTCGTTGGTACTTGTTGGCGTGGCGATCGTAATTGCCTATATTCTCGGTGGCAATATTGCCAAACCAATGATTGCGGTCACTACACGGATCAAAACCATTGCAGAAAATAAAGATTTAACCCAACGCTTACCTGATAGCGGTAAAGACGAAATGGCACTGCTCGGCCGCTCGCTCAATGACATGTTCGCCAGTTTCCAACAGGTGATTCAAGAGGCGCACCAAGCTTCTGGGTTACTCGGCCAAGCCTCTAACGACATTAATCAAGACGTGGTCACTATGCGCGATAGGGTCGCCGACCAGGTCAAGCATACCCATCAAGTTGCCTCGGCAGCGACAGAAATGGCCACTTCCGTCACGGACGTTGCCCAATATGCAGACCAAGCCTCCACCGCGTCTGATGACATCACAGAAGCCGTCAACACGGGCTCAAAAATTGGTGACGACCTGGTTGAGCAAATCCGCACCTTGTCATCGAGCATGGATGCTGCAACAGCGACCATGGGTCGCTTATCGCAACAGAGCGAAGAAATCGGTACCGTACTGGATGTGATTCAAGCCATTGCCGAGCAAACCAACTTGTTGGCACTGAATGCGGCGATTGAAGCGGCGCGCGCGGGCGAGCAAGGCCGCGGGTTCAGCGTGGTCGCCGAAGAGGTGCGCACCCTCGCCTCACGTACCCAAGACTCGACCGAAAGTATCCGCGATAAAATTGCCGCATTACGTCAAGAGACGCAGTCAGCGGTGGCAGATATGGATACCACCAGCCAAACCGTCGACGCTTGTGTGGATTATTGTCAGCAAAATAACGCCGCACTGGTTGATATTGCCAACATGGTCACCGAAATCAATCAGATGACCTCACACATTGCCAATGCCACCCAGCAGCAAACGCAAGTGACGACAGAAATCAGCGAAAGCATCTCTGATATCGCGCAATCGGCTGAAACCGTCTCACAACGCACGCATGACACCGCAGAAACCGTCACCGGCTTAAGCCAACGGTCAGCACGTCTGGCTGATACTATCGGTCATTTCAAAACTGAGTAAATACTCACGCTACCTAGGGAGGTCATCGCACCTCCCTGCTTTTCTCGCTGTCTGTCTAGAAACCACCCATTACGACTGACTAGCTAGACACCCGCTCACCATTTGTTCAAATTTCATCCCCTTTTCTACGCACTTTTTATCCGCCGTGACTAGATTCAAAACATGAGGTAGGAAGGAGTGTCACGATGAGAATCAGTAATAAGATCACGCTCGCAATCGTTGCGGCATCATTAACCTGTGTTTTAACTATTGCGGCTATCTTAGCGTTTAGAACCATCGGCTTATCATCACAAGCACTTGATAAGAAAGTAAAATCGCAACTAACGGCGGTGAAAGCGTCGAAAAAGTCGGAAATAAGTAATTACTTCAAGTTCATTGGTGATCAAATTAATACGCTGTCAGACTCCACCATGACAGAAGATGCACTGGCACAATTGGCACAAGCGTTTAAAACCATCGCCGCAGACACTGCCAACTCCCCTAGCCAAGAGAGCCAACTGGCCAGTTATTATCGCAATCAATTCGGCGCGACCTATCAAGAGATTAACGATACATCCACCGACGTAATGGGAAGGTACAATCAGTTACCTGATGTAGCTAAACGGCTGCAACACGCGTATATCAGCGGCAACCCCCATCCATTAGGAAGTAAAGATGCCATGGCGAAAGCCAACGACGGCAGTGTCTACAGTGAGATCCACAGCGTCTTTCATCCCAACTTTCAGCATTATTTAAAGACCTTCGGCTACTACGATATTTTCCTGGTCGATAATCAGGGCAATATTGTCTATAGCGTTTACAAAGAGCTAGATTACGCGACCAACCTGTTAACCGGCCCGTATTCAACCAGTGGCTTGGCTGATGCCTATAAAGCGGTACGCAAAGCGCCTCAGGGTGAGCTGGGCTTTATAGACTTTCGCCCTTACTATCCCTCCTACGACAGTCCGGCTTCATTTATTTCGAGTCCAGTTTATAAAAATGGTCAGCAGATCGGGGCGTTGATATTTCAAATGCCGATCGATCGTATCAGTGAGCTCATTAGTAATAATGGTCAATGGGCAGAGTCAGGGATGGGCACCAGTGGTGAAATATTATTAGTTGGTCCCGATAACCTATTACGCACGCAGCCACGTCTGTTGAGTGACGATAAAGACGCCTACCTCAGTGCACTAGAAAGCCAAGGGCTCAATGCCGATACCATTCACCGTATTGATTATCAAAACTCCGCCGCTGGTAACCAACCCCTCGATAACCCTGCGGTAAAAAGAGCGCTACGGGGAGAGCAAGGGTTTGTCACGCAAACGAGCTATCGTAATACTGAGGTACTGGCTTCTTATTCACCCATTGACGTTTACGGGGTGACATGGGCGGTGATCAGTCAGCAAGACACCGATGAAGTCTTTACAGCCATTACCAAATTACGCACAGACATCGGCGTTGTGACCGCGTTTACGGCAGTGCTGCTAGGCAGTCTCGCCGCACTAGCAGCGTATTGGTTGGGTAAAAGCATTGGCGCGCCTATCTTAAAACTCGCCACCAGTATCAAACAGGTGGCAGACAGTAAAGATTTGACGATCACGTTGCACCATACCAGTAAAGATGAGCTCTCGACGTTGGCTGACAGCCTCAATGAAATGTTCCAAAGCTTCCGAGACGTGATTCAAAAAACACACGACGCGTCAAAAACCTTGTTGTCATCAGCCAACGATATCAGTGATGACGTAGTGGCTGTACGTGGGCAAGTGGACGAGCAAGCCAAAAGCTCGAACCAGGTCGCTACCGCTGCCACACAGATGGCCGCCTCCATCAGCGAAGTATCAGAGCATGCGAGCAATGCCTCTGAAGCGTCTGACACGATTACCCAAACCGCCAATGAAGGCAGCCAAAAAGGCGAAGCCTTGGTCAGCCAAATGCAAACACTCAAAGATCATATGGACAAAGCCACCCGCTCGATGGAGAAGCTATCACACGAGAGTGAGTCCATTGGGTCGGTGTTGGATGTGATTCAAGAAATTGCCGAGCAAACCAATTTGTTAGCCCTCAATGCGGCGATTGAGGCGGCCCGTGCTGGTGAGCAAGGACGCGGATTTGCTGTGGTCGCTGACGAAGTGCGTTCTTTGGCGACACGAACCCAATCCTCTACGGAGGAAATTCGTGCCAAGGTCGACGCCTTGCAACAGGAGACGCGCGGTGCCGCCGATGGGATGACCCAAGCCAATGACGCGGTGACCCAAAGCGTTGAGCATTGTCACGAAAACAACGACAAGCTGGGGCAAATCAAAACCATGATTGAGCAAATCAACGAGATGAACATGCAAATTGCCACCGCAGCCAACCAGCAAACGCAGGTGACCGATGAAATCAGCCAAAATGTCAACACGATGGCACAATCGGCCGACCATGTTTCAGAGCGTACGCGCAACACTGAACAAACCGTCAATCACTTACGTGAACATGCCCGTACCCTGGAAGCGCGGATCAGTCACTTTAAAACCGACTAAAACCCAAAGGGGTCGGCCTCAAGGTCGACCCCTTCGTTTTCGCCTTGTCTGACGATTATTCCATCACCGGCTCACGCTCTAGCTCCCGACGCTTCTCTTCACCAAACCCGCGCAAGCCCACAACATGAACGTGCTCGCGGTCATTGAAGATTTTACGGACCAGTTTATACGTCGTGCCTTGCTCTGGGCTGATGTTTTCTGGTGCCGCAATCAACAGCTGCATATCTAAACGATGACACAACTCAAACAAGGTCGAGATCGATTTGGCATCCAGACGGGCCGCCTCATCAAGGAAAAGTAAGCGACATGGGATCACATCTTTGCCACGCAGTCGGCGTGACTCCTCTTCCCAGCTTTGGATCACCATCAGCAAGATTGCTTGGCCGGTACCAATCGCCTCACCGGTCGACAACGCGCCGGATTCCGCTTTCAGCCAACCATCCGTTCCACGGTTGACTTCAATGCCCAAGTCCAGATAGTTACGGTAGTCCAATAGCTCTTCGCCCAGTGTCTGCGGGGCACGTTGTCCCATTTCAATATGCGGGTTCAAACGTTGGAACAACTTGGCCATCGCTTCTGAAAACGTGAGATTTGGATTGCCGAATAAATCTTGGTGCTGGTCAGCATGTTCAGCCAAGCCCATCAGCAACTGTGCATGGGTTTCACGGATAGACACATTGAGGCGCACGCCTTGCACTTGACCAAAGCCCACGTTCTGTAGCCCTTGGTTGAGCATACGGATCCGGTTTTGCTCGCGCTGAATGGTCTTGCGAATAATATTGGCTACCGACTCGGAGCTGATCGCCAGACGTTGTTCACGCTGCGTGAGCTCTTCAGTGAGCCGCGCCAGCTCGACTTCCATTTCCTCAATCGCTTCGACCGGATCATCGGTGCGAATAATGTCGTGACGGATACGCTCGCGCAAATGCTGATACACAGCCACATAGAACAAGACTTTACGCTCAGGTCGTCCGACATCCTCGGACGCGCGCAAGGCATCACGCAAGGTTTCATTGTCAGCGACCGCAAGGCGCAATGCCCCCAAGGATTTATCCGACAAAGAGCGGAGCTCGTCAGCTGACATGTATGCCATTTCTCGACGATGCAGTTGTTTTTCCACCCCGTTATCGCGCGCAATACGCAGGACACTGCACCAACCCGCTTTGGCGTTGACCACAAACTGACGAAGCGCTTGGTACTGCTTGAGCAGTTTACGCAATTCCTTGGTGAGCGACTTGGTTTCCATTTCCAGTGACGTAATGCCACGCGAGAGTTCACTGTGACGCTGCCGGGCCTGATGCATTTGCTCGTACAAGGCATCACGGCGGCTTTGTGCGCGCATTAAGGCGTCTTCATCCGCTTGCACACCTAACTCACCGAGCTCTCGCTTAAACTCGTTCAGCGTCTCTTGCTTAGACTGATGGGCACTTTTGAGTGAGGCAAGCACCTGGTGATATTGACTCGTCTGCGACTGAATTTGCTTGAGCGATTCGCGTTCACGTTGGCGCACCTGCTCGGCATCTTTCAGTTTGGCTTTAAGCTGTTCATTAAGCTCACTGCTTTGCGTCAGCATGTCTGACGTATCTTGATAGGCAAAATGCGGACGACGCTCCGCTAAATCGGCAACAGCAAACACTTGCTGCTTAATCGCCTGCAAGGTGTTATCCGCCTCTTGGTAGGCTTGCTCCAGCTTATCAAATTGCTCAGGATCACTGTCGAGTGTTGCCAGGCTGGTTTCCAATGCCGCTAAGGTTTCTCCATGTTGCAGGATAAAGCCTTGTGCTTCTTTGGCGGCCTCTACGCGCTCAACCGCTGCTTGCACGCGCGCGTCGAGATTCTCCTCTGTGAGCGCCTCGGCACAGTAGCGAAGCTTATCGAGGATTTGTAGCGCTTGCTGACAGCGCGCCACCTCCGCCTCGTGTTGTGCCAACACTTGCTTGGCATCGTTTATCGCCCGCTGAGTCTGTGCGCGTTTTTCGCGGCAAGCGGCGATCGCCTGCTCAGGGTCGGGCTCAAACGCCACCGTGAGATGCTCGGCAATAAATTGGCTAAATGCGTGTGACAAGCGTTGCCACTTTTGTACATCAAAGGACGCTTTGGCGTGCTCTTCGACCAAGGCCTCCCGTTGTTCACGTAGCTGCTCAAGGCGGTGCTCACGGGCAGCGCGACCAAACAGTGGCGTGGCCGGGAAGCGAGAATAACGCATTTGCCGATCGTTTAGATGTACACACACGGCACCCGACAGCTCTTGTGCATCAAACACGCTATCATCAAACGCGTCGGCATCCCCCTCAATGATGTATAAGTCATCAGGGCAAGCGTCCAAATCCGTGAGCTTATCCTTTACGCCTTTGAGATCGGGCACCACGATGGCATGCCGCGCCGGGCCATAGAGTGCGCTGAAGTAAGGGGCGTCATCTAGAGTGATATCATCATAAATTTCAGAGAGTAAGGTGCCACCAAGGGTATCGGCGAGACCTTGTAATTGCGCATCGTCGCTGCCACCTGGCTGCGCTAATTGCTCAATCGCTTGTTCAATCTCTGTTTTTTGTTTACTCAGCTGATCTTGGTGCTGCGTGCGCGTGCGTACCGCCTCATGCGTGGCATGCATCGCCTCCATCACCGCTTGACTGTCCACCAAGGTTTTTTCAGTTTGGCTTTCCAGTTTGGTCAAGGCGTCATTGGCCGCAAACCAAGTCGGTGCTTTTAGCTCAAGATCTTGGATTTGCGCGTCAACCACATCCTGTGTCCGCGCAAGCTCACGCAGTTGCTCAGCTTGGGTGTCTTTTTCCTCTTGTAGCGCGTCGCGTCGTGCTTGCTGCAGCGCCACGGCTTGCTCGACCGCTTCACTGTTAGCCAGCGTTTCGCCCGTTAACGTCTGGTACTCCGACACTAACTGGCTCGCGTGCTGATACTGCTCAGCCCGTTGGCTCAATTCGCGCTGTTCATACTGGCGCTGCGTCAGGCTATCGGCCAGATAACGGCGCTCTCTACCCTGTTCAACCCAACGCTTGGCGGCCTTGCCAGCCTCAGCACGGTGCACGGATGGATCAAGACGGTGCAAAAGACGCAAGCCCTGTTCAAACTGATTGGCCGTGGCCGAAGCAAGATCGCGTTTGTGTTTGAGAGACAAAACCCGATCCGTTTGTTCTGACTCTTGCGTTTTCAACGCGTGTAAGCGTGTCGTGGCCTCGTCTGCACTGAGGGTCTCATCGTCAGTGAGGCGACGGGCCGTCTCCAAGGCATTAACGGCTTGTTGGTACTGCAGGGAGCGCGTTTGTTGCGTGTTGAGCGCTTGTTGGTAGTCGGCAAGCTGAGTCTTCAGACTATCCACTTCCTCTTCACTCTGCGCCGCGCGCAATTCGGCGTCAGCAAGCTGCTCTGTGGCCTCTTCCACCACCATGATTTGCTCTTCGAGTCGCTCCGACAACTCGAGCAAATCTTCCTCATAACGCTCAATTTTTTCTTGTTGACGCATCGCCGATTGCACCAACTGCAGATGATCGGCCGCCGCTTGGTGATCTTGCTCGAGATGATCTTGTCCGGCTTCCAGCTCGGCTAATTCTGCGCGCATGGTTTCCGCATGCTGCTGCTTTTGCTGCAATGTCTGTTGTGCGCCGTTCAGCTCCGCCCGCAACGACAGCGCTTGTTCCAGCTTGCTTCGGCGCTCATTGGCATGACGCATGTAGTCCGAGGCCACATAATGGGTCGCTTCCGTGATCAAATGCTTAAACAAGTCACGATCGCGCTGCGTCAGCTTAATCGCCTCAAGCGTCATACGGTTTTCTTTCAGCGCCACTTCCATATCTTGGAAGGCTTTTTTCACACCACCATTTTGTGGCAACAAATACTCGCGCAACGACTTGGTGATTGCGCTAGAAATGCCGCCGTAGAGTGACGCTTCAATTAATCGATAAAACTTGCCTCTATCTTGCTGGGTGCGCAGCTTTTTCGGTAGCACGCCAAATTCAAACATTTGCGCGTGATAGTCGGTGACCGAGTTAAAAGCTTTAAAGTGCGCGGTTTCATAGGCGCTCGCCGCCTCTTTTACCTCGTTCAGCTGGCGTACACGCGCTTGACCGTTATTTAAGGTCTCGACCAACACATCGGTTGGGGCCACAGAAGAAGGCAAGCCTTGTAAAACGAACGGCTTGATATCCACCTTCTTATCACGCCCTGCCACTTGTTGAAGACGCACACCAAACAGCACCCGCTGTTGGCGTGAATTCACTACATCCAAGGCGGCATAGCAGGCACCTGGCTGCAATTTACCGTGCAACCCCTTATCACGAGAAGCACTTGAGCTGCCGGCCTCTGTGGTGTTACGGAAATGCAACAGGGTTTGGTCAGGGATCAACGAGGTGATAAACGCCGCCATGGTGGTCGACTTACCCGCGCCGTTCCCGCCTGATAAGGTGGTGACGAGGGAATCAATATCAAAGGTTCGTGCAAAAAAGCCGTTCCAGTTCACCATGGTGAGTGAGTGATACTTACCGCGCTGGCTCATACTGTCGGCTCCTCTGTTGTCTCTGTATCGGCATTGTCTGCGTCTTCATCCGAGTTCTCATCGAGCAAGCTTGATTGAATGTGCGCTTGGCTATGCACCACGGCTTCCCCATCACGAATCAGACGCAATTGGGCTTCTTGTGGATCGTCACCGCTTCGTACATCAGCACCAAAACGGAACGTTGCTTCACTGACACGGAATTTACTTCCCTCACCAATGGGTAAGATCATCCCGAGACGACGCAAACGTCGCAGCGAGGTTTTCACTTTGTCGAAAAGCTTCTCACGGTCAAGATCTGAGCCTGTTGCGCGATGCGTGACCAACTTCATCAGTTTCTTCTCGTCAGCCAACGCTAATAGCTCATCAAAAAGCTCTTGGGTGGTAAAGATCCCCTCTTGGGCCAAGCGCTCAGGGCTTAAGTACAGAAAACAAAGGACTTTGCCAACCAGCATATCCAGTTCAGACAGCACGCTGCGCCTAATTAAACTGGTTGAGCGAGGACGAAGATAGAAAAAGCCCTCTGGCGCGCGGACCAATTCAGCGTTATAACGCTGGTAGAAAATATTCAGCTCTTGCTCAAATTCCATCAGCAAGGCGTGGTTATCCAGATCGTCGCTGGCAATATGGCGGCCAGCACGCAGTGCACTGTCCAACGCCGGGAACAAAGGGTTAGCAATGGCTTTGGCCAGCCCTTCTGGCATTGGCTGTTCAGTATTTATCGATGACATTCGCTTGTACCTTAGCTCCGAAGTCGTTAATCGCCTGCCAATCAGGCTGAATCGCGTTAAGATCAGATTGGGAGTAGCCCATGCGGACCGCTTGGTTAATCACTAAGCGCGCGAGATCAAAATGGCGAGCTTGTGGGTGCTCGGCTAAGTAATCTTTCAGGACACGACCTAAGTCGATCGCTTGTCCGGTTTCTCGATGGCGGTTGAGCATCTGTGACACTTTCTGTGAAAGGCCATCGTCAACCACACTTAATTGTTCGAACGCCACCTCTTCTGGCATTTCTCCGGTGACTTCATCGTCACGTAACACCAAGGCTTCATCTCGCGTATCACGCAGTCGCTCAGCATCGGCATACGTTAAAAACCATGGCGCGTCAAAGTAGTCCGATACCGACTGACGTAAACGCTGGCTGAATGCACGGTTTTTATCCATATCAATCGCGGTGCGAATAAATTTATGCACATGGCGGTCGTAACCTATCCATAGGTCGATCGCTTGCTGTCCCCAGTTCACGATACGATCCAGCTTCATTTGCAAGCTGTATACCATGCGATCGACGAACTCAAGATCATCACGCCCCCGCACCACTTCTTGAATCTCAAGCAGCTGACTCTGAAGCTCATCCCCCGCGGCCTGCAGCGTTTCTTGTAACTCTTGCAAAGTACTCGAGGTTTCGTTGAGCAAGTATTCACAGTTAGCGATTGCGGCTTGCCAGTCCTGGGTGAGGAGCGCAGCAATATCTTCTTTTACCTGTTGTTGCTGCTCATCCATCACGCGCTGATTAAGATCGATGCGGTCAAAAATCTCAGCGACCGAGTACTTCAACACACCATAGACGTTATGACGCCAAAAGGTCGCATCCCCATCTTCTTCCGCCGCACGGCGCGCCTTAGCGATTTCGTCAGCCACCATAGACAGTTGTACCGACAGCTTTAGCGTTGAGTATTCACGATGACGGGCGTAGTAGTCCGCAATACCTAGCGCCAATGGCGTGAGGCGGTAAATGCTATCACCATCGGTCATTTCACTGGTAAACCGGCTTAGCAACCGCGCTTGCACCATTTCGTTGATCGCATTGTTGGCGCGAAAAGCAACATTGCCAAGCGTGGCACCTTCACCGCTAACAAACTGCTCACTGACCAGTCGAAAGACATCCACGAGCTCATGCTCGCTCAGTTCGTCCTCCAACCGCTCTTGACTCATCACCGCCATTGCCAGCAAGAATGCCAAGCGCTCTGGCGGCAGGTTTAACCCTAAGTCACTTTGTTTTACCCAACTAACCAACTCAGGTACTGTCTGAGCGTCGTCTGTCCACGACTGGGAAGACTGAGCCTGATCACTCATCCGTTGTCCTTGTTTTTATCTTGATTGCTTGGGGCACTGTGCTGTCCCCATACATGGATATATCGCCCCAGAGACACAAATGGCTCTTGGCGGCAAAGCTGTTGCTCCAACGCCATGACCTGCTCAAAGGTAAAATCACCAATATTGGTATCACGCATATAATCGTGAAAGGTGCGTACGCCTGTTTTACCTTTGAGGATAATGTCACTGTCTTGCATCCATCGATACACGCTCTCTGGTTGCAAGCCTTTAGGTGGCTGAAGCTTAAACCGCTTACGATGCGGCATACCTTCCTCAACATGCGTGAGGTTACCGCACACGAGGTTCTTAAAGAGCAACCCGGTTTGGTTATAGAACATCACCGATGCGATCCCCCCCGGGCGCAGTTGCTTAAGCAAGTCTTTCAACACCTGCTCCGGCTCCGCGGTCCACTCCAGTACCGCATGAAATAAAATCACATCCGGCGGATCGCTCAAATGGTCGCCAATTGTCTGCACCGACGAATGAACCAGCTGATACTGCGCAAGTAAGCCCTGTTGTTCAATCTCCTGACGGGCTAAGTCGAGCATTTGCGAAGAAAGATCACATAAAGTGACCCTGTGACCGCGCGCCGCCAAGTGCCGAGACATAGGGGCAACCCCACCGCCGGCATCTAAAATATGCAGGGTCTGCTCAGGCGGAAAACAGTGCAGGATCTGCTCGATGTCCTGCCAAACGACCGCCTGGCGGATTTCGCCTTTGCCCGATCCATAAATGTTTTTAACAAATTTGTGGGCAATGTCGTCGAAATTTTTATCCTCAGTCACAATGGCATTCGTTATCATTGAGTGGTAGAAAGGCATATTCTGTCACAAGCCTTACGTTAATAAAGGTTTATGGCATTATTTGTGCCTCGTTTGACTATATTTCGGGCGACATTGCATGTTTGAATTAAAAAAACTTATCTCAACCTTGATAATGCCCTTGCCCGCGCTGTTATTGTTGGGTCTTTTCGGGCTATGCCTGCTTTGGTTCTCTCAGCGTAAAAGGCTGGCATCTTTTGTTATCTTCGTTGCGTTTGCTGGGATTTTTCTCACTTCGTTTCAACCGGTCGCCTCTGGGCTCCTTCGTCCACTTGAGCGTCAATACACCGCGTTTCTCCCCACGGAAAAGCCGGTAGACTTTGTAATGGTACTGGGCAACAGTCATGTCGTAGATGACGCCATACCCCCAACCTCAGAGCTTTCTCGTGCGGCGTTAATGCGCCTCGCAGAAGGCATCCGTATTCACCGAATGTACCCCACCTCCAAGCTAATTTTGTCGGGCTATGACCATGGTTATGAAGTCAGCCATGCGCGTATGTTGGCACGCGTCGCAATGGCGTTGGGTGTCAATAAAAACAGTATCCTGTTGCTTGAAACCGCCAAGGATACGTGGGAGGAAGCCTACCAAGCCGCATCGGTGGTTGGGAGTAGTAACCTAGTGCTCGTGACATCCGCGGCACATATGGATCGTGCCGTCTACGAGTTTCAAAGCGCTGGACTCGATCCCATCCCGGCTCCCACTAACTTCATGGCGCAAAAGCAAATTAAGCAACCATGGATAAAATACGGCCCACGTGCGCAATACCTCGAGCAGTTCGAACGCTATTGGCACGAGCGATTGGGACAAGCGTGGCAACGTCTCCGTGATTTTATCGCTCAGCCGGCCAATTAAGGTCCCACAGCACATCACCCACCAAAAAAGCCGCGATTGATTCGCGGCTTTGTTATTACCATTCGCAGTAGACGTAAAACCGCGCCTATGCGTTGCTATCTGCGGCTAAATAAGCACGCACTGCCTCTAAGTCTGCTTGGGTATCGACGCCATGTGGGGGCGTCTGTGTGGCAACCGCCACATGGATTTTCTCGCCATGCCACAATACGCGCAGCTGCTCTAACGATTCAATCTTCTCCAACGGGCTCGGTGTCCAGTGGATGTAACGGCTAATAAATCCCGCACGATAGCCATAAATACCAATGTGCCGCAACAATGCTTGTGGGATGTCGGGAGAGTCAGCCTCGAAATGGGTGCGATCCCAAGGGATGGTGGCGCGGCTGAAGTACAAAGCAAACCCTTTATGATCCGTCACTACCTTGACCACGTTGGGGTTAAACACTTGCTCTTTGTCATCAATTGCAACTGCCAAGGTAGCCATCGGTGCCTGGTCATTCTGACTGAGATTCTCCGCCACTTGACCAATCACCGCAGAGGGGATCAGCGGCTCATCGCCTTGTACATTAACGATAATGTCATCTTCAGCAAAGCCATAGCGTTCAACCACTTCGGCTAAGCGCTCAGTGCCAGACTCATGGTCGGCACGTGTTAAACACACCTCACCGCCAAACGCCCGTACTGCCGCTTCAATACGTTGATCGTCCGTTGCGACAATCACCTGACTGGCACCGGCCGCTTGGGCGCGCTCATAAACGTGTTGGATCATCGGCTTGCCAGCAATATCAGCCAACGGTTTACCCGGCAAGCGGCTCGAGCCAAACCGCGCCGGGATCACCACATAAAATGGGCTCATCCCTGGACCTCTTCCAATGACATATCGCGAGCTTCTGATTCAAGCAGCACGGGAATACCATCAATGATCGGATAGGCAACACGATCAAACTTACAAACTAACTCATTGTTATCGCGTTGATAATAGAGTTTGCCCTGGCATGATGGGCAGGCCACAATTTCAAGCAGGCGGTGATCCATAGCATTCCTTTATTTTTTATTCGCGTTTGTTTGCAAATGTTCTATCTTGGTGAATACGGCCTGAGCTACCTCGTCAGGCAGCCGTGCCTCTACCGGTAAATACCACCAGTTATCTTGTGCGATCCCTTGGTATTTTACCGCATCTTTTTCTGTCATCAGCAAATGTTGCCCCTTCTTGCTCAACCTGTCCAGCTCGTCGGCCTTGAGGGTTTGGTGATCATTAATTCCTTGGCTGTGAACGGGTGTTACGCCCATTTGCTGCAAGGTATTAAAAAAGCGTGGTGGATGGCCAATCCCGGCGACTGCCACCACTTGCGGTAGCATTGAGGCTTGACAGCGTTGTCCCGTACGTAGGTTCACGGCCAAGCCAGGCACCAGATGCATCCCCCACTCTTGCCCTTGTGGTGTCCCACCGTTAGTGACCAACATATCGACGCTCTCAAGCCTATCGAGTGATTCGCGCAACGGCCCCAAAGGTAGATAATGACCGTTACCAAACCGACGCTGGCCATCAATGATCACGATCTCTATGTCTCTTTCAAGCTGGTAGTGCTGGAGACCATCATCTGTGATCACAATATCGACACCTTCTTGCAGGATACGTTTAACCGCCTCGCTACGGTTGGGGTCGACACAGACAGGAACTTGGGTGCGACGTGCTATCAAAACCGGCTCATCCCCCGCCGTGCGCGGTGGCGTGGTTTGGCTGAGTAAGAGTGGATAGTGCTCAGATTTACCGCCATACCCGCGTGACACCACCCCTGGACGGTAACCATTCGCTTTTAGTTGTTCCACCAACCAAATCACAAACGGGGTTTTGCCATTGCCGCCAATCATGATGTTCCCCACCACGATAACCGGCACTGGCGCCGAATAGCGCTGCGTTTTGCCGCGCAGATATTGACGCCGACGATGGCGCGCTATCATGCCAAACAACGCACTAAACGGTCTTAATAATACCGACCATAGCGGGCGTTGATGACCAAACCACAGTTGCTCTAGCATGCTCAGTCACCAAACTGAATACGGTGAAGCTGCGCATAGGCCCCCTCACGTTCAAGAAGCGCTTGATGACTGCCTCGTTCGACAATCTCACCTTCATCCACAACCAAAATTTGATCAGCATCTTCAATGGTCGACAGGCGATGGGCGATCACCAACACCGTACGGTTTTTTTGCAATTCATCCAGCGCCGCCTGAATAGCGCGCTCCGACTCTGTATCCAGTGCCGACGTTGCCTCATCCAGGATCAAGACGGGTGCATTACGTAACAAGGCACGTGCGATGGCTAAACGTTGGCGTTGTCCGCCAGACAGGCTGACGCCGTTTTCACCAATCATGGTGTCATAGCCATGATCGAGCCCGCGGATAAAATCATCGGCATAGGCAAGTTTCGCGGCGTGCTCGACTTGCTCACGGCTATATTTGTCTTCTGCGGCATACGCGATGTTATTCGCGACCGTGTCATTAAACAGATGAACGTTTTGCGACACCACCGCGACATGCTGACGCAAATTACCTAGGGTATAGTCCTCAATCGGTACGCCATCGAGCGTAATCACACCACTGTCTAGTTCATAAAAACGGGTTAACAGGTTAGCAATGGTGCTTTTTCCTGACCCTGAACGCCCTACCAAGGCTAGCGTCTGCCCCGCTGGCAATTCAAAGCTCACATGGTTGAGGGCCGGCGCATCTCGAGTGGGATAGGTGAAGACCACATCCTCAACCTTAATGTCGCCACTCACTTGCTCCACCGCGTGTGTCCCGGTGTCTTTTTCGGTCTCCAGCTCCATCAGATTAAATAAACTGTGGCAAGCCGCCATCCCGCGTTGGAACTGAGAGGTCACGTTGGTCAAGGATTTAAGTGGGCGCATCAGACCAAACATGGCACCAAACACCACCGCAAAGGTACCTGCAGTTAGCTCAGAGCGAATCGCCTCTGTGTTGGCCAAAATCAACACCACCACCAATGCCATTGACGCAATCAACTGGATCACTGGGTTGGCAATCGCTTGTGCGGACACCAGCTTCATGGTCTGCTGACGCATACGGTTACTGACTTTCTCAAAACGTGTCTTTTCAACGTCTTGTCCACCGTAACTAAGCACCACTTTGTGCCCTTTGAGCATTTGCTCGGCGGAGCTAGTCACCGACCCCATTGCATCTTGCATATTGGAAGAAATGCGACGGAAGCGCTTAGAGACGATGCGGATAGAAATCGCGACCACGGGCGCAATCACCAGAAGAATGGCGGAGAGCTGCCAGCTTGACCAAAACATCAACGCCATCAAACCGATGATGGATGCCCCTTCGCGCACCAAACTGACCAACGCGCTACTGGTCGCTGACGCCACTTGTTCTGAGTCATACGTAATCCGAGAAAGCAGTGCCCCGGACGACTCTTGGTCAAAAAAGCTGACGGGCATTTTCATAAAGTGATTGAACATCCGGCGGCGCATGGTCATCACCACATGACCCGACACCCAAGATAAGCAATAAGCGGACACAAAGCTCGACAAGCCACGTATCACCATGAGTGCGACCAAATAGACAGGCATCCATTTGAGGAAATCGCCTTTGACATCATCATAGGTAAAGCCTTGATCAAGCAACGGCTTCAGCATTGAGAGCATCAGGGTGTCACTGGCGGCATTAATCACCAAGGCGATAATGGCAACAATGAGCCCTACTTTATAGTTGGCAATGTAGGGCCACAGCTGCTTAAACGTCTGCCAGGTCGTTTTATCTTGATATTCGCTCATTAAAATCGTTTAGATGTGTTAAACAGACGGGCATTCTACTCTTTTACAAGTCCGCGTCCAAATATACTGGCCGACGTTTAAACATCTGACGATACCAATAATCGCTGCGATCCTGCCGCCAACGTGTTAACTGCCAACCAGAGCCGACACTCTGCCAACGCACTTGGCCATTCGCCGCCGTATCAAGCCAGGTGATACCGACGTTTTGATAGGCCAATTTCACCTCTGGTGACGGAAGCTGCCATGGATTAAGGAGCCCGGTTGACGCTACGCCCCAAACGGGATCAACGGCGCGAATAAACGCGGAGGAAGACGAAGACGCACTACCATGGTGGGGCACCAAAATGATGTCACTATCAAGTGCCTTTTTGTCGGTCAGAGACGCCAACAAATCAGCCTCCCCACTGGCTTCTATATCGCCAGTGAGCAACACGCTACGCCCATCGCCAGACACTCGGATCACACAGGAATCATCATTATCAGCACGCCGCTTTTGTGCCGGAGGCCAGAGTACCGAAAAGGTGAGTCCTTGCCAGCGCCAACGCTCGCCGGCCACACAGGCTTGATACCCAGCACGACGCTCACTGGCACGTCGCCACTGTGGTGAATAGGTATCAGACATAAACGTCGCCCCACCATCATGATCACTGTCGCCATGACTGAGAATGAGGCCATCTAACTGCCTGATTTGCCGATGGGTCAGAATCGGCGCGATCACCGCTTGTGCAATACCGCCCACCTGCCAGCGGTTGCCCGTGTCATAAAGCACCGCGCGGTGATTCTTACTGATCAATACCGCCAACCCATGCCCGACGTCCAACACATCAATTTGCCAGTTGACAGGTTTAGGGTCTCGCCAAGCTACCACGGCTGCGACAAGGACCAGCATCACCGTCTTTAAACGATGCCAACGCCACCCGTAGAGTCCCCAAGCGAGCACCATCGCCGATATTGCCCAGCCTGCCGAAGCGACTGGGGCGGGTAACCAGGTGTCCGCCGCCTGATCGGCCAGTGCCATAACAGGTTGAAGGCTCGCATTTGCCCCGTCCCACACCCAATTTGCGACACGGGAAAGCGATAGACTCTCACTCAGCAGGCCGACAAAGACCAGTGGCACGGTCACCATACCCACCCAAGGCACCGCCACGAGGTTAATGGGCGTGGCAGCGGCGCTGATCCCTGCAAATAATCCTAATTGCAAAGGAAGCATTCCTACCAATAGAATCAATTGTATGCCGATAAGCTGCTTGATAGGACGAAGCCAAGGCCGTGTTTGTATTCGACCATCAGAGGCGGCATGGGTCAGCGTGTAATGCGCCATGCATAAGGCCCCCACAGCGGCAAACGAGAGCCAAAAACTCATTGAGAAACCGGCGAAAGGGTCGCGGAGTAATACCAATAATAAGGTTAACTGCCACAGATTAAGCGGGGAAATCCGCGCTCCCAAGCGTTTACTGATTGAGACCAGCATCAAGGCAATGAGCGCGCGTTGAGTGGGCAGTGCAAACCCGGCCAATGCCGCATAGAGCGAGGCCACCCCCATCGCCACGTACACAGGCAGCCATAAAAACACGCGTCGCTCCGGGAGAAAGACACGCGCCCAACGGCCGATTTGCCACCCTATCCCGTAGGCCAAACCAATATGCAATCCTGAAATAGCCATCAAATGCGCCAAACCACTGTGCGTCAGCGTGTCCCAGTGCGCTGGGGTTAACCACCCTCGCTCGCCAAGGCTCAATGCCAATAAATGCGGCCCATAGGACAGTGTTGATAAAGCGGGACTAAGCGCATCGAGTAGTTGTTGACGCCAACTCACTTGCTCAGTCAATTGCGTTGCTTCTTTTAGCCGAGCTTTGGCATGTACTCGCCTTGCAACATAATATTTTTCAGCATCAAAACCTGCCTCGTTTAATCGCCCATAAGGCGGCTTAAACGTTACCACCAATTGCCAGCGCTCGCCTTGCTTAGGATACGGGGGAGATTGCCAATAAACACGCACTCGGGCTGAGCGAAAAGGCGGCAATCTTGTGTGATTAATTTTATCGGCGTCAAAAATAATCGCTTGCGCCCCCTTTTTTGCGCTGAAAAGGGTGCCCACTGTCCCACTGATTGTAGTATCCTCTTGGTGTGAAATGACGTGGATCACGTCGGCTTGATACAAGTTTGCGGATAATACAGTCCAAGTGAGTCCTAACGCGCTTCCAGCAAGCCACCACCAACGTCTTTTCCACCCAACAAAGAAGACGATCACTGTCATGATGCAGACCCAAATTGGCGGTAATATTGGCCACCAAGGTAGCGACAGCACGGCCAGTGCGGCAGTCAATGTAAAGGTCAGCGTCATTGCGTAATTTCCAGGTAATGTAAACAGGTATGCCTAAGAAGTTTTTCCAACGCTATATGCCCAAGCGTGAAACATTGCGCGACAATAAGGCACTCAGGGTGTTTGGTAGCCTGTTGCATGATCCCAACTTATGGTGCCTTAACCGCCGGTCGGCTTCCGGTGCCTTTGCCGTCGGCCTGTTTATGGCATTTGTCCCCCTACCAAGCCAAATGATCATGGCTGCCGGCCTAGCGATTCTGTTTGGGGTCAACCTGCCGCTTGCCGTCGCGTTAGTATGGGTAAGCAACCCCATCACCATGCCGGTGCTTTTTTATCTTGCTTATAAGCTCGGCACCTGGATGATGAACAGTCCCCCATACCCGTTCCACTTTGAACTATCGTGGCATTACTTGGCGGAGCAAATGAGCCACATCGGCCCACCGTTTTTATTAGGCTGCGCCACCAGCGGACTGGTGATGGCTGTCATCGGCTATTTCACCGTACGTGGCATCTGGCGCTATTCTGTGGTCAGAAGCTGGGAAAAGCGTAAGTTACGCTTGCCTAAGAAAATTAAAGAAGTGTTGCCTAACCCAAACAAGCCCTCTTAAATCGTCCTGATTTAATCTACGCGAGGCATCAAACGCGTCCAAACGCCGTCAGGCAGAAGTGCGATTCAGGCGTCAGCGCCGCGTATACACATGATATTCCCTGCAGGGTTCAACGAGGCAGATCAAAAAGAGCCCATTGTCGGGCTCTTGGTTTTTATAAAATAAAGCGTATCAGTGACCAAAGCATACCAAGCGATATGGCCACTATTTGGCACTCAACACCGCGGCTGGCTCGAGCTGACAGGCTCTTCGGGCTGGATACCAAGCGGCAAGCAAACTAAGCAGTATGGCCGTGGTACTCACCAGTATGACATCGGCGACATGCAGCTCACTGGGTAAGAAATTAATAAAGTACACATCCCCTGATAAAAAGCGATGCCCGAGCCACTGTTCGACCTGAGACAATATCGCCGTGAGGTGAGTGGCGAGGGTGACCCCCAATAGACTGCCCAACACACTGCCTAAGGCACCAGAAAAGAGCCCATACCAAATAAAGATGCGGCGGATCAGTCTATCGTCCGCCCCCATGGTGCGCAAAATAGCAATGTCAGCAGCTCGGTCTTTTACCGACATCATCAAGGTTGAAACCACATTAAAACAGGCCACACCGATCACTAACACCATCACCAAATACATGATGGTTCGCACCAACTGAATATCCCGATATAAATAACCGAACTCACTCGTCCAGTCTTTTAGATACACATAGGTGGTTAGCGTTTGGCCGACTTCATGCACAATCTGACGGGCCTGCAACACCGGAGACACCTTTAGAGACACACCGGTCACTGACTGTCCTATTTGCATAATAGTTTGCGCGTCCTGAAGTCGCATCAGGGCCAATGAATGGTCGATTTGTCCACCGAGACGCAACAGTCCAGCCACTTGCATTCTCACTCGCTTCGGGGCGCGCAATGCAAGTTGGCTATCCGTCGCGGGAACCATGACCGTTAACCAATCTCCTTGACTGACGCCCAACTTCGCCGCCACGCCTTGTCCCAACACAATCTGCGACTGCCCAGCTGGCAAGCTCTCCCAGCCACCTTCAATATAATCACCAATGCGACTCACGGTTTGCTCATCATCCGGATCGACGGCGCGAATTTGCGCAGGTTGCAGTGCAGAGCCATGCTCCATCAACACCGTCATCTCAACATAGGGAGCCGCAGCCTCGACATTGGGATGCTGCTCAGTCTGACGTTTGACCTGTTGCCAGTTATCGATAGGGCCATTGACACCAAACACTTGTGCATGCGGTACCACAGACAGCACACGTTGATTCAGTTCGCGCTCAAAGCCGTTCATCGCAGACAGACCCACAATGATCACCATCACCCCCACCGCAATCCCGATCACTGACGATAAGGAAATAAAAGAGACCAAGCGATTGCGTTGTCTGGCGCGACTAAAACGACGACCGATGGCCAACGATAAAGGCTTCATGCTCCCTCCTGCCCCAGCAACTGGCCGTCTTGCATGGTCAGTTGACGATCCAATTTTGCTGCCAGCTCACCGTCATGGGTTACCACTAAAAAGGCCGTGCCATGTTGGGCATTTAACTGGCGCATCAAATCGTAGATTTCGAGCGCAGTGGTATGATCCAAGTTGCCGGTCGGCTCATCGGCCAGTACCAACTTGGGTTCATTGACTAATGCACGTGCAATGGCCACACGCTGCCGTTCGCCACCTGATAGCTCTGCCGGGCGATGGCTGAGCCGGTGTCCGACCCCTACCGCGTTGAGCATGGCCGTCGCACGTTCAGACGCGGCGCTGTGGCTCATTTTGTTGATCAAAAGCGGCATCATCACATTTTCCAGCGCGGTGAAATCGGCGAGCAAATGGTGAAATTGATAAACAAACCCAAGCGTTTGATTGCGCAGCTTTGCTTGCTGCTTGGCCGTCATCGCATTGACCGCCTCACCCTCAATCCACACGTCACCTTCCGAGGGCAAATCGAGCGTCCCCAAGGTGTGTAATAATGTACTTTTCCCCGAGCCAGAGGAGCCCACTATCGCCACCAGCTCTCCCGGGGCAATGGTCAAGGAAACATCGTTTAACACGCAGGTCGGCTGTCCGCCCTCTTGATACGTTTTACTGACGCGGTGACAGGACAACAAAGATTTACTCATAACGCAGTGCCTCAGCAGGGTGAACAGATGCCGCTTTAAACGCAGGAAATAGCGTGGCTAGCACACTTAGCACGACCGCTAAGCCTAATACCATCGCCACATGAAAAGGATTAATAACCACAGGTAACGCTAGGCCGTTACCCAGCAGACTCACACCAAAAATAGACATTATTTCATTGATGTATGCCGATAGGAGCACACCGAGCACGCCACCTACTGCAGCGCCCAGCACACCACTCAAACTGCCTTGGGCAATAAAGACAGCAACAATGTCTTTATCTTGCATCCCAAGAGTTTTTAAAATCGCGACCTCAGATTGTTTCTCCATGACCACCATGATCAGCGCGGAAATAATGTTAAACGCGGCGACAATCACAATCAGGCTGAGCATCAAGCTCATCATGTTCTTTTCCATTTTTACCGCTTGAAACAGCTCGCCGCGCCAAACACGCCAATCCGTCCACGTATCGGGATCGGCGTGTGCCTTTAATTGGGTAATGGCAAATGGATCATCTAAAAACAGGCGTAAATCGTTGGCTTGAGACGGTGACACCCCACTGAGTCTCGCCACATCGTCGATGTTAGCCAGCATTAATTGCCCGTCGACATCCGTCCCTGTGTGAAAGATACCCGCCACCGTAAATAAGCGCTGTGCGGGGATCCGACCTATCGGTGTAAAGCGACTGGCACTGGTTACCATCACGCGGACAGCATCCCCGACGCGAAGTTGTAACTCAGTGGCCATGCTACGCCCAATGATCACTTGATAGCGCCCGGCTGCCAGTGCCGACAGTTCACCTTGCAATAGGTGGGAAGCCAAGGGCTCATGCGCACTGGGGTCGATGCCCTCTAACAATCCGGCGCTTAAGCCTTTGCGGCTTTGAATCACGGCATCCGTGGTTTGTATCGGTGCCGTATCAATCACGTGAGGCCAACGCTCAATCGCGGTTTGATCTGGGTTTGCTTGCCCGTTGGCAATAATCGCGTGAGGCAACACGCCGAGAATTCGGCCTTTCAGCTGAGCTTCAAAGCCATTCATCACCGACGAGACGGTGATCAACGCCATCACGCCAATGGCAATGCCTGCCGTCGACATCGAGGAGACGAAGCGTCCAAAACGGTCGGCTGAGCGGCCGCGTAAGTATCGCAAGCCAATAAACACCGACAAGGGTTGAAACATAGCGCACCTAGCTTATTGTTTTGATTCGCTGCAAGCATACCTGTCCAATGGGGGGACGCCAAGCCGACCTTGTACGAAAGGCACCATTGTCACCCCAATTAACGCCTCACCGCCCCCAGAAACTGCGACTGATCTTTACCTCTTGCCAAGGGTGCGTGATAATCATTAATACAACTGCAATCTAAGGCACAGTGATGAGCCAAGACGAATATTTTTCTGTGCGAGCGGCGATTCGCATTAATGTTGAGCCTCTTGCTGACAATCAAGCCCAGCCAGATGCGCAGGCTTTTACCGCCGAAATCCCGGCACCTTTTCGCCTGGCGAGTCAATGCGGCCAGCTCGATAGCGACGTAGAAAAAGATCTTAAAGCGATCGATCCGGAGGATGCCTCTGCGTTATTCCGGGTGCTGCAGGCTCAAAACGAAAAAATGACACTGATGATGGGCTATATGCTCAGCCACGAAGATCAGCCCGACCATCGCTTTGTGACACACGCCTTTGGGGCGAGCAGTTTTTCTTATCATAGTCATTCGCCGCTTAACAAAGGCGTGCACGCGCGCGTGAAGTTGTTTCTCGATTATCCGCCAACGGCCATCTATTGCTACGGCGTCGTGACGAGATGCGAGCCTCACACCGACAGCGATCAAGAAAACCCTGACTATGTGATCCAAATTCAGTACACGCGTTTATTGGAAGAAGACCGCGACACGCTCATTCGTGCGGCGCTGCATCATCAGCAAAAACTACTAAAAAAGCGTGCACGAAACCGAAAACAATCAAGCAGTTAAACTCATGACCCAACAACCGCTCTATGCTTTTACCCTGCCCTCAGGGCCAGGCGACGTCAAACATCTTGGCAATTTATCAGGGGCTGCGTTACCGCTAGCCATTGCGACGCTCACCCAGCAACACGCCGGTCCGGTGTTCCTTTTGGTGCCCGACAACCAGACTGCGGTGCGTTTGCAACCCGCCATTCGTCAATTTACCCAGGGTAACTGCGACCTCCTGCCTGATTGGGAAACCCTGCCTTACGACAGTTTTTCTCCCCATCAGGATATTATTTCCGCGCGTTTGTCTTGCCTGTATCAGCTTCCTCATCAACAAGACGGGGTACTCATTGCGCCCGCGAGCACCGCATTACAGCGGGTGACGCCGCGACATTTTCTCCATCAACATGCCTTAATGGTGAAAAAAGGCGATATCTTATCGCTTGAGAAGTTGCGTGATCAGCTGACAGACGCCGGCTACCGCCACGTTGACCAAGTGATGGAGCATGGCGAGTTTGCGAGCAGAGGCTCAATTCTCGACTTGTTCCCAATGGGCAGTGACGAACCTTACCGGATCGATTTTTTCGATGATGAAGTCGATACCATTCGCCAATTTGATCCAGAAAACCAACGGTCCACTGGTGAGCTAGAACAGATCCAGCTATTACCCGCGCATGAATTCCCCACCGATGACGCGGCGGTGGAATATTTCCGAGGCCGTTTTCGCGAGCATTTTGAGGCGCGCCGAGAGCCAGAATCTATTTACCAACAAGTGAGTAAGAAAACCTGGCCGGCTGGGATTGAATACTGGCTGCCACTGTTTTTTGAACACACCGAAACCTTGTTTGATTACTTACCGAACAACACCTTGGTTTTATCGGTCGGGGATATTGACAGTGCGATTGACCATTTCCAAGCCGACGTGGCAACCCGCTATGATCAACGACGTGTCGACCCGCTTCGCCCACTGTTACCCCCCGAGGCGTTGTGGCTCAGTAAAGAGCGCTTACACACCACCTTAAAGCAGTACCCTCGCTTAAAGCTAGAAAGTGACAGCGTCACAGAAAAAGCGGGGCGAGAAAACCTCGACATTGCGCCGCTGCCAACGTTGACGGTCAATCACCAAGCCAAGGAGCCCCTCGCGGCGCTACGCCAATTTAGTGAGCAATTTAGCGGCACCCTGGTTTTCTCGGTCGAATCGGAAGGACGACGCGAGGCTCTGCTGGATCTTCTCGCCCAAGCCAAAATTCGTCCCATGGTGGCCGACGGCTTGCAAGAAGCTTTGTCGCAACCCGGTCGATTTGGCTTAATCATCGGCCCGGTTGACCAAGGCTTTATTGATAACACCCGACAATTTGCCCTAATTTGTGAAAGCGACATGTTTGGTGAGCGCGCGGTGCAGCAGCGCCGGCGCGATAAACGCAAGCAAAGTGTCAGCAGCGATGCGGTGATCAGAAGCTTGGCGGAGCTAAAACCCGGCCAGCCTGTTGTCCATCTCGAGCATGGTATTGGTCGCTACCAAGGCTTACAAACTCTGGAAGCGGGCGGGCTCAAAACCGAGTACATGACGCTCGAATACCAGCAAGGCGCCAAGTTATATGTTCCGGTTGGCGCCTTACACCTGATTAGTCGCTATTCTGGCGGCGCAGAAGATGCCGCTCCCGTGCATAAGCTTGGCGGAGAAGCCTGGGAGAAAGCACGCCGCCGCGCCGCAGAGAAAGTGCGTGATGTCGCCGCTGAGCTACTCGATGTGTATGCCAAACGAGAGACCAAGCCTGGCTTTGCGTTTAGCCATGACAAAGACGCCTATCGCGCTTTCCGGGCGACTTTCCCGTTTGAAGAAACCAGTGATCAATCACAAGCGATCAACGCGGTGCTTTCCGATATGTGTCGCCCCATTGCCATGGATCGCTTGGTATGTGGCGATGTCGGCTTTGGTAAAACCGAAGTGGCCATGCGTGCCGCCTTCTTAGCGGTCAATAACAGCAAGCAAGTTGCCGTGTTAGTCCCCACCACCTTGCTGGCGCAACAGCATTTCGAGAATTTCCGCGACCGCTTTGCTAACCTTCCCGTCCGGGTGGAGGTGTTGTCCCGCTTTAAGTCTGCAAAAGAGCAAAAAGCAATTTTGGCCGATTGTGAAGCGGGTAAGGTCGATATTCTGATTGGCACCCATAAGTTACTGCAATCGGATGTGAAGCTACGCGACCTCGGTTTATTGATTGTTGATGAGGAGCACCGGTTTGGGGTTCGCCAGAAAGAGAAAATTAAGGCGATGCGAGCCAACGTAGATATTCTCACATTAACCGCCACGCCGATCCCCAGAACACTGAATATGGCGATGAGTGGCATGCGCGATCTCTCGATTATCGCCACCCCACCGTCACGCCGCCTCGCGGTGAAAACCTTTGTCCGTGAACGCGAAGACAGCCTGATTAAAGAGTCATTGCTGCGTGAGATTATGCGCGGTGGCCAGGTATACTTTTTACACAATGATATCGAGACCATAGAAAAAACGGCGAATGAAATCAGTGAAATGATCCCAGAAGCACGCGTGACCGTGGCCCATGGCCAAATGCGCGAACGTGAGCTAGAAAAGATCATGAGCGATTTCTACCATCAACGATACAACGTGCTGGTATGTACCACTATTATCGAAACCGGTATCGATATTCCCTCAGCCAACACCATTATTATTGATCGCGCCGATCACTTTGGCCTCGCACAACTCCACCAACTGCGTGGCCGTGTCGGTCGCTCGCATCACCAGGCCTATGCGTATCTGCTGACCCCCCATCCAAAACGGATGACCAAAGATGCGGTGAAACGACTGGACGCCATTGCCTCGCTCGAAGACCTTGGCGCTGGCTTTACCCTCGCGACCCAAGATCTAGAAATACGCGGCGCCGGTGAGCTACTCGGTGACGAGCAAAGTGGTCAAATCCAATCGGTCGGTTTCACCCTGTACATGGATATGCTTGAGCAGGCTGTCGAGGCACTAAAAGAAGGCAAAGAGCCGAGCTTAGATGTATTGCTGAATGAACAAACCGACATTGAGCTGCGTTTGCCTGCGCTGTTACCGGATGATTATATTCCCGATATCAATATGCGTTTATCGATGTATAAACGCATTGCCAGCGCTAAGTCCAACGATGATATTAATGAGCTGCAAGTTGAGCTGATAGACCGCTTTGGTCTGCTGCCTGACGCCACCAAAAACCTTCTTCATATCCAGCAGCTCAAGATACGCGCCGCGGCATTAGGGGTGAAAAAGATCGAAGCCAGTGATCGTGGCGGCATGGTCGAGTTTCATGAGGACGCGCAAATTGATCCCGGATTCTTGGTCGGGCTGTTACAATCGCGGCCAGACAAGTATAAATTTGACGGGCCAACCAAAATTAAGTTTATCGAAAGTCTCACCGATCGACGGGAGCGGATGAACTTTATTGATGAGCTGTTGACTCAATTTGCAAGTCACCAACTGGTCGCATAATGGCTTGCCAAAGAAAACGGAGTAACCTGTGAAAAATCATTCATGTCACCCACCAGGCTGGCTAGTACGCTATACCAAGCAGAGCCTTTGGGCGTTGCTACTGATCTCACTTAGCCAACCGGTTTTAGCTAAGCGACTTTATGATGTCGAATTGATTGTGTTTAAGCGCAACCAAGACCCTGCTAGCGTGGAGGAAAGCTGGCCAGCACAAACCGATATGGGATCGGTACGTCGTGCAACGCCTGTGACGAACAACAGCGCACTACAAAATGCAGGACTGACCCCACTACCTCGTAGTCAATGGCAGCTGACAAATGCCTACAATAAACTGTCTAACCATGCGGGCTTTACGCCCATGGTGCATGTTGCATGGCGTCAAGATGACAGTGGCCGCGCTGCCCTGCCTTTGCTGCGTGTCAGTGCCGGAAAAGACTATCGCGACCGTTTTAATCCAGACGGTACGCCAGTGACAGCGCAAGCCACCCCGTCAAGCAATACAGCGTCAGATAGCGAACAAGCGTGGGATGAGCAGGCGCTTGAAACCGCGCCCCCTCCGCCCCCTCGCCAGCCCCTCTATGAGCTAGATGGCACACTGCGCGTCTACGTCCAGCATTACTTGTTCGTCGAGGCCGACATGGTGCTACGAGAGCCAAGCGAGCGGCGCGCACTGGTGGAAGACGTGGTCAATATGCCACTGCAAACCACAGATGCGCAGCAAGGGGCCTCATCAAACACGAATAACGTGCAAGTCGCGGGCCTAGAAAAGGTGAAGAAGCAGTACCACATCGAGCGCTTTTTGCAGCCCTATGCATTCACGCACAAACGACGGATGCGCAGTGGCGAAATTCACTATTTGGATAACCCCATGATGGGAATGATTATTCAAGTACGCAAAGCGAACTAGCCTGCTCACCAGATATCCGCTCACGCCTTGTCATCACTCACGATGACAAGGCGCTTTTCTATTCGTCACTTTCATGTAAAAGATAAAGATATCAATTTCATCAATTGTGGCTATTGATGCCACATTCAATTAAAAAGCCTTTATTGCTATTTATAATCGCCGCCCGGCAGCCACACTCATTGATTAAGTCTCATTTATCGGTGAATTGGCCTATGAATATGTGTTTCCCGCCTGCTCTCGTTCAATACCGCAATACAGTCACTTTGGTTGCGCTTCTTATCTTAGCTGGCTGCACGTCCCAACCCTCTCAGCAACTGGTCAAAGACTATGCGCAACAGTCCATCAAGGTGCATCACACCGTTGAATCTGTCTACGTTAGCGCGAAACAGGCGCGTGTTGACGCGATTCTATCGCGTGCAGTGCGCGATGGGCTTCCGGCTTCCAAACTCAAGATCACACCAATTGCCGATACCGGACAACAACAAGCCCTCGCCGATCTCGTCCGATACAGCCAGCTTCTCTCCGCACTCGCCACCGAGGATCACAATGCGCGAATCGACCAGGCATCTGAGCAACTACATGACACCCTGAGCTCTCTTCGCGACAATCCTTTTGTTCACGACATTAAGTCGGTGGAAGACGCTGATATCGCGATTGTCTCGACCGGTATCAATGCACTCGGCCGCGCAATGAGCGATACAACGCGTCATCGACAATTGCTGGCCGTAATGGACGCAGGACAACCCGTGATACAGCAAACTATTGCGCGTCTTCGTCAAGATCTCCCCCATTGGCAAATGGCAACCCGGGTCGCTTTAAATCAAGCCCTATCGATTCGTATGCAACTGCTAAACAACCCGAATCGCTGCCAGCAACGTCGCGAGACTCGCTGCATCACCTTCCATACGTCTTATGATCAGCGGCTTAAAGCCTACCGCCATGCTTATCACACCAAACAAAAGCTACTGGGACTGAATGCCTACTTTGCACGCTTAGATCGTACCTTATCGGACTATATGGCCATGCATAACGCAATCATTGATTCACTCCGTCTAGATAATACCGCCTCTTTGCAAGGCGCCCGCCGTGCGATTGAGACCACCAAGCACCACCTTGATGCGCTTAACGACTTTCAACAGCAGCTAGAGGAGTGACCATGAGCCCCAACGAAACAAGCTATCACCTACTGAAATCGAATTACGACAGCCTCGACCGGTTTTTGAGTCAAACATTGATTGGGCCACAACTGGAACCATTGCAACGAAAAAGAGAACAGCTAGGCGAGCAACTTTATCACTATCATACCAGCATGATTGCCTTGCATAGCGACCAGTTTGAGCAGGATGCGCACGCGCTGGATCGCCTTATCACCCATGCACGCCAAGCACAAAAAGTGATTGATGAGGCAGAAGAGACCATAGAGCACGTGGCAAAAATCGGTAACGCCATTGATAAGGTATTGGCGCAGTTGGCTAAGGTAATCTAAAACAAAAAACCGGCCAACAGCCGGTTTTCTCATTAACCTTCAGCAAACAGGTACCGCATTATGCGCTGTTTTTCGTACCCGTTGGTCGCGCACGACGGGGTTTGTTAGCCGAATTGGCCTCACCGCGCGCTCGCGACGTATTACCCGCCCCTGGCTTACCGCCGCTTGGTTTGTCGGTATGGCGACGATTTTTCCCTACCGGCTTGTGGCCACGTGCATTGTCACCAGAGCGTTGACCATCCTGACGCGGTTTATTCTTTTTCGGCTTCTTGGGCTTGATCGGACGCGTGTCGAGTTTCGACTCTGGCACTGGATTCGCCACCGGAAAGTCCGCCAAGCTATGGCGCGGGAGAACCTGTTTAATCAAGCGTTCAATGGCAAACAAATCTTTGGCTTCATCAGCGCACACCAAAGACACGGCATTGCCTACCGCCCCCGCGCGACCGGTGCGACCAATACGGTGAACATAATCTTCCGCCACATGAGGTAAATCGAAGTTCACCACTTGTGGCAATTGGGCAATATCAATACCACGCGCTGCGATATCCGTTGCCACCAGCACTCTCACGTCACCGGTTTTGAATTGTTCAAGGGCTTTGGTGCGCGCGCCTTGGCTCTTGTTACCATGAATGGCGGCGGCACTTACGCCGTACTCATCCAGATAACGCGACAAGCGGTTGGCGCCGTGCTTGGTTTTGCTAAACACCAGCACCTGTTGCCAGTTATTGTCAGCAATCAAAGAAAGCAGCATCGCGGGCTTTTTCTTTTTATCAACCGGATAAATGCACTGCTCCACCCCTGTCGCGGTTTGGTTCGCAGGGCTCACCGAGATCTCAACCGGATTATTCACCAGCTCTTTCGCTAGCTGGCGGATGTCAGCCGAGAAAGTGGCAGAGAACAGCAAGTTTTGACGCTTGGCTGGCAACAGTCCCAAGATCTTACGAATATCACGAATAAACCCCATGTCTAGCATGCGATCAGCTTCATCCAGCACCAGCACTTCCAGCTGAGAAAAACGCACCGCATTTTGCTGATACAGATCCAATAAACGCCCTGGCGTCGCCACCAGCACATCAGCGCCTTTGCGAAGCTTCATCATCTGCGGGTTTATCTTCACCCCGCCAAATACCACCATAGAGCTCAGCGATGTATGCTGGCTGTACTGCTCAACATTTTTATGCACTTGGGCGGCAAGCTCACGCGTTGGGGTCAGAATCAGGGTGCGCACGTGGTTAGGGCGCGCGCGTTTACCTGCTTGCAAACGCTCTAAAATAGGCAAAGTAAAGCCTGCGGTTTTGCCCGTCCCGGTTTGCGCGGCCGCCATCACGTCTTGCCCTTCAATCACCGCTGGAATCGCTTTTTCCTGAATCGGTGAGGGTGTGGTATAGCCTTGCTCTTCTACGGCTTTTAATAGTGGTGCAGATAGTCCTAAAGAGGAGAAACTCATCAATTGATCTCAATAAATTAAAAATGTCGTCACAGGCCGCATGGCCCATCACTTAGGGTCATGAATATCAATATCGTGGTATGAGAAAAACTCGGCGTCAGGAGGGTTGCTCTAGAAGTGATATCAATAATCTTGATTGCGGGGCTATTGTGACGCCTTTCATGTCAGGCGGCAACCACTATCATGCAAAATGCCAGCTCATTCCAGTGCTAACCGGCACGAGCTGGCAACATCACTTAATCGTCAAACGGCTGAGGCACTGGGGTATCAGCGTTGGAAGGTGGAAGTGTCGGCAAGTCAAAGCTCGGCTGATCGCCAGTCAATGTGAGCAAGAACGCCACAATCTTCGCATTTTCATCATCGGTAAACTTACGACCTAATTGCAGACGTCCCATAATGTCGACCGCCTCTGTTAACGTTTGCGCTTCACCGTCATGGAAATACGGATAGGTTAATTCCACATTACGTAGCGTCGGCACCTTGAACATAAAGCGATCCGCGTCTTTACCCGTCACCGCAATACGCCCTTCGACGGGATTCTCAGTTTGGTAAGGTTCAAGCAAGCCCATTTTCTGGAACGAGGTACCACCTAACGCACTGCCGTTATGGCATGCTACGCACCCTGACTCGACAAACAGACGATAACCCGCCAACTTATAATCACTAATCGCAGAATCATCCCCCATTAACCACTGATCGAAAGGAGAGTTGGGCGTGACCAAGGTACGCTCAAACTCGGCAATAGCATCCGTCACGTGCTCAATCGTGATCTCCGTGACACCAAACACTTGATTGAATTCACGCACATATTGCGGAATGGACTGCAGAACATCGATGGCGAGCACATGATTCGACGCCATCTCTCCTGGATTCGCGATCGGCCCGCCGGCCTGCTCTTGCAAATCAGACGCGCGACCGTCCCAAAATTGAGCAATAGACAAGCTAGAGTTCAAAACGGTAGGCGAATTAATCGGGCCTTGTTGCCAATTATGACCAATCGACGTTTTTAGGTTATCACTGCCACCCATGCTGAGGTTATGGCAGGAATTACACGAAATGAAGCCAGACTTAGATAGCCGTGGATCAAAAAACAGTTTCTTACCAAGCTCGGCTTTTCCGATATGGATCTCTTCTGGCGGGGTAATCGGCGAGACGGGTTCGTTGCGGGGTAATGCTGATGCAACCTGACTCGCTATAAGTCCGGTAGCGACAATAACCGTCTTAATGATTGAACGCATTGCTCCTCCTGATGATATTTTTTTATTTAGTCACCACTAATGTAAAATAGTCACCCATCAAGACTTGTGCGAGTATAATGTCTACCTTTATTGACTACGATCAAAAAGACCGAGGCATGCCCCGGTCTTATCGTTTGATTTCGCGGTACCTGATTCAGGCGCAACGTTTAGTGCAACTTTAGACTCGGACGCAACACGCGGTTAATCCGCCCAACCAGCATCATCAAACCGGTTTTGACATAACCGTGCAACGCAATTTGGTGCATCCGGTATAGGGAAATATAAACCATGCGAGCAATCCGGCCCTCAATCATCATCGAGCCTTTGGTCAGGTTACCCATCAAGCTACCCACGGTAGAAAAGCGGCTGAGTGAGACTAACGAACCGTGATCTTTAAACACATACGGCTTCAGTTCACGCCCATTCAACTTCGCCACAATGTTACTAAAACAGCGACTGGCCATCTGATGCGCAGATTGTGCACGCGGCGGTACTTTGCTGCCGTCTTCTTGCGTGCACGCCGCACAGTCACCGATCACAAAGATATCGTTATCACGGGTAGTCTGCAGGGTATTTTTCACTTCTAACTGATTGATACGGTTTGTTTCTAACCCGGCGATCTCTTTCAAAAAGTCAGGCGCTTTAATGCCAGCGGCCCACACCATAATATCAGCATGAATGCGCTCGCCTTCTTTGGTTTCCAGCCCTTCTTCATCGGCCTTGGTGACAAAGGTATTGGTTTTCACCTTCACACCTAACTTTAATAATTCTTGATGTGCGGCACTAGAAATGCGTGGCGGCAATGCGGGTAATATCCGCTCACCGGCTTCAACCAAGGTCACGTTCAGTTTCGAGTTATCTAAATCACGGAAGCCATAGTTCCGCAGTTCTTTAATCGCGTTGTGTAGTTCGGCAGACAGCTCCACCCCGGTGGCACCGGCCCCGACAATGGCGATATCGACACTGCCTTGGCCGTGTTTGGCGTGCAATCGCATGAATTCGTTGTTCATTTCACGACGGAAACGATGCGCCTGCTTAGGGTTATCGAGGAAAATGCAATTGTCCCGTACCCCTGGCGTATTGAAATCATTCGACGTTGAGCCAATCGCCATCACCAAGATGTCGTAATCCAACTCACGCTCAGGCATCAACAGTTCGTTGTTTTCATCATACATGGGCGCTAGCGTGATCACTTTCTGGTCACGATCAATGTCCCACAGCGTGCCCATTTGAAAGTCAAAACCATGGTTTTTAGCATGCGCACGGTAACTAAGCGCATCGACGCCTTCGTCCATCGACCCTGTCGCGACTTCGTGTAACAACGGCTTCCAAAGGTGGCTGCTATTTTTGTCCACCAAGGTAATCTCTGCTCGGCGCTTGCGGCCTAACGTGCGGCCCAGCTTGGTTGCAAGCTCAAGCCCGCCTGCACCGCCACCGACAACGATAATTTTGGTCACTTCTACATCCTTACCTAACTAAAAAAATACACGCTAGCCGCCCATCGGCGACTGGCTAAAACTGGCACTCATTGGCATTTTGTCAGTAACTAACAACATCTGTTGCGTATTCTGCGTTCTTTTTTATTGGATTGTTCGTCAACGCAAGGCTCTATTTTGCCGTAAAACGACAATTACTTCGAGCCTTGTCTGCGCTTAATTAATGGATTACATGTAGGAAAATTACACCAAATGCTCGCAACACTGTGGTTACGAGCATGGCATTAGGCCGATTGTTTAAACTGGGCAATGGCTTGTAGGTGGGCGGAGAGATTTTTAAATTTGTGGCTTTGTTTTTCATCCCAACGTACGGGATAAAACGGAGACAGCAGATGGTAGCTACGTTGACTGTCTAACACATCATCTTCTCGCGACAAAATGACCAACGCGCGCTGCTGATTACGTTGGCGAAAATCGGTAACGCATTTCGTGGCGATATCTTCATACTCTTCCGGACGGTCGATTTTGCCCTCCATGTTTTCATAAGGATGCAGATTGGGGTTAATGATCACCTGCTTAATGCCACACAGAAAGCCAATGCGCTCAGACCAATAAGCACCAAGCCCCACGCCGCAAATCAAAGGGGCTGGATCACTGCTTGCTTCAATTTGCGTCTGAACTTGTTTCAGCAGGTGTTGCATATCGTGCTTGGGGTGCATGGTGCTGTAGTTGATGGTGCGCACATCGTCATCAACAAATTGAAGCTGCAGCACCTTTTCATGGTTGCCTGGGCTCGTGGCATCGAAACCGTGAAGATATATGATCATGTAAAGCCATCCTTGGTTGTCGCGGAGCAGAGACCGTTATCAATAGCATAGCCCTCCGGACAGAAAAATGAGCAAGATCACCCTAGAAATAATCAGGGTATTTGACCCGCCACGATGTCACACCTCGTCCCGATAATAAGATAACGCGCCCCCTCCAGCAGACATTGCGCTAGGCAAGGCTCAACGGCTCATGTCACTAAGGCGCGTTTGCCACTCATTAAGACTTTCCACTAAGCGGTTGCGTTGTTCGTCATCCAGGCTGCGATCCAGGCGCAGCAGCCAATCCAGCCGCCGAGAACGATAGATTGCCATTTCGGTTTCCGTATCTGGCCCGGCTCGCCACGCCACCACATCATTCACCCATTGCGACAACGCCGCTTCGGTATCAATCGATTGTCTGTTATTGATAATGTTAAACAGGCGGCTGACTAACCGCTCACGTACTTGACGGAATGTCGGCATCGCCGCTTGTTGGTATTGCGCCATTTCGGTGAAGAGCGGCTGCTGATCGCGGTCGGTATCACCCACCCACTCTTCGGTATCTTCTTCCAAGTCATCCCGTTGATAGGCAAATTGCTCGTCCTCAGAACGCTTAGCGCGGCGCTGGGTGGCTTGTTCAATTTCCTCTTCCATCCACTGCGTCAGTGCTTGCGCTTGCTCATCGTCAAAACTATCAAGTAAACGTGCGGTGGCGGGCACAAAAGCCTGTAATGTCGCGCGAATTCTCTCTTTCACCGCGTCTTGATGCGCGCGTAATTGCGCCATGGTTTGCCGTTCGGTACTTTGTGTGGCGATCAGTCCTAAGCGCTCAGCAATCGCCGGTAATTCGTGTGTGCGGTGCCATTGTTGAATCTTGTCGAGGTCGGCTTTGACTTGGCGGGACTGTTCGGGGCGCAAATTGACAATATCGTCAATGTAGTAATGAATCCAAAACGGCAAGGTGTTATAGGCCAGCTCTGTGGTACAGCCTACCAGCAAAAGCAAACAGCCAACTACCCACCCTGTTCGACAACCTTGTTTGACCATCCCTTCCTCCGTGTTCAATTAGCCTCGCCTTTGTGCCGCCAGCTGTTCAAAAAGCTGATTAGCCGCCTCTTTATAGGCCGGTAGCCGATACAAGTTCGCACCTACCTCATACCAGCATAGCGCCAAATAGTCGGCAAACGGCAACCACGCCAACACGCGCCTGCGCACCGCCTCCGTCGCTTTTATCTGTTGCTGCGCACAATAGGTTTCAATCACCGCATCAGGCTGTAGGACATTGGCACGACAAAACAGCGCAATATCAAGGTGCGCATCGGCCGTACGTGCATATTCCCAATCAAGCACGACAGCGCCACGATGGGGCGTCATCACAACGTTGTAAGCGCCCAGATCCATGTGACACAGCACCGGAATATCGCCCTCTTCGGCAGGCCGCTGCGCGATTGCCCAGGCTTTAATATCCGCTAGACGATGCACGCTCGCGGCTGATAGCTGCCGCTCGTAATGCTGGCATTGTGCATCAACCGAGGCAGTTTCAATTTCAACCGGTAATTGGTGTATACGAACCAACAGGTCGATTAAGATCGCTGTGTGATCATCGTTACATTGATCAAGCGGCTGACCTGGCACCCAGGGCACCAGTAAGCCTTCGGCCAACAGCGCAATCGGCTGAGGTGCCAACCCATGATTGGCAGCCAAGGATTGTGCGTTTGCTTCGCGCGCCCGATCGATGTCAAACGCCCTGACGGCTTGGCTATTAGGACGCCATACACTCTGTCCACCTTGTGAATCGGTAACGCGCCAACAACGGTTGGTCAAACCGGCGGCCAGTGGCTCAGTGTGGATTATCTCTGTCGGCTTGGCGTAAAAGCGGCTCAGTGCCGTGTTAATTGGCGCGTCGAGTGCCGGAGACCAATCATTCACTGACAAACGTCTCAACCCCTTGCCACGCAATCACACCAGAGTGTAAGTCCATCAGTTGCAGGCGCAGATGATAGGGGCTCCCCGCTGTTATTTTGCCACTCAGCTGGTACTCAGCCCCCAGCATTCGACCATATTGAACAATGGTAGACGGGTCGACCAATGCTTGATTTTGCGCAAGCCCAAGTGACTGACGCACCGCTTGCACTCTCGCCTCAGGCACTGGCGTAATGCGGCCAGCAGTGACTAACTCCGCTTTAAGCTGCTCGGAATAAGTTTGTGTCGGAAAGTAGTGGTTACTCAGGTTTTGAATGGGCTGCACCAGGGTGACGGGTGACGATTGCAACGGCTGGCTGTCAAGTAGTCCACTTACCGCCGCGTGCATTGCCTGATCTAAGCTCGGATGAGGCCGACGAGAGGGAGTCGTTGTCGATGGGCTCTGCGCACCCGGTTGATAAACCGGTTGTGTGCGTGGCGCACAGCCAACCACGGTCAGTAAGAAAAACGCCATGAGCAGAGTGATAAGTAGTGAACGCTGTCGCAGTGAAGGCTGTCGCAGTGAATACTGTCGCCCCGCCGACGGCATGGGTAAAGAAGCAAAGCGGACAAGTGCCATTGTTATTTCCTCAAGGATAAGTATGAGCCTGGCTGTTGATCTCGACGTAAGGAGGCACGCTAGTGGACAATCACCATGCGGTACTGGGTCGCGCTCGCGGTCGGCACCCGAGTATTAATACGTTTAGAGGCCTTCGCAGGCAACGAAATACGCTGCCACTCAGACGGCGAGGCCTCCACTTGCAGCCCTTGTTTGTCGTACCAATAAAAGCGGTAACGCATCCACTGGGAGTGCTGGCTACGATTAATAAGCGTTAAACAGGTTTGTTGAATGGTCTTCGCACCGGCACACGCCCGCCGTTTAACGTCGAGTACCTGCGCCAGTGTATTATCCGAATACACCACAGATTGTCCTGGCGTGATCGAAAGAGATGGCTTGCCGGTGGCACATCCAGCCAACAGGCTCAGGGTTGCCAGTAAACACAACCATTTACCCATACTCTTACCCTCTTAACGCTTGTCTCGACTAGCCAACCACCATTGGCCCCAACGCCCGGCCACCCACTAGATGCATGTGAATGTGGTAAACCTCTTGCCCACCATGCTGATTACAATTCATGATCAAGCGGTAACCGTCTTCGGCAATCCCTTCGTCAGCGGCTAATTTTTTCGCCACCGTAATCATACGTCCCAGCGCAAGCTCATCATCGGTATCCACATCGTTAGTGGTCGGAATCAACTTATTGGGCACGACTAAGATATGCACAGGGGCACGCGGGTTGATATCGCGAAAGGCGGTCACGAGTTCATCCTGATACAAAACATCCGCGGGGATTTCTTTACGAATGATTTTGCTAAAAATTGTTTCTTCCGCCATGGTTCACTCCCTTTTATTGTTGTTTACCGCGCCAAGTATGCGGCAGCCCTACTTGAAGGGCAATACGCTGACGGTGCTAATGTACAACAATTGCGTCAACATCCGGTTAAAACTTGGTTAATCTCCCYAAACAATCAGGGGCTGAATCAAGTAATCGATTGCGTTACCATAGCGACAATGCCTTGACATGTAAGGATCACAGCATGACCACCCTATTATTTAAGAATGTCTCCGTTGTCAACGAAGGACAAGTTGTTGAAACGGACGTCCTCATTGAGCATGGCCGAATCAGCCAAATCGCCCAAGATATCAGCGCGCCCGCCGCGGCCGATTGCCGCGTGATTGATGCCACTGGCAAGCACCTTCTTCCAGGGATGATTGACGACCAAGTGCACTTTCGTGAACCCGGTTTTCCGAAGAAAGGCACCATCGCCACCGAATCCAAAGCGGCGGTCGCGGGAGGCATTACCACCTATATGGAAATGCCTAACGTCAACCCACCCACCACGACACTAGACGCGCTGGAAGAAAAATACCAACGCGCCGCGCAATCCAGCCATGCTAACTATGCATTTTACCTCGGCGCGACCAACGACAATATTGACGAAATTCGTCGTTTAGACCCCAATAGCGCCTGCGGGGTAAAAGTGTTTATGGGCGCCTCCACCGGCAATATGCTGGTGAATGATCCAGAGACACTCAACGCCATTTTCGCTGATTGTCCCACGCTCATCGCCACCCACTGCGAAGACACTCCCATGATCAGCGAACTCGAGAGCATCTATCGCGAGAAATATGGTGAAGATGTGCCGATTGATGCCCACGCGCACATTCGCTCTAAAGAAGCGTGCCTTAAATCATCCCAGTTGGCGGTTAACCTCGCTAAAAAGCACGGCACCCGTTTGCATGTGCTGCACTTGACCACCGAAGATGAACTGTATCAGTTTGAGCCAGCCAAAACGCTCGAAGCCCTGCAGCAAAAGCAGATCACTGCTGAAGCCTGTGTCCATCACCTGTTTTTCAACCGAGATGATTACGCGACAAAAGGCACGTTGATCAAATGTAACCCAGCGATCAAAGAAGCTCACCATCAGCAGGCACTGATTCAAGCGGTCAAAGACGGCGTGATTGATGTGATTGCCACCGATCATGCCCCCCATACGTTTGAAGAAAAGCAAAACAGCTACTTCAACGCGCCGGCTGGCCTGCCACTTGTGCAACATGCGTTACAAGTGGCCTTAGAGTTTTATCATCGTGGTATCTTCGATTTGCCTTTGGTGGTGCAAAAAGTGGCACACGCCCCTGCAGTTCGCTATCAGGTGAAAGATCGTGGCTTTATCCGTGAAGGGTATTGGGCCGATTTAGTGCTGGTGGATCTCAACCAAACCCAGACGGTTGGTCAAGATAACCTCTTCTACCAATGCCAATGGTCACCGTTTGACGGCCACACTTTCGGCTCTAGCATTGATATGACTATCGTCAATGGCCAAATTGCCTTTGAGCACGGTCAACACAGCGACGAACGCTATTCAACGCGCCTTGAGTTCGACCGTCAGTAAGTCATTGCATAGGCGCGCGACTATGTGTCGCGCGCACAAGACAGATATTTCACTGTATAACGCGTCAACAAGGGTGTTTTTGTCTGACAGGTCAAACTCTGGCATCACAAACCTTGCGCACAATAACGATTTGCTTTTATATCCGAATCGTATATTGTGTGGGTGATATATGGATATTCACGCTGCTTGGTTTCAACACCGGATGATGTTGAAAAGCTGTGTTCGCAAGGAGAGGTAACCTTAAGCGTCTTTCGGTTATCGCGACACTCGTATCCTACCTCTTCCACTGGCGCAAGCTGTTCATCATGCCTGTTTTGGCCTTTGATGAAACGCTCCAGCTGGCTGATATCCGCATCAGGGCGTGCATTGTGGCTCCGGCCAACAATGACCAACCCAACACGAATGACGGGCGTTTGCGCATAAATCGCAGGCGACCATCCAAATCATCGAGTATCTGCCGTGCCAACGATACTGAGCGCATTCAGCGTCTATGGCTATCGGTGAACTCGTGACGTCGAATAATCAACCAGTGAGGTGATGATGTCTTCATCTGCTTCTAAGCCACTTCTCAGTGTCGAAAACCTGAGTGTGTCATTTACGACCAACGACGGCATGGTCGATGCCGTTAAAAATGTTAGTTTTGACATCATGCCCGGTGAAACCGTGGCAATCGTTGGTGAATCAGGGTCAGGAAAATCGGTTTCTAGTAGCGCCGTGATGGGGCTGCTCCCCAATAACGCATTAGTTAAGCCGGCCTCTAAAGTGACCTTTAATGACACCAATGTCTTGACGCTGTCCACCAAGCAAATTCAGAAGATGCGCGGCGATCGTGTCGCCATGATCTTCCAAGAGCCGATGACTTCGCTTAACCCTTACATGCGTGTTGGCGAGCAGTTAACCGAAGCGATTCAATGTCACCATCGCACCACAGCTGATAAGGCAAAACAGCGCATCATCGACTTGTTAAACCTGGTTCACTTGCCTAACCCTACCAGCGCGCTAGAGAAGTATCCGCACGAGTTTTCTGGCGGTCAGCTTCAGCGCATCATGATTGCCATGGCACTGGTTAACGAACCGGATTTGTTGATTGCCGACGAGCCAACCACCGCCCTTGACGTCACGGTGCAAGCGGAAGTGCTTAATCTGATTGGCGAGCTCCAGCAAAAAATGGGCATGGCCATCATGTTTATCTCGCACGACCTCGGCGTGGTGAAACACCTGGCCGATCGTGTGGTGGTCATGTGCAAGGGTGAAGTGGTCGAGACCAACGACACCCAAGCCCTGTTCGAAAATCCACAAAAAGATTACACCAAGATGCTGATCGACGCCGTGCCGCGTGGCCGCAAAGAAGCTCCGCAGGACGATGCAGAAAACTTGCTGACCGTGGATAACGTCACCATCAAGTACTTCTTGGGGGCAGACTTCTTTGGTGGCAACAAACGCTATTTCGAGGCGGTCAGTGATATCAGCTTATCACTGCGACGCGGTGAGACATTGGGCATTGTCGGTGAGTCTGGCTCAGGGAAATCAACCCTAGGCCGCGCCATTATGCGCCTGTTACCCGTCGCTGAAGGTCGCGTTTGTTTTAAAGGCCAAGATATTCACGGGATCAAAAACAGCGAGAACAAAGCGCTTTGCCGCGATATGCAGATGGTGTTCCAAGACCCATTTGGCTCTTTGTCGCCACGCATGACAGTCGGTGAAATTGTTGCCGAAGGCTTGCGCACGCATTTCCCCGAGTTGAGCAAAAAAGAGCGTCTCGAGCGGGTGAAAGATGCACTGTATGAGGTACGTCTAGATACCTCAGCGATCAACCGTTATCCGCACGAGTTCTCCGGCGGTCAGCGTCAGCGTATCGCGATAGCCCGAGCACTGATTTTGAACCCTGCGTTTATCTTGCTGGATGAGCCAACGTCGGCACTGGACCGCTCCGTACAGCTGACGGTCATCGACTTGCTGAAAGATATCCAAAAACGCCATAACATCGGTTACCTGTTTATCAGCCACGATTTGAGTGTGGTTCGTGCCCTCTCCGATCGCGTGATGGTGATGCAAAAAGGGAAAGTCATGGAAGCCGGTACCCCAGAGGAAATCTTCCATCACCCACAAAACGAGTACACGCGTAACCTGATTGCTGCCTCGTTCGACCTTGCAGAAGAGGAAGTGGCCTAGCCCACGCAGTGATGCCCAAACGGGCAACATTGTTAAACATCGGGTAGGGTGAGGCGTTGCCGCCGCCTCCCCTGCTCACATGACCTTATATCCGGGCATCGTATAAGACTCATACACACTTCCATTCAGCATGAATACTAAACAAACACATTCCCTAGTTAAGTTATGCGCTGTGTGCGAACCGGCTCGGAACACCTCGATAGACAATCGATTTGGTTACTATCAAAAAATATCTTTTTATCAAAGAGTTAAAGGGCACTTTCTCCTTTCGCAGCACTTATTTGCTTTTGGCTAAACAGTGCTCCATCAGATGCTATGCTGATGGTCGCCTCGGTTTTCTCATCCACACCATTACTGGCTTTCTTAGGCCGAGCTTTCATTACTACTACGGATTCACCGAGACGTCGGACCGCTGCCACCTCAAATCAACGCCCACCTAAAGTTACCTCTTGGTGCCCGATTCCCGTATTCCTCTGGATCAGTGCTAGGATTACCCAGTTACTGCACTGATTCCTTGTCAGAGGCGCCATCCTCAATCTCTTGATAAGTCTGACTGAGTACTAGGCTTCGAGTTATTTCGCACGCTTACTCAACTATCAAACCGAGAGGTTCACTTGCGTTGTGTGCCTCTAACTTCCTATCGCTTCCTTCAGACCTTGCCGTTGGCCAGCAACACCCTTGCGAGTCGGATTATCTTCCGCTCAGTCGGGGCGTTCAGGTTGAAAGAACCCCACCTAAAAAGGCGGGGTTCGTCCACGATCTAACACCTGCCGAAGTTGTTTTTTGTTTTGCTAAATCAGAAATCGTAGCTGGCTGAGAGGACGACCGTACGCGGTGAGCCCTGCACCAGGTAATTGCTGCCTGGGTAACCACCAGCAGATGCCCAATAATTTTTATCGGTAACGTTGTCAATTCGGGCGCGCAGAGTCAGCGCGTTATCGCCGACTTTCATACCGTAGCGGGCACCCAGATCAAAGCGAGTCCAGGAAGGCAGTTCGAGTGAGTTATCCGAGCTGGCATATTGATAACCGGTATAGACAGTGCGACCTTCCAAGATCAGGCCTTCCACAAATGGAGTCTCCCACTCCAGGTTCAAGTTAGCCTGAACTTTCGGCACACCGATCGCATTCTTGCCTTCTGCATCAATATTGGAACTTTTCACAATGTCAGCATCAATTAGAGTAACACCACCCAGTACTTTCACTTGTTCAATCGGTTCACCAAACGCCGACAGCTCGATACCACGATGACGCTGCTCACCGTTGTCGGTATAGTTATTGTTGCTGTCGTACATGTACGTCGGCTTACTGATTTCGAACAGGCTGACCACGGCGCCGTAGCTGCCTGTATCGTACTTGGCACCTACTTCATACTGCTCTGATCGATTTGGTTTCAGTACATCACCTTTGTTCGCCACTGTAACACCATTATTGGACTCAGGTGCAACTTCACCTGGCAGCAAGGCTTCAGCATAGTTCGCGTACAGAGAGACATCCAGCGTTGGCTGATACACCACACCTAGCGACGGCGTCAGAGTAGTTTTACTGTAGCCGCCAGTTCGATCACCGGTATTGTAATCAAAGCTCTTGGTTTCCAATCTTTGCAGACGCGCGCCCAGCATCAGTTTAACCTGGTCATCGAACAGCGATAGCGTATCTGCCAAAGCCGCACTGCTGTATGTCACTCGCTCTGTTTCAGTCGGATCGCTCATATTACCGGCGCTTGATGTGACGACAGGAATACTGATCTGATCATAGTCGGTCAGAGTTCCAACACTAACGCCGGACCAGTCAGACATCTCGTACGCGTTTTTCGAACGTGACTGATAAAGAGAGCCGGACACAACAACAGTATGTCCAATGCTGCCGGTTGAGAATTCGTGCCTTACCCCGCTGTCTGCTGACATCACGGTATCTTCACGCACGTTATCAAACAGATAAGTGGTCAGATTACCATTACCGTCAGCGGTTGGGTTGGCCAGCAGGTTATGCTCTTTACCGCGGCGCATACCCGCCGCCACCCAGGCAGTCGTCTGGATGCTGAAGTCGTATTCTGCCCGTACCACACCAAACAACTGCTTCTCATCGGTATAGGTCCAGTCCTGAGCATAATTGGTATCACTGCTTGGCAGGGATGGGATTGCGCTGCCCGGCGTCACACTCGGGCGTGGTGAGCCAATATGATGATCCTGATAGCCGACATCCGCCGACATGCGGAAGTTGTCGCCCAGGTGATCAAAGCCTAGGCTCAGCACGCCAAGCTGGGTATCCTGATCATCGACCGCATCATCGCCGTCACGGGCAACCAGGTTAACACGTAGCCCACTTTCTTGGTTATCACCAAAACGGCGACCCAGATCCAGCGCGCCATAGCTCTGGCCATCGGACTGAGTTCCGACCGTGACGTGTGTTAGCGGTTCACTACCGGCGCGTTTCGGTATCAGGTTAATAGAGCCGCCAATTGCACTGCCACCCGGCGCCGCACCATTCACAAAAGTGTTGGCACCACGGAACACTTCAACCCGTTCAAGCATTGATGCCGCTACATATTGACGAGGCAGAATGCCGTACACACCGTTCAGAGTCATGTCGTCGGAATAAACCGGGAAACCGCGAATCATGTAAAGTTCTTGGAAGTTGCCAAAGCCGACCGACTGACGTACCGCCGGGTCATTTTTCAGCACATCACCGACGCTCTTCGCCTGCTGATCGGCGATCAATTGGGACGTGTAGCTAATGGAGGAAAACGGAGTATCCATGAAATCCTGGTTACCGAGAATACCAAATCGGCCCGAACGAGAAACTTGTCCACCTTGGTACTCACCACCCAGGTCTACTTGCGAACCGACAATGGTGACCACTTCGTCGGGGTGTATGCCCTCGTAAGAAGTAGCGGTTTGGTTAAGGCGAGTATCCTCAACGACTGTGTCATCTGCTAGTGCATAGCTGGCTTGTCCTGTGGTTAACGCGACAATCACGCCAAGTCCGACCGGAGACAGACGGAACAACTTCATAAATACCCCTGCTTTACTTATAAAATAATCAATAACAATTTATAAATAGTATTACGACTGAGAACGATTTGCAACATCAACAAAGAGGATGAGCATTGAGGAAATAGCAATAAAGTCAGATACTTATGTAGTGCCCCAATTTAATGCACGGTCATGCATAACGGATTAGCGGCGGAACAGGCGGTTGAACACCAGCAAAACAAGGAAATAGAGTGCACCGAGAATAGCGACCAAAGTACCCGCGGCAATTTGGTTCGGATACAGCACAACCTGACCCAGCCAATCGGACCATAACATAGTGGTAGCACCAATAAGGCTGGCAAGAAGCAACTGTGATTTGGCCTGCTGGGCACCCAGCATGCGTGCCAAATGCGGTGCAATCAGACCGACAAATGATATCGGTCCCATGGTGGCGGTCACTACCGCACACAAAATCGCTACCAGCACCAGCAGGCTGAACGAGGTCAGTGAACTGCTCAATCCGCGCGCCTGGGCGAAAGAACGGCTGATGGAGATCAGCGTCAGCGCGCGACTACTCATTAAACTCAGCCCCAGCATAGCCCCCACCAGCGCGACCAGTAACAATGCCTGCTCTGCGGTCACCCGGTACGTTGATCCGGCCAGCCACTGCAGAATTTTGTAGCTGTCTTGGTTGCCTTTAGCGAGACAAAACTGCACGAATGCCTGTAGCAGTGCAGTCATGGCAATACCGGTCAGAATCACGCTCGATGGCGCAAACTGTTGCTTGCGCCCGAGCGCAATCAGCACCAGCAACACCGCAAGACTGCCCAGCAACGCGGTGCCCCACTGGGTGGATTGCAGCGACTGTCCCAGAAACAGGCTGGAGAAGACCAACGCAAACGTGGCGCCGGACGACACGCCAAGAATATCCGGGCTGGCGAGCGGGTTGTAAATCAGACGCTGCAGAATGGTACCGGCCAGAGCGAGGCCGATTCCGGTAAACAGGGCGGTCAGCAAACGCGGCCAGCGCAGTGCCCACTGGAACTCATTCGGCCAGGCCAAAGCCAGGCCAGCCTGTTGTGATTGATAGCCGATATATAGCGCAACGCCAAGCAGTAGTAGAACACCAATTGAAACCGTCAGCGGCACGGAAATACGCGGCCGCGAACCGGGTAAGGCCACAGCCATGCCGTCCTGAGCTTTGAGCTGACGACGGCTGAACCAGATCAGCGCGGGCGCGCCAATCGCCGCTGCGGTCACGCCGCTCGGTACCACCTGACCGGCCCACACACTGAGCCATTGCGCCAGCACATCGGTCGCTAACAGCAGCAGCGCACCGAACACCAGGCTGGCAACCAGTTCGATACGCGGCGTGCGGGCGCCCAGAGCACGAACAATATTGGGGGTCAACAGGCCGATAAAGCCAATCAGGCCGACCACGGTAATCGATGCCGACACCAACCAGATACCGAACATCATCAACAGGAAGAAAGCAGGAATGACCGGCAAACCCCGCGCCTGAGCCCCCTGATGGCCAAGGCGCAACAGGGTCAGAATACGCGGTGCAATCAGCAGCAGTATCAGCAGAGGAGTGAGTCGCGGCAGCAGCCATGCAATCTGGTCCCAGCCGTTCTGCGCTAAGTCACCGGCGCCCCACATAAACACATTCTGAGCATAATCCTGATGCAGCAGAATGATCGCCGCAGCAATTGCTCCGAGCAGAATATTGATCACCATGCCTGATATCACCATCGGCAGACCGGTCATATTATCCAGCCCGGCGATCAGCACAATCAGGCCGAACGCCAGCAGCGCGCCACCCATCGCCGCCAGTGCACTGTAATCGGCAATCGCCTGCGGCCACCAAATATTGAGCACGATCAGAGCCAGCCATGCACCGGAGGAGGTTCCCATGGTCAGCGGTGAAGTCAGTGAATTCTGGGTCAGTTGCTGCATCAGGCTGCCGACCACCCCCAGTACCGCTCCCACCAGCAGAGTGATCACCAGGCGGGGAAACTGAGCATAAGCAAAATTGAAATCATCAAACGACTGCGCCAGATGCGGGTCGCCAATCAGGCGCCATTGTGTCCCTAAATCCAGAGTCTGATTCAACTGAAGACTGGACAGCGCCGCCAACACCAGCAGCACGCTTACCGGGATCAGGTGTCTCCAGGTCATGATTTAGGTTCCATCTCCAGCAAGCTAGCAGTGATCGCCTCAGCCGCATACTGCAGCGACATTGCACCACCATAAGTCCACACCGAGTCCACCGAGTTCACTCGGTGAGTGCGTACAAACGGCAGCGCTTTCCACAGGGCCGATTTTTTGAGTTTTTTCTCTTCATTAAACGGCTCGATATACAACACATACCCCTGCTGAATCACCCGCAAGTCGGTAATCGGTTTACGTACTATGCCCCACTGTGCCGCCGGTTCAACCATCACCTGCTTCATGCCCAATTGGCGCAGCACATAGTCAATCATCGAATCTTCGGTATAGATAAAAGTCGATTTGGTGTCGGCAAAACGCATCACCAGTACCTGAGGCAGAGAGCCGCCAAAGTGCGCTTTGAGCTTAGCGCTCAACTGACTAAAGCGTTGCTGCATCCGGGTCAGCTTTTGTTCCGCCAGCGCCTGCTTGTCAAACAGCTGCGCCAGCTGGCGAAATTGCTCAATCGCGACTACGGCTTGATCGTCACCTTTAGTGAAGTTTGTATACAAAAGCACCGGTGCAATCTGCTCCAGACGCGACTTAAGATCACGCTGAGTGGCGCTGATTAAGATGATATCCGGCTTAAGCGCCGCAATCTTCTCCAGGTTCGGCTCACCACGGGTACCGACATTCTGCGCGGTAGCCGGAATTGCCGGCTTGACCACCCAGTCGCGATACGCATCCGCATCGGTAACCGCTACCGGAGTCACGCCGAGCTCCATCACCTGCTCAAGCAGGTTCCAGTCGAGCACAGCCGCTCGTTTCGGCACAGCAGGCAATGTATGCTGCCCGACTGAATCGGACACCTGAAATTCGGCCCAGGCAGAAGAAAGACAGCTGATCACCAGCCCAAACAGGACAAAAGATGATTTTATTCTCGATATCAGGCGCATACAACGGCGACCTTATTAGTAGCCGCCTGCTCGGCAGCATTCGGGTGATCAATCAGGCGAATCGGTGTTTGGTACAGTTCAGATAAACGCTGCTCATCAGCCAGGCTGGCTGCCGAGCCGTCAAAGGCGATACGCCCTTGTCTGAGGGCAACAATATGACTGGCATAGCGCAGCGCGAGGTTAAGATCATGCAGAATGACGATGATGCCGCACCCCTGTTGTTGATTCAGTTCCGCCAGCAGGGCCATCAGTTGATACTGATGCTGCACGTCGAGCGCAGAAGTCGGTTCATCAAGGATCAGCACCGGCGACTCCTGAGCCAGCAGCATCGCCACCCAGGCACGCTGGCGTTCACCGCCGGACAATTCATCCACATAGCTGTCGGCAAAGGCACTGACGCCGGTTTTTTCCATCGCCGCCGCCATAATATCGCTGTCCTGCTGACGCCAGAATCCCAATGCACCGCGCCATGGAAAACGTCCCATGCGTACCAGTTCGCGCACCGTCAGACCAGCACTGGCCGGCAATTTCTGCGGCAGAAAAGCGACCTTTTTGGCCAGAGCTTTACTGCCCAGCGAAGCCAGAGGCACATCATCAAGCTGCACCGTTCCGGTGTCAGGCACCTGCTGTCCGGACAGTAAACTGACCAGAGTGGATTTACCTGAACCGTTATGGCCCAGCACGACAGTCAGCGCATTCGTGGGGATGTCCAGCTGCTCAATCGCAAGAATCGTGCGACCGCCGCGAACCATCTCCACACCAGATAGGGTGAACATTGGGTTACCTCCCGGCTCTCGCATACATACCAAAGATTATTGAGAACCATTTTAATTATCATTACTATACCACTTCTACCATTTTACTGATTATTCACTCAATGAAAAGTCAGTAACCCCATTCCTATTGCAACTATTGCGACAAGCAAGGTCATCGTCATGTTTCACTGGTTTGAAAATCTCACCAATGCGTTTCCGGATCACGATCCGCAGAAACCACCTAAAACTCTATTTGGCTTTTGCCGCCACTACACCCGGGGCTTTGAAAAGCCGTTACTGGTGATGTCACTGCTCAGTGCCTGTGTCGCGATTGCCGAAGTCACTCTGGTGCGCTATATGGGTGATTTGGTCGACATGCTGAGCAATAGCTCACGCGCCAATTTCTGGGCTGAGAACGGCGATACCCTGCTGTCGATGGCACTGCTGGTCGTTGTCGTCATGCCTATCCTAGCCTTTATTCATTCCAACCTGCTCCATCAGGCTATTCTCGGCAATTACCCGATGTCGATCCGCTGGCTGGTGCACCGCTACCTGCTTAAACAGAGTGTCGGCTTTTTCCAGCGTGACTTTGCCGGCCGGGTGGCGACCAAAGTGATGCAAAGCGCTCAGTCGGTGCGTGAAGTGGTGATGAAACTGGTTGACTTATCGGTGTATATTTCGGTCTACTTTGTCTCCATGCTAGTGATGATTGCCAGTGCTGATGACGTGTTGGTGCTGCCGATCCTGGCCTGGCTATGCCTGTATGTATTGATTCAGGTCCTGTTTATTCCGCGCCTGAAACGCATCTCCACCGAACAGGCCAACGCCCAGTCCTCGATGACCGGCGGATTTGTCGATACCTACACCAACATCACTACGGTCAAGCTGTTCTCTCACTCAGAGCGGGAAACCGAATACGCACAAACCGGGATGAAAGCTTATCTTGCGACCGTATATCAACAGATGCGTACCCTGACCAGCCTGCTGTACAGCGTGGATCTGATTAACTATCTACTGCTGTTTTCGATGGCGGCTCTGGCGATTCATCTGTGGCTGGCCGAGAGCGTCAGCGTCGGTGTGATTGCGATTGGCATCAGCATTGTGCTTCGCTTGCAAGGTATGTCGAAGTGGATCATGTGGGAAATCCGAGGCATGTTTGAAAGCATCGGCATGGTAATCGACAGCATAAACACCGTTGCCAACGACATCGAAATAGAGGACAGCCATCAGGCCAAACCACTGGCCGTTTCTCAGGGCGAGGTTCGGTTCCGACAGGTCGATTTCCGCTACAACGAGCAGGAAGCGGTATTTGAAGCGCTCGAATTATACATTAAACCGGGCGAAAAACTCGGGCTCGTCGGGCGCTCCGGCGCGGGAAAATCCACGCTGGTCAACCTGCTGCTGCGTTTTTATGAACTCAATGCAGGCAAGATTGAAATTGACGGTCAGGATATCAGTCAGGTCACTCAGGAATCGCTGCGCCAGCAGATTGGCATGATCACGCAGGATACCTCTCTGTTGCATCGTTCGATTCGGGAAAACATCCTGTACGGCAACCCGCACGCCAGTGAAGAAGCCCTGATACACGCCAGTCGTCAGGCCGAAGCGCATGACTTTATCGAACTGCTGAAAGATGAAAGCGGCCACAGCGGCTATGACGTGCAGGTCGGCGAGCGCGGCGTGAAACTATCCGGCGGTCAGCGCCAGCGCATCGCGATTGCACGCGTTTTGCTCAAGGACGCGCCAATCCTTATTATGGATGAAGCCACTTCGGCACTCGATTCAGAAGTAGAGGCAGCGATTCAGGATAACCTGAACCAACTGATGGACAACAAGACGGTTATTGCGATTGCACACCGCCTGTCGACCATTGCTGCCATGGATCGCCTTATCGTGATGGATAAAGGCCGGATTATCGAACAGGGCTCACATCAGGAACTGCTGGAGAAGAACGGCGTCTACGCGCAGCTATGGGCGCATCAGACCGGTGGTTTTATCGGCGAAATGTAGGCCCATATCAGCACATTAAAACGCAAAAAGCCTCTATGATTGTGACCCCGTTAAACGCTGCCCGACTCAACGCCTTCTTGTTAACGCAAGCAGGCGTTAAGCCAAACAGGCACCATTAACGGATTAGTCATCCATTTCGGCTATCTTCACCTTCCAGGTGTCTGGGCCAATCTGATGCGCATTTTGTCCTTGCGCGTCGACGGCCACCGTGACCGGCATGTCTTCCACGTCAAATTCGTAGATGGCTTCCATTCCCAAATCTTCAAACGCCACCACACGTGCATGCTTAATCGCTTTTGAAACCAAATAGGCCGCGCCGCCAACCGCCATCAAGTACACGGCTTTGTGGTTTTTGATTGACTCGACCGCCGCCGGGCCACGCTCGGCTTTACCAATCATGCCCATCAAGCCGGTTTCGGCGAGCATCATATCGGTAAACTTATCCATACGGGTCGACGTGGTAGGGCCTGCAGGGCCAACCACTTCATCGCCTACCGCATCAACAGGACCCACGTAATAGATAAAGCGACCGTTAAAGTCGACGCCTTCGGGAAGGCCTTCGCCATTGCGCAGCATTTCTTGCAAGCGTTTGTGTGCGGCGTCCCGTCCAGTCAGAATCTTGCCTGATAAAAGCACGGTTTCACCGGTTTGCCAGCTTTGCACGTCTTCTTTGGTGACCGTATCCAGGTTGACACGACGTACATTCTCGCCGACTTCCCAAGTGACTTGCGGCCACTCTTCCAATTTTGGTGGTGCCAACTCGGCAGGCCCGGTACCATCAAGTGTAAAGTGAACATGACGTGTGGCGGCACAGTTCGGGATTAAGCACACAGGTTTAGACGCCGCATGGGTCGGAGCCGTTTTCACTTTGACATCCACCACCGTGGTTAAACCGCCCAGCCCTTGGGCACCGATGCCCAGCTTGTTCACACGATTGAAAATATCGAGGCGCAGCGCTTCATCGGCATTGCTTGGACCACGTTCGATAAGCGCTTGAATGTCAATGTGCTCCATCAGTGACTCTTTGGCTAACACCGCGGCTTTTTCTGCCGTGCCGCCAATGCCGATACCCAGCATGCCCGGTGGACACCAACCCGCGCCCATTGCAGGCAACGTTTTTTCTACCCACTCGGCAACATCATCCGATGGGTTGAGCATCACCATTTTGGTTTTGTTTTCAGAGCCTCCGCCCTTCGCGGCGATTTGAATATCCACGGTGTCGCCTGGCACCATATCAATATGCACCACCGCAGGGCTGTTATCACGGGTGTTTTGGCGTTTACCTGCCGGATCAGCCACCACAGAGGCACGCAACGGGTTGTCAGGATTGGTGTACGCACGTCGCACCCCTTCATCCACCATTTGCTGCACCGTCATATCGTGGCGGTCCCACTGTACGGCCATCCCTACTTTGACAAAACAGGTGACAATACCCGTGTCTTGGCAAATCGGGCGCTTGCCCTCGGCCGACATTCGCGAGTTAATCAAAATTTGCGCGATGGCATCTTTCGCCGCTTGGCTTTGCTCCTTGTTGTAGGCTTTTTCAAGGGCTTGAACAAAATCAAGAGGGTGGTAGTAAGAGATATATTGCAGGGCATCTGCAACGCTTTCGATCACGTCTTGCTGTTTAATAGTGGTCATCATTGCCTCTGGTGTCATTTGCAGGACCCAAAGCGGGTATCCAGTGTTGGGGAAGCCTTCCCCTCGTTATTATCGTTTGGCTAGGCAGTTTTACTGCTCTGTGATGAGAGAAGTCGATGGTTGACAGCAACCTCGCCTCGTCTTTTATTGTTGCTCGTGCCGGAAAAGGCCTAGCTATGATACGCTTAGCGCTATCTGCGCGCCACACGGCGTCTTAACCGTGATCACAAAAAGAAGAATGCAACCACAAAACGCCATGAAGCTCACTACCACGCCAATCGACTACGCCCCGGATCTTGCGTTGACCCTGTTTGATAAGATAGCTCATCAACCCTGGGCGATGTTGCTCCACTCGGCCACACGGACACATCCAGATAGTCGCTTCGATATCCTGGTCGCCGATCCCATCGCCACGGTGACCGCGCGCCACAACCAAGTGACCACGCGTTATCCCGATGGGCACACCACCACTGACGATCACGATCCCTTTCACTGGGTCGCACAATTACAAGCACAGCTGTTACCGGCGGTTTCTGAAATCGCCCCCTGGCCGTTTGCCGGCGGTGCCCTTGGCTATTTTGGTTATGACTTAGGGCGCTGTGTTGAAACCCTACCCTCGCGGGCTAAAGACGAGCTCAATGTCCCTGACATGGCGGTTGGCCTCTACGACTGGGCAGTGGTGATTGATCATCACAAGCATCAAGCGGTGGTGATTGCCCCTGATAGCGATCAGCGCTGGCAATGGCTCACTCATCAAGCTGCACCGTCCCGTCCATCGTTTGCACTCACCGAACGCTGGCGCGCGAACATGACCGAGGCACAATACCAGCAAAAATTTGCTCAAGTGCAAGCCTATTTACATGCCGGGGATTGCTACCAAATCAACTTAGCTCAACGCTTTTCCGCCCACTATCAAGGGGATGAATGGCACGCCTATCGTAAACTGGCCACCCGCAATGGTGCCCCCTTCTCTGGCTTTATCCGCTTGGCAGACAGCGCCATCTTATCGGTCTCGCCCGAGCGCTTTCTCTCGCTACACAACCAACAGATTGAAACCAAACCTATCAAGGGCACGCGCCCTCGCTATACCGATCCGCAACAAGATGCAGACAGCGCTCAGGCACTGAAATCGGCGGAAAAAGATCGTGCTGAAAACTTGATGATTGTCGATTTGCTCAGGAACGATATTGGCCGAGTTGCCTCGCCAGGTTCGGTTTCTGTGCCTAAACTCTTTGATATAGAGAGTTTTCCTGCCGTGCACCATATGGTGAGTACGGTCACAGGTAGGCTCCCCGAAGACAAAACTGGCCTCGATCTGCTTCGCGCGGCGTTTCCCGGTGGCTCGATTACCGGGGCACCCAAAGTACGCGCAATGGAAATAATTGAAGAACTTGAGCCACACCGTCGCCATATTTATTGCGGCAGTTTTGCCTACCTAAGCCGCTGTGGTCGCATGGATTCAAGTATTACCATTCGCACCCTGGTCGGTCATCAAGGTCAACTGCACGTGTGGGCGGGCGGTGGCTTGGTTGCTGATAGCAAGGCAGAGGCCGAGTACCAAGAGACGCTCGACAAAGTCAGCCACATTCTCCCCGTGCTGGCAGACGATGACAGCTTGGCTGCCCCTATAACTGATTTAACGGAGTCACGATGACGCTAATCGCCGAAGAGCATGCTTATTTCACGCCTATCCGCTGTACGTTACGCGCGAAAGCCGCCTCTTGGTCTGCGTCCTCGACTCATCCTCAACCCATCAGTGACGCGCCAGGCCACCCCTTATCGCCCGCGGATGTCACCCGGGCTTTTTCGTTAACCCCGCTGGCGCGCCACGACAGTCGCATTTTAAACCGCGTTCGCCTCTCACCCAGGATATTGGGAGGCGCCGATTTTCAACCTGCCGCGGTATTGATTGGCTTAGTGCCACGCGAAAACGGGATTCAACTGGTGCTAACCCAGCGCGCGAGTCACCTAAAACATCATCCTGGCCAAGTCAGTTTCCCTGGCGGCAAGCGAGAGCCATCCGATAAAGATAATACCGACACCGCCACGCGGGAAATGTGGGAAGAAACCGGGATTCGCGTTGCCCCTGACGCGATTATTGGCCACCTGTGCCCGCTTCCCACCGTCACCGGCTACTACATTCACCCCGTCCTCGCGTGGGTAGCACCGGATTACCAGCCTTATCTTGATGACAATGAAGTCGCTGCCTGCTTTGAAGTACCGTTAGATACCCTTTGCCGTCCCGGGCATATTCGCGAACAGTCTTTCCTACTGTATGGCCAGTGGCACCCTGTGTGTGCGTTTTATCACCAAGACAGACTGGTTTGGGGTGCCACTGCGCAATTACTTCGCGCATTAATCAGCCAGCTAACATTGTTTTCACCCTCGGGTAACCACTCGTCAACCCGCCCATAACCATGTAATCAATAGGGACTTAGACGCACTTTGATGCATATTTATCCAACAAATATCTATACATTCATGCCTATATAGAAGCGCAATCCGCTCTCCGTTATTGATAGTCATCACATTTTGGTGCAATAGTCTGCGCACTGCTTTTCATATAGCGATCTAGCTCTTGGTTTTCTCTGTGGAAATCGCCAGAATTCGCCTTCCCTGATTCCTGTTCCCTACAATGTGAGTAGTATTGTTATGCAAACAACCTCGACGACTGGTACCAGTGCAACGTCGCGCCCGCGCTGGACCAAACAAGATACAACCTGGGCGCTTTCCCTTTTTGGCACCGCGGTTGGCGCGGGTATTCTTTTCCTTCCGATCAACGCAGGCATGAGCGGCTTTTGGCCTCTCGTGGTCATGACCTTGCTTGTTGGCCCAATGACCTTCTTTGCCCACCGCGGCCTCTCTCGTTTTGTTTTATCTTCTAAAAATGCAGGCAGCGACATTACCGAAGTGGTTGAAGAGCACTTTGGTGTTGGCGCGGGCAAACTGATCACCTTGCTGTACTTCTTTGCAATCTATCCGATTGTGTTGATCTACGGCGTCGGGATCACCAACACCGTCGACTCCTTCTTGGTCAACCAGCTTGGCATGGCGTCGCCACCACGTGCGATCCTCTCGCTAGCGCTTATTCTCGGCATGATGTCGGTGATGCTACTGGGCGAAAAAATGATGCTGCGTGTCACTCAGTTTTTGGTCTATCCGCTGGTTGGTATTTTGGTCTTTATGTCCATCTACCTGATCCCAGAGTGGAACACCGCGGCGCTATCGCAAGTGCCATCTGCCGGTGACTTTGCCATTACCCTTTGGATTTCGATCCCGGTACTGGTTTTTGCGTTTAACCACAGCCCGGCCATTTCGTCTTTCTCATTGGCACAGCGTCGTGACCATGGCGACGAAGCGGAATACAAGTCTGGTCAAATCTTGATGCGCTCGGCCGCCATGTTGGTCGGTTTCGTGATGCTGTTTGTCTTCTCTTGCGTGCTGTCCCTCACGCCAGCAGATCTGGCAGCGGCAAAAGCGGAAAACATCGCAATCCTTTCTTATTTGGCCAACAAGCATGAAAGCCCGTTCATTTCCTTCTTGGGTCCATTGGTGGCCTTTGTCGCGATTGTGTCCTCGTTCTTTGGTCACTACCTAGGCGCACGTGAAGGCCTGAACGGAATTGCCACCAAAGCGCTGCGCAGCATGGGGAAACCCGTTGATCGCAAAAAAATCGACGTGTTCACGGTGGTATTCATGATCCTGACCATTTGGTTAGTCGCCACCCTAAATCCAAGCATTTTGGGGATGATTGAATCACTTGGCGGCCCAATCATTGCCACCATCCTGTTTATTATGCCAATGTATGCCGTGAAAAACGTGCCAGCAATGCAGAAATATTCAGGTACAATCAGCAACGCCTTTGTTCTGATTATGGGGCTGGTGGCAATTTCCGCGATTACGTACAGCATGATCTCTTAATCACTAACGATTCTGAATCAGCCGTTTTGCTTAATCGAACACAGCGCGCGCAGCAGGCGCTATAGGACTGCTGCGTTGGGCTCTATGCCCACCGCATCCATCGATGTTTGCGGCTAACAAGGAGCAGTGAAGGCTGCTCCTTTTCATTATGGCGAGCGTGCGCTTGCCATCACAGTCAATACCATGGACGGATGGCGTAAACACTAAATCCATTGCCCTTAGGGCATTGACTGAGGTAAACACATGATCAGTGTTTTTGACATTTTTAAGATTGGCGTTGGCCCATCCAGTTCTCATACGGTTGGCCCAATGAAAGCGGGCAAGTGCTTTGTTGATGAGCTCACCGCCAGTCAGCGTTTAACCGACGTCGATCGCGTCACGGTTGACGTATACGGCTCATTGTCACTCACCGGTAAAGGCCATCACACCGACATCGCCACGATTATGGGCTTAGCAGGCAACAGCCCTGAAACCGTTGATATCGATTCGATTCCCAGCTTTATTAAGCGGGTAGAAGAGACAGAGCAATTGCCACTGGGTGAGCAACAGCACGCCGTCGCCTTCCCGCGTGATGGAGGGATGAACTTTCATACCTCTAACCTCTCACTGCACGAGAACGGCATGCAAATCCATGCCTGGCAAGGCGATGAGTGTGTACTGAGTAAAACCTATTACTCGATTGGCGGTGGCTTTATTGTTGAAGAAGCCGAATTTGGTCAGCCTGCCATGCAAGCGGTGCAAGTCCCTTACGACTTCAATAGCGCTGACGGCCTACTGACACTCACCCAAGAAACCGGTTTTTCGATCAGCGGCTTGGTGATGGCCAACATGCGCAGCATGCACAGCCAGGACGAGATTGATACCTACTTCGCTGACATTTGGAAAACCATGCAGGCGTGTATGGCGCGCGGGATGGAAAACGAAGGCGTGTTACCCGGCCCGCTGCGTGTGCCGCGCCGTGCTGCCGCCTTACGTCATCAACTAAAAACCAGCGAAAAATATAACATTGATCCCATGGCCGTGGTCGATTGGGTGAACATGTTTGCCTTTGCCGTTAACGAAGAAAACGCTGCCGGTGGCCGCGTGGTGACCGCGCCCACCAATGGCGCATGTGGCATTATTCCTGCGGTGCTGGCCTACTACGACAAATTTATCGAGCCGGTTGATAAGTCAATCTACACTCGTTTTTTTGCCGCCTCCGGCGCGATTGGTGGTTTGTACAAGCAAAACGCCTCTATCTCAGGTGCCGAAGTCGGTTGCCAAGGCGAAGTGGGCGTCGCCTGCTCTATGGCCGCCGCTGGCCTCGCTGAGCTGATGGGCGGTAGCCCGCACCAAGTTTGTATGGCGGCCGAAATCGCTATGGAGCACAACTTAGGCCTCACTTGTGACCCGGTTGCCGGGCAAGTACAGGTGCCTTGCATTGAGCGCAACGGCATTGCCGCGGTGAAATCCATTAATGCCTCACGCATGGCACTTCAGCGTTCGTCCGAGCCGCGTGTATCACTGGATAAAGTGATTGAAACCATGATGGAAACCGGCAAAGACATGAACGCCAAATACCGCGAAACCTCACAAGGTGGGTTAGCCGTGAAAGTGATGTGTTAATCCTTCACTGTCAGGCTTAATCGCGGATAAAAAAAGCTCGGCCTCTGATGGCCGAGCTTTTTTAGATCTCAACAATGTACCAGGCTTTTAGTATCAGACGTTTACGCCGTTTGCGGCGCTAGCGCTGCTTTTTGCTCACCAACGGGCAACACAGTACGGCCGTACTCTTCGTTAAGCACCTGCGCCATCGCGAAGTAAATCGCACTCAAACCACACACAATGCCCTCAAAGCCTGCAATGGTGCCAATCAGTGCACTGCCGGTAAAATCGCGCGCTGCCAGCAAGAAGAAAAGTACGGTCAAGCTAGCAAAGACAAACTGCTTAGCCAGGCAGTAACGGCGTGAACCGATGTACATAAAGCCGGTAAACACACCCCACATCACCAAGTACCAACCCATAAAGCCCGCTGGGCTCGGTTGAGCAATCCCCATTTCTGGCATGACGATTAGCCCTACGAGCGTCAGCCAAAACAGGCCATAAGAGGTGAATGCCGTGGTACCAAAGGTATTGCCCTTTTTGAATTCCATGATGCCGACAATCACTTGCGCCAAGCCACCATAAAAAATGCCCATCGCCAAGATCATGCTATCGATAGGGAAAAAACCCGCATTATGAATGTTCAATAATACCGTGGTCATTCCGAAACCCATCAACCCCAAAGGGGCAGGATTTGCCAGTTTGTTTTCCATCAGAGCCCTACTTCGTATAAAAACAATTTAATGTTGAAAATGAGCGCGGATAGTGTCAGATAAAAGTGATTATCACGCGCAAAAACGCGGCAATATTACGGTTTACAGGACAGATGTAAATAGGTTTTAGCGCTTAGAGGCAGGATTAGACAATAAATCCATCAAATCAGATAGCAAACTGGACAAAATGAGGCGATAAATAATAAAAAAGCAGCAAAACGCTGCTTTTTTATCCATCACGTTTAGGCGCTCTCTTAACGGGTGCTAAACCCTTTACTGTGCAGAAAATCTTTCATAAACGGACGCGCTTCTTTTTCTAGCGTGGCGGAGATCTGCTCGCTCCAACTCATGTCTTTATTGCCGCCCGTGCGCGTTTGATAATACTCGCGCACTTGGTTGTCATAGTCGCTTAGCGCCGCCTCATCGATGGCTTGATAGCTGTTTTCGTGCACCAAAAGCTGTGCAGGTAATTTAGGCTTGGTTTCTGGGTCTTGCGCCGGCACACCCAAGCACATACCAAACAAAGGCATCACGTGATTCGGCATCGCCAACAACTCGGCCACCTTTTCCGGCTGATTGCGTAAGCCACCGATATATACGCCGCCAAGGCCCATCGATTCCGCTGCCACCATCGCATTTTGCGCCATAATCGCGCCATCAATCGCACCGATAAGCGTCTGCTCGGTAAAGCCCAATTTGGCATTAGGGTTGATTTGCTCGTGACGATGGAAGTCCGCACACCACACCAAAAACTCCGCACAATCGGCCACATACGCTTGGTTGCCCGCGTATTCTGCCAATAAGCGTCGTTTTTCTTTGTCCGTCACACGAATAATGCTGGTGCATTGTAAGAAGCTTGAGCTCGATACCGCGCGCGCCGCATCAATAATCTGGGTTAATTGCTCGGGAGAAATGGCATCTTGAGTAAATTTGCGAATAGAGCGGTGAGAAAGAAGTGTCTCAATCGTTGGATTCATTGTGCTTCCTTATTTGACGTTGAGCCGTAAAAGCGGGACTTGATGGTTTTACACCTTTATACTCAGCGAAGCAATCACCCTGCTCTGGCGCTTTATGTCCCACTCACCCCACAAGCACGTGATCCCACGCACTGGCACGCCTTGACGCTTATCATCGGTTTTTCCTATTGGTGCGAGAGGGAAATTCATCTTTTCTAACGCGCGCCCATCAGGCATAGTAAGAACATTAACGCTAAAGGAGATGAATATGTTCGTCGTGATTTTTGGTCGCCCCGGCTGCCCATTCTGTGTTCGCGCTAAAGACCTCGCGGAAGAGCTAAAAACAAACCGTGACGATTTCAACTACCGTTATGTTGATATCCACGCAGAAGGCATCAGCAAAGCCGACCTAGAAAAAACCGTCGGCAAGCCGGTTGAAACCGTGCCACAAATCTTTGTTGACCAAGAGCACGTTGGCGGCTTTACCGAATTTGAAGCCTACGCCAAAGAAAACCTCGGCCTTTTCCAAGACTAATTTGCCGAGTGACCGATTTAAAAAAAACCAGCTCATTGGCTGGTTTTTTTGTGTTCTGTGTTCGTGACGACCTTGCACATATACACCAGTCAGCCCGTCATTGGTGATCAATAAAGCGGGTAATCGCATTCATAATCAGCCTATGCACCTCTTCTCGGGATTGTTGCTCTGACGTTTGGCAAAGATTGTCTTCCCCTTCCAATGCTAATATCTGCACACCTTTTGCCGTACACCGACTAAAGGCACTAAAAATGGTGGTATGGGGCGTTGTCATTAGCGTCATATTCGGAATCGCGGCAATAGACTCAGCGACCTCCAGTTCCGGCAGCGCAGCCTGACGGCCACGAATATCCATTACTTTCACGGGTATCTTGATGTCACCAAGACTCTGCGCATCCAATGTTTTGGTTAATTCAGGATTAATCGCCACAATGGCTTTGACACGATCATCGTGATTGGTACGACTAAGCATGGACTCAGACACCTTGCTCAAATCCACCTGGTTTTTCTCTAGCCATTGGCAATCAATATTCACCCCTTCCTGTGCGCAAGATTGCTTGTAAAGCGCCGGCTCAAATCTCGCCCCCGCCAGTGACAGCATGGACGTGCCGCCTAAGAAAAACCCAACCCCATACACATGGTCAGTGTCGATCGCCTGCTTAAACGGCTCGGTATCTATGAGATGCGTCAAACTGATTGATAGATCGCTCGGCCGCAACCACAATTCGCTTGGTGCCGACGTAACATTCGCGGCCGAAAACCCAAGTTGCTGCAGTACCACCACGATAAATCCCGCTTTAGCCAAACCGGACGCCACCCACCCCGCGTGGAAGGGCGCTGCACGCATGCCGCCATGTGCCAACAGCACAACAGGGTGTTTGCCCGACGCAACCGGCGCATTCCGGTTGGTTTTCGTCCCTACAAATACTTTGTTTTTGCCGAACTCAAAATGGGTTGAATCCAATGTGGTGGGATACCAAATATCTACCTCGATCGTCGATTCACGCTCGGGGTTAAACACCGTCTGTGAAGCCAAACCACTGGTTGCAAACTCCTTGGCACTCACAGTGAAGGACAATGCCAACCCAACCATTGCCGTCAACCATCGTTTTATGTTCATCGCACGTCCTTACGCTGTGAGCCAGAAAAATAATAGGCCGGAGGATGCCCCATTGCCTTTTTAAACATGGCGATAAAATTACTTGGGGTCGCGTAGCCTAAAGCAAAGGCCACATCGCCCACCCGTTCACCTTGCGCCAATAGTGCTAATGCGTGATTCAACTGCGCTTGGTTTCGCCATTGCACAAAAGTCAGGCCGGTTTCGGCGGGCATTAAACGCCGCAGTGTTCGGGCTGATAAAGCCCCCACTTCAGCCCACTGCTCCGCAGTATTTTTGCTATCTGGCTGACGTAAAATCGCCTCGGCAACGCGCACTAATCGCGGATCAGTTGGCATCGGTAGATAAAGCGCTTCAGCCTCTGCGGTGCGGATTTCATCAATGATCACATCCGCAATGCGTCGGTTCTCCGCAGTAAGCTGCGCTTGATCCCATTCAGCGCTTCGCACCACCATCGACTCCAGCATTTGATTCAACCCGACCACTTGGGGGCGATTCGGCAACGACTGGCATACGGCAGGTAAAAGTAACACCGAATAGCCGCTCACCGCATTACAAAAAAGCACGCTATGTTTCGCGTTGGGCGGGATCCAGCCAGCGCGAGACGGTGGCAACACCCATGTGCCCTCGGCCGTTTTTATCTGCACCAGTCCCGATTGCACACATAAAAGCTGCCCTCTATGGTGCCTGTGCCAGTGATACCGCTTAGTGTCTCTTTTACCATTATCAGCCTCACGTGACCACGAACAGGTGATCAGCGCCGCGCCTGACGCTCTTTCACTTGTCTCCCAAACGCCCATGCCGCTCTCCCTACTTGGCCATATTTCATTATTATTAGGCCAAAGCGCATTAACATGCCAATGCAATAACACCCTACAGTGAAGCCTTGTGGTTAGCAAAAGAAAGGAACAGTCGATGATCGACGTAACATTCGCCATTTATTACGCGTTATTAGGGATGGGAGTTGGCTTTATTGCCGGTTTAGTGGGTGTGGGAGGAGGTGGGTTAACGGTGCCAGCCTTTACCTTATTGTTTGCCGCGCAAGGGATTGGCGACCAACACGTCGTCCATATGGCGCTCGGGAGCTCAATGGCCGCGATGGTGTTCACCACCTTCAGTAGTATGCGTGCCCATTATGCCAAAGGCCACGTCCAGACATCGCTTGCCTTTAATATGGCGATAGGTGTGATGGCCGGCACCTTTATCGCCACCACCATAGCCGCGGCCGTCAACGGTGTGGCACTCGCTCTCTTTTTTAGTCTGTTTATGCTTTATGTGGCTTACAAAATGTTCCAACCCAAACGCCCACAAGCCAACTTAACGCCACACAAACCGGCAGGCAATGTCGCGGTCGGTACACTGATTGGCACCGTCTCTGCCCTCGTCTCAGTCAGCGGCGCCGGCATGATCGTCCCCTATTTAATCGGCCAAAACTTAGCAGTAAAAAACGCGGTTGGCACCTCGGCAGCGATTGGGTTTCCACTCGCCATCACAGGCACCTTGGGATATTTACTCAACGGCTGGGAAAACACCACACCGGAGCAACTGACATTTGGCTATATCTATCTGCCCGCGGTGGTGTTGTTCTCGCTCGCCAGTTACTTCTCGGCACCACTGGGTGTAGCCTGTGCCGCACGCTTGCCCGCCGATAAACTGAAAAAGACACTAGGCGTGCTATCCCTCTTGCTCAGTATAAAAATGCTCATGCATGTTTTGCAGGGTTAACGTCACACCGATAAACGGTTCACAAACCCAAAAGCCAGCAATGTGCTGGCTTTTGGCTTAATACACAAAGTTGCGTATCGTTTTTTACGCCGCCGCGTTGGCCGCTACCTGTGCAAACGCGGTTTCCAACACCGCTTTCGGCGGTTGCAATAAAAACACCTCATGAACCAACTGAGTTAATGCCTCGACGCTATCGATGCTTTTATCGGTAATGAATTGCCCTGCCGCATCCCAGACCAAAAACTGCTGATTACGAATCAAATAGCGGTGTGAAGCGGTGATCAACGACACCACAAGGTTATTGACGAAAACCGCATCGGAGTGTTGATGAGAATAGAAATGCGCCACTTCAAAGTCGGCTTCTACCACATCATAAAGCTCAACCTCGTACAGTGTTAATGGCGGTTGCTCGGGCTCGTGTAATACCACCGTCACTACATCGCCATTGCGCGTGATTTGATAGGTATCGTGCCCGATATTGCAGGTGCACTGATTGATATTGAGTAACCCGCGCGGGGTTTTATTGCCAAAACCAACGTCCACCAGATACGTTTCACCATCGAGCTCAAGCACATTCATACGGTGAGTGCGGGGATTGGTGGGTTTACCATTAAGCATCACCCGCGCCAGCACACTGCGCACATCAAACCCCAAATGTTTCAGGGCAAGATAGGCAATTTTATTGTGCTCAAAACAATAGCCGCCTTGTTGATTCACCACCAACCGTTCAAACAAGGCTTCCGTCTGCAAAGAAAGCGACTGCCCTGCCAAGGCATTGAGGCTAGAGAATGCATACCGCGCCAAGTGCTTTTCAATAAGTTCAGTGACCAGTGCCACGCCCTTCGCCTCACTCAACGCGAGGCGATGTAAATACTGTTCAATCATGGGTGCTGATGTCATCGTCGACTCCTTATGTGAGTGGCACCAGATTAATCCCTCAAGTTGGGTTGAGGTAAAGCGTTAATCGGATGATAGGAGCGACTTTTCCATACGTAGCAATACCCATGACTCACCGCGAAATGAACGCATACCGCTTTCTCGAGAAGTGACCACAAACCCCAATGACTCATAGCACCGTTTAGCCGCGGTGTTGTGCTCAAACACTGCGAGCGATAACGCGTCAGCACGATATTCTGACGTAGCCAATTGGATAAGCTGCCAGAGCATTTGATTGGCGATGCCTTGACCGCGAAACGGCTTAGCGATAAAAACACGACAAATGCGAAAGTGATCCTCACTGGTTTTGACCAACTCTGCGTATCCCGCGCTCTCCCCCGAGACAGAAAACATAAAAGGCCACACGTCGGGTTGTGCACAATGCTGGCTAAGCTGGTGCGCGTTTAACGGAAAATCGAAGGTTGGGCCGCCCCATTGGTAGTTTAATTCGTCTGAGTCGATCCAGTTTATCAATCGCTCATAGTCCGATTGAGTGAAGGCTCTGAGTGTCATTTATTGAGGTTCCGATACTCATGATTACGTCAGTAATAGTGCGACAATTTTCTTTATCAAAGGGCTGAGTCCCGCGCACCTAGCAATAACACGTTACTCTAGCGCCTTGTGTGTCACGACTCACGCAGGATTGCGGCTAAAGGCGGAACGTAGCAACCCTAATCCTGCCAACGCAAAGATCCCAGATACGACGCGCTCAACCCAATGCGCCACTTTTTGGTAGACGTTCATCACGCCGTTGATTGAAAACAACAGAGAGTACATCCCATTCACCAAAAAGCCGACCAGCATACAAGTCAGCACCGCAGCGACAAGAAATAGTCCATCGCTGCTTGAGCCCATCCCAACCGACAAAGCCGCCATCCATGCCACCACGGTTTTGGGATTGGAGGAATTTAAAACCACGCCACGAACAAACCACTTTCGGTATCCCACTTCTTGGTTATCGTTTGTGGAGACCGTCGCGGCGGCGTTAAAGGATGATTTAAAAGAAAGGTAAGCCAGCCATAGAAGATAAACGCCACCCACGATTTTTAGCAGCATGAGTAAATATACCGACCCTTGTAGCACCACACCCAAGCCACTGGCGGCAACAATGCCCCAAAACAGCAGCCCAATGGATAACCCTGCGCCGTAAACAAGGCTAACTTTTCGGCCCTTACTCATGGCGATGGTTGCGTTGGAGATGTTCGCCGGCCCCGGGGAGACCGCGACAACAAAAAATGCGAACCCTATTGAAACGAGTGATAAAGCGTCAGCCATCCTTGCTCCTTATTATCGATGTTGTGTTTAAAGTGGTTTTTCCATCGGCACGCAATCCAAACGGCTCCCTTTGGGGAGTGATACGTTGATACCTCATCGCCCACAAAGCCGCATGCGCGATAAAAGGGCGCTGCATTGAGCGTGGACTTGAGCGTTAGCAATCGCAAGCCCTGCTCTTTCGCTAGGTGCTCTAAAAACTGAAGCATCTTTTTCGCCGTGCCCCTGCCACTGTAATATGGCTCTACGAAGATGGCATCGACTAGACCAGTTTGTGTGTTGAGCTTACCGCTACCGATAACCTGCCCGTCCATTTCAGAGACGTAAAACGTATCAACCACGTCGGTAATAAAGCGCTCAGACACGCTACCCTGCGTCCAAAGTGAAAGCTGCTCTTCCGTATAGTGCGCCGAACACTTAGCCAAAATAGCTCGGCTTTTTAAATCAAAAATAGCTTGCGCATCGCTTTGGTTAGCTTTTCTAATGGTGATCAAAACGCGTCCTTGTATGAGTGGGTCGAGTGACTATGTATTAAGTCAAGAAGGTAAAGAGTTTGTATTCTTGCTTGGTCACTAGGGGTAAGTCCAGTGTTAAATTTGGTGAATGCTACCCTGCCTTTTAGCTCGTTTTGCACGGCAGGCCCACTGATCTCATAAGATGGTCGATGCGTGTCCAATAGAACGGCTCAAGTCCAGAATCGCTCTTAAACGTTTGTTGTGTTCGTAGCTATTTGAAGCCACTGATATTTACAAAACTACGTCTGGCCAATGCAACAGACTTGCTCAAGCTAGGTGCTGTAACACTTCAATTTGGATGTCTCTCAGTAAGTTTTGAGTATGCTCCGACTGTAAATTAAGTTCGCACCAGCCGTCAGTTCCCATATACTCAGCAGAAATATAGCTAATATCTTTAATACCACTTTCATTGTTGAGGATTCCGGATAGTCGGAAAATACCTAACTTTGTGTGGATTCTGCTAATTTTGAAGTTTTCCATAAACCTCCAAGAACATAAAGCCGCAATCACGCGCTTGTCGCGTGTATTACCTGGTTATGTACTCATCTCGTTAAAAATACTGTCCTGAATTTCTCTTAGTTGTGCCGCCTTTGAAAAAAGAAAATCGTCATACTTAGCTCCAATGATGGCACCAGTCCCACCAAGGATGAGGCTCACAACACGAGTAACGCTATCACCTTTGGCATCTGACGAAATCCGCCACTGTTCGACCTGTTCGCCTATTTGGGGATTAAGCGATTTTATAACCGTTTCGGTATAGCGAAGCCTCTCATCAAGGGACCTGAGCTTTTCTGTTCTCTCTGGCGACCAATCTTGTTTTGCTGTTGCGTGGACGTCCGCAAAGGTAGCAATCAATAACTGCATATTCTTTAGTAGATCGTCTCCTTTCAGCAGCTGTTGCCTACCTTTAGTGATAGCACGTTGAAGTTTGTACGCGAAACATGATGCAACTGCTGCCGCCAATGTCGCCACTCCGGCGAACACTGTCGCTCCTGCTGAAACCCAGTCTGGATCAACCTCTGACATTACCTACTCCAAAAGTATTCATTGGTGTATAACGCCGCCAGCACGCGCGACTCAGTAGTGGAGCCGAAGCCGCAACGGAAAAGCCGTCGCTGTGCCTAGCATGGTTATATAGTTTACCGTAGCCCTCTGGACCACACTGTTTTAACTACACCAAAAAACCGACAATCTATCTCTATCGGACCAGAATGAGGGGAGTCCAATGTGGCCGAAAAGAGTATCTGACACGGGTAATCGTCATATTGAAATGGCACGCCCTCCCTGCTCAGAAAGAACTCTATGTAATTCCGGTCATTCTCCAATTCAAACGGTGAATCGTAACCGGTGGTTAATTCAAAATCATGCCTCCCTATCGGATCGGCTTCTATGCTCCAACTTATATTTTTCAAATGATCTATAGGAAAGGGCCGGCTATCCTCGAATAGCGCCACCGGATTAAAGTGCAAATTCATCGACTGACGCCTGTTTTCATAGGACGTCACCGTTGCTGTACTCAAATGGACTCTCATTTACTACTCATATTCGACGGTGTAGTGCATAACGAATGACATGGATTTCCCCTCTTGAAGATCTGCCACACTTAGGTGCGGCCTTTAATACCGGAGGTAAACATGTCTACTCAATTCTTTTGTGGCGTTGATCTCGCCAAGTACCACTTTTCTCTTCACGCGGTGGATGACCACGGAAAAGTCATTCTTCATAATTCGTTCCCACGCTGGAGCGTGGGAACGAGGAATAATGTCTAATAGTCCTGTCACATGATTGGCAGGCAGCGCGGTGAGAACGCAGTAAGAGGCCTTCTATATGTGTTTGCCGTAAGCAATGACTTAATGGCGGAAATGACAGAACGAAGCAGACGGCTTTGTTGTTCGAGAGCATTAGCTGCTGACGCAGCCAGAAGAGTGCTATTGCCTATTGCCCGGAGAAGGGCTCATATGTGTTATAACCGTGTTTATTGCTTGGTAGGTTGCTCAATTTGAGGCTCAGCTTTCGAAACATTACTATCACTTGGATTCAAAAGCATACCTGCGCCTAGACCTAGCATGAATATAAACAAACGAACTAACGTAGGGCGAATAAACCATTCTCTAAATTTTGTTGGCTTGTTTCTCGCTAAGTGCTCCAAAGCCACAACCGTTGGTTTAAGGTGTGTTGACTGCGAATCATAAATCTCGCCATAGTACTCGATCAAAAACTCCGAAGCTTTCTTATGATCTTGCTTAGTAATATTCGGATTTAAAGCCATTTTCAAATGTTCTTTAACACTTTCATTGGTAAATTTTGCCAACAATATTCTCCTTTTTCTTCGAAGGTTATAACGCCGCGCTTTGCGGCTGGTTTGTAGCGCAGCGGAAAACCAGTCCGACAACAGCGCTTTGTTACAAAACATTCTCAGAACACCGTTTTAATGACTTTTTGAACGCCCTCAACGAGCTCAAGCACGTCCTCTTTTGTAGGTTCCCGATCTTTATTGTGATCGCAAAGATTCCGCAAGTCGCCAAGATGCTGAATGAACCTCCACTTCGGCGTGTCTATTACATCGTTCTCTTTTAGCAACTGATAAAAGTCGGAAATAGACGGATGCTTCTTTCGAGACTTAAGATTATGCATATCGCAAACGTGGCCTAGGTGCTTTTCTAGAACCACACCGGCAATTGCCCCAGCACCACGAACAAAGCCTTTTTTTGCCAACTCCTGTGCTGCGCTAAGTTCAGAATCAAAAAGATCCGCTTGCAGTATTTCCTGAATATCAAAAAGCGAACTATCCAGACGCTTCTCCACAGCAGTTAAAATCGCATTTTGCACCTGCATTTTTCCTATGGCCGCTGATTTGTCTGCTACTACGTCCTGCTGATAACCCCTGGTTGTTCTGAGGCCATATAGATAATCCGATATACCATAGGTAAGAAACGAAATTTCCTTTCTTTTCTCGTCCTTGTATTGGCGTTTAAAATCTTCGAGGCGATCAGGCAACAGTTGCTTTACCAAAGCGAGAGCCTCCGAATACCAAGAATCATATTCGTCCGTGAAATTGGGAAGTTTTATCTTGTTCTCTTTGAGTTGCTTAGTTATCTCATCAGGCAACCCAGAAACATCGTCAAGCATGGCTAGGTACAGGTGATTGCCTCTGGCAACAAGCGAGCGGACTTCCTTTTTAATGGATTCAACTTTAGATAACACCGATATCTCCTATGCTTTGTAACGCCCAATTAAGGGTGAACAACGCCTCCACCCAACTTAACGCATTGTACTGTAAACACTAAATTTGAAGTAGAAACAAAAGTGCCAAGCGTTGAGAATCCCTCTTAAATCGCTTGCTATAAAACAAATGGCTTCGTAGCTTTACTGAATACATACTGGTTACTTTGCTCTACCATACGTACATTAAATGATTTCAATCTCTCTAGATCATCAGTGACCTTGTTCACCTTAATTTCTTTCGGCTTGCTTTTAAAGAGAGCGGGTATGTGGGACAAGCTAACGCCTTTTTCTTTTTCAAGTATCGCAGTAAATGCACCCAAATTTGTAAAACTATATACAATGTAGTGGGAATCCGTTAACGGAAACTCGTAGCATAAATGTGCGTCTTGATTTAAAAATGAGAACCCAACATCTGAGAATACAGTGTTTTTTTCACTCAAACTGAAGAGGAATATATTCAATGATGAATCTTTTTCATAAAACATTCCTCGAGTGAAAGACTCTAGGAAGTTCGACCCTTCATCGCCCACAAACAGAATTAGAAACAACAACTTTAGCCAACTTGTATACTCAAATTTAGAAATACCAAAATACTCACATACTCGTTGTTCTTGCGGTTTATTACCCTTTTCTAAACGGTTGTAGACTGCAAGTAACTCAGGGTCTTTTGGTACATACTTTAACGCACTACCAAAAATATAAAGAGTATTTTTAATGAGGAATGGATTTCTTATGATATTCATCCACTTATATGTAAATAAGTCTAAATATGAGTTATCTGGGTCCTCATCCAAGTATATTACTTTCTGAATTAAATCTATATAAACTGACTCATATCGACCAAATGTGTCTTCAAAATTGTACTGCTCTTCCCTAGACAAAAAGTCAAAGCAATAAAGATCTTCAAAGGAAAGGTTATTTGCTATAGCTGTCCCCTTTTTACTAGTCTTCTTGAATTTCAGCTTTTCCTTGCTAGTAACCTCAAATCTATTGATTTTCTTGGCCTTAACCTCAGCACTTCGAGCGTGAAAGACCTGTTCAACCTGAGCTATAAAGTGATGATTTCGTTTTTCATTGTTCATAATTTTTTCTTGTTTTATAACGAATGACATGGATTCCCCCTCTTGAAGATCTGCCACACTTAGGTGCGGCCTTTAATACCGGAGGTAACCATGTCTACTCAATTCTTTTGTGGCATAGATCTCGCCAAGCACCACTTTTCTCTTCACGCGGTGGATGACCACGGAAAACTCATTCTCCATAAATCTGTTTCACGCGCTAAACTACTGGGTACATTAGCAAATATGCCCACGATGTGCATAGGCATTGAGGCCTGCAGTGGGGCACATTATTGGGCTAGAGAATTCAACAAGCTCGGCCACGATACCCGCATCATGGCCGCAAAGTATGTCGGTCCTTATCGCACAAAAGGAAAAAATGACCTGAACGATGCCGTTGCCATTTGTGACGCGGTTCAGCGTCCAAACAGCCGGTTCATTCCTGTTAAGTCACCCGAACGCCAAGCGATTCTCGCGACTCATCGTGTACGTGAGCATTGGGTCAATGAACGTACCGCCCTCATTAATCGTATTCGTGCATTACTGGCAGAGTTCGGCATTATTATTCTAACGGGACGAGCCGCCATTCACAGAGAAGTACCACTCATTCTCGAGGCAGCAGAGAATGGCCTGCCTGATATTGCTCGTGCTGTCGTGGCAGATTGTTTTGACCACCTACAAACACTTAATCAGCGTATCGCCGATACCGAGCAGTGTTTCGATATGGTTACCAAGGCCAGTCCTAATGCCCAGCGTATTCTTAATGTTCGCGGCATTGGCCCACAAACAGCAACGGCGATTATCGCCACTATCGGAAAAGGCGAACAGTTTGATTCCGGTAGAGATTTTGCTGCTTGGCTTGGATTATGCCCAAACAGTACTCAACCGGAGGAAAGCCTCGATTAGGTCGTATTAGTAAACGAGGAGATAAATATCTCAGAACACTCTTAGTGCATGGCGCGAGAGCCGTCATCACGAACCTAGGCGATAAGCAAGATAGGCTCAGTGTTTGGGGGCGAAATGTCCTTGAGCGACGTGGCATGAATCGCGCCATTGTCGCTCTCGCAGCCAAAAATGCACGCATTGTGTGGGCATTATTGCACCATCAAACGGATTATCAAGATTACGCGGCCTAACTCGTCGCTGTCGTAAGGAGAAATACACCAACCGGGTCATTGCACACGCAAGTTGATGAGTATCGGTGAAGACCATTTGCAGAGAGCCTGTTAATGCGGCGGGCACCTTGATGCCTTCTAACGAATTAGGCACTGCAACCGCGCAATGTCATCAGGGCCATGACGTGAGTCAGTAAAAGGCCGAATGTAGAGCGGCAGTCCAAACCAAACTCAATACGCTTCGCGGATGCTTGACGAACGGGGGAATCCATGTAGCCCGCATTTTCGGCTGGTTTGGAGCGCAGTGGAAAACAAGTCCGACAACATGCGCTTGTTAGTTTCTGTGCTTCCAATCACCTACCTATCTTTCCCATTGNGTATCGGTGAAGACCATTTGCAGAGAGCCTGTTAATGCGGCGGGCACCTTGATGCCTTCTAACGAATTAGGCACTGCAACCGCGCAATGTCATCAGGGCCATGACGTGAGTCAGTAAAAGGCCGAATGTAGAGCGGCAGTCCAAACCAAACTCAATACGCTTCGCGGATGCTTGACGAACGGGGGAATCCATGTAGCCGCGTTAAGGGGTGAAGGCACGCAATACATAAGCCTCTGCAAAGCACCTTAATCACCAAACTCAACGCATACTAAAAATGCCACGCGTGCCAAATCCCTCTTAAACGCTTTGTTATATGCGTGTTTGAGTAGAGAGAGTAACCAGGTCATCACTGTCGTACAAACGTTCTGCGGATTCTTGCATACCAAGCTTGCGGAGTAGTTTCTCTGATGCCAGATTTTCTATTACCGCTACACCATAAACTTCAGACACCAAACCCGATTCCAAGGTGAAATTTAAGACTGCCTTTGAAGCTTCAAAAGCGTACCCTTTACCTTGATATTGAGGTAGCAATGCATACCTGATATCTGAAAAACTCGAGTCAGGAACTAACTCAACACCAGCATAACCGATTTTTTGAGATGGCTTACTCTTTAACGCAACAATGAAAGTACCATAGCCTTTCGACCAGTGAGCCACTTTGCTTGGTACGTAATTCTGAATGTACTCTAAGCTAAAAGGCTTTCCACCCGGTAAATATCTTGTTGTTTCAGCGCAAGTCAGAAGTTTTGTATAAATATCAGAATCTTCTGGGGTTACAGGGCTAAGTATTAGTCTTTCAGTCTCGATCATCGAATTATCCATTTCCTCTAGAGCATATAACGCTCTGCATAAGCGGCGCCCGACTAGGCGTCCGGTGGAGGCCCAATCGGGCCGGAACAGACTTAATGCGTTTGTTAAAAGTCACTCTGCTGTTGGCACCTTAGCCGGAAACTCGTAAATAAATTTAAGTAGCATTTCTATGAATGCAATAAGCTCTTCGGCCACTTCCTTAGGCATGATCTCAATTTCGTGCGTAGCCTCGTTACCCCGTTTCCGAATATGGTCAACCCATCCTCTACCATTAGGCGGAACGAACCCATTGTTTGCTAGGAATTCCACATAGTGAAAAAAGCTTTTTCCTTCCTCTGCACCCTGCGTCACTGCGATGTTCATTAGAAGTTTTCTGGAGGCGAGAACAGATGAGGTGTAAGCATTAACTGAAACACAGTTTCTTGCTTCTTTATACAAAGTATCCACACCATCCGGAAGATGGCTTACTTCATTGCCTGGAGCAACCTGAGGTATCTGTATGCCAGAGCCAAAATAGGTTGGATTGGTACAATGGGGGCATACTCTAATTCGGCGGAAGTTTGATCTGCGATCAGCATAACCGAGCGCGGACGCCACAACATTGCCGCAAAAACCACATGTGTAGGATGCCGACTCTATTTGAGATGTGTTGATCCACTCCGCCATGTTCTCTCCTTACTTTTAACGCTAAGCGAAGCGGCGGCCCGTCAGGGACGTCCGCCTTACGCGGTTGGTTAGTTCACTCACGCCGAGCTAGAAGAAGCCCTACCCCGGCACTGCCAAGAAATCCTGAACAGGTCCTATTGAACAATTGACGCATTGCCGGACGAGAAAACCAATGACGCAAAACCTTACCAAAGAAGGCGTAGGAGCCTATCGCGATCCATTCAAGCATCAGAAAAAAAGCTCCCAAGACCAAGAACTGAAGCCCTATTGAACCTGAAGGGTCTACGAATTGAGGAAGAAAGGCAGTAAAAATCAAAATTGCCTTTGGGTTACCTGCTGCCAAAAGAAATTCTTGTTTCGCCAATTGGAGCATGTTTTTACCCGCTGGTGACTCATCATCGGCACCGCCAGGGTCTGCTGTCCAAAGCTGAAAAGCCAGCCAAAGTAAATATAGACCGCCAAGGATTTTTATGGCGAGAAATAACTTCTCCGATGTATACAGTACTGTTGCCAATCCTGTAGCCGCAAGAGTAATCATGCCGACAAAAGCAACAAGCCGACCAATGCCAGCACAACAGGCTGCCTTGATGCCGTATCGTTTGGCGTTCGCCATCGCAAGGAGATTATTTGGCCCAGGAGCCATGTTCAGGGCAAAGCTCGCAGGTATGAATAAAAGGATCGTCGATAAGGTCACGATTGATTCTCCTTTTTGAACTAACGCCTAATTTAGGTGCGCCGTAGGCGTCACCTAGAATTTCTTGTTATAAGGCGAATTACTCACACGGCAATCTTGCGCCTTGTTTATCGTACCTTAAGCAATCATTAGCAATACGTGAAACCTCATCACGTATTGGGCTAAAGAAATACTTACACCCCATTATAACAAGGCACTCTTCTTCTGGGTCAAGAAGCTTAAATACATGTCCAACGGGATCATCAGCAAGTGCGTGAGAGTCTACAATACATGATGGAAAAAACATTCCAGCCTCATGCTCAAGCAAATACATATCTAATCTTTCATCGAAATGCTCCCATGCATTTCTAAGTTCACGATTGTAAAGAGGTGATGACTCGTCCAATTTAAAAGCTTTTCTAAGTCTGTTACCTCTAGCCTCTTTTAACTTTCGAGTATAGGGTTCGCTCTTTTTTCCTTGAGGTGAGGGCCAAAAAAAACGAGATAATGCAGCTGCATGACCTACGGCTTCTTGAACTGTGCTTATCAAATAACTTGCCGGAACATCTGAATTTTTATAATGATCATACCTTTCAAATGCTTCAAGAGATCTTGCCGCAGAATACAAAAGGGAGTGAATGTAATATGCTTCAAGTGGTGGATGAATTCCAGAGCTACTTTCAGCAATAATTTTTGCTCTTCTTTCCCTTTCTTCTTTATCAATCATTGAATTTACTCTGAACTCCCTTGAGCCTTATAACGCTTTGCTCACCGGAAAATTAGGAGCGAAGCGAGTATTTTTTCCGAGTGCAGCAACTTGTTAACTCTATGACTTAAGAATATCTTTGAGGCCAATAATTTTCTCCAACAACTCATCAAATGTAACTATTTCCACATTCTTTTGATTTGCCCTTGTAAGCTCAAAGCAATTGGACTGGCTTTCATTGAGCTTACTTTTCATTCCCGAAACCAAAATCACTTTTGGGTCTAGTACACTGTATTTTTGCCCCATATCTGTTAAGAAAGTGTTTTTCTGGTCAAGACATTGGCTAATTGCCCCTGACAAATCATCATGGATAGCATAAGTGTCAGGTTCTCGATATGGTCTACTTTTTATTAGTGACTTATTGTGGGTTTTAATTTCTAACAACGCGTAGTTATCTCGAAACCCATTCTGGAATAAGAAATCGACAACACGCCCCTCTTTATTTCCAATAGTCTTTCCACCGACATAGGCCTCTCGCTCTCTCATCACAACCTGAAACGGGAAAATATTAGCCAGAATCCACCCGTGTTTCTCAAAAAAAGCTTGCCAGTCTTTTTCATTGTCATTTTTAACTTTAAGTAGTGACTTGAATTTTTCTATAACATCATCAAGATAAGCTACGTTTATCTTATCTTTTGTTTGTATGAAATTTTCTGTTACTGAGATATTTGCCGCCGGAGCAAGCGATATTAGCGATAGAATTGAATCTAGGTCTTCACTCGATAGTGAAATATCATCTGAATAAAAGCTTAGATAATGTGATATCCCGCCCTTAGATAGCTTTGTTTTTCGACCTTCAACTTTTGAGGTAACTTTGGATAGGGAATTGGCAATAGCTGTCTTTCTTCTTGTTTCATAACTGCGAGTTTCTTTACCAATTGCCTTAATTGCATTGTCGAAATCCTGATAACCAAATGTAATGCTCTTTTGTGAGAATCGACTTTTCCCGCTTTTGTCTATAACTAGCTTTTCAACATCAGGAAATGCCTTATATAAAAAGGACATTAAGTATTTAGGTGACCCTGCAGTAAGCTTTATCTTATCTCCAGAACGCAAAGGAGTTGGAACGTCTTTTATTTTCTCCCAACCTCTTAACTCAATGGTTTTAATCTTCTTGGTACTAAGCCCTCTTTCTCGGCTGTAGCTAAATGGGTATATGAAAATCAAAGGCTTATCTTTATGGACTACTTTGGATAAATGCACAGGATTGCAATGTTCATCATAATACTGCCACTCAGTTTTAGTGGCAGTATCCTTATGAATGGCTTCTGTATTCGGCTCAATTTCTTTTTCCATATAGTCCAATCCTAAAGAGAGTTAACATTGTATTAGTCCGCGCGCTCGATTTTCCAAAACCGTTATACGCGCCTTTTTTCATCTAACTATTTATGATTAAACACATTTTTAAAGCTTGAAGCAATCACCTTGTCTGCGAAAGTGTGCATGCCGCCTATCCCGGACAATGCGTTCACACTATCCTCAAAGGCGAAGTTATAACCGTCTGATTATATTGAACTAAAGTTTTCTCTTTCGGCGATAATGTGAATGTGCCTCGAAAAAGCGTGCACACTATTTGGCTTTCTCTACCAATAAGCTGTATGAATAAACAGTCTTAGATGGAGGGAAAGGATCATGACCAAAAGCCCGTTTATGGCAAGCCTTCAGCACGAGATCAGGCGGCGAGGCTATGCGATCAAAACTGAGAAGAGTTACCTATACTGGGTGCGCCGATTTATCCTTTTCCATCATAAGCAACATCCGACAGACCTCAGTGATGAGGACGTAAAAACGTTTCTGTCTTATTTGGCCAATGCGCAACGAATTTCACCGAATACGCAAAAGGTTGCACTCAATGCACTGGCCTTTCTATACAACCAGTTTTTAAACCAACCGCTAGGTAAGATTGCGTAAAGCCTTAAACCGTGCAGTGCAAAAGGCCGGCATCACCCATAAGCACGTTACCTGTCATACGTTTCGCCATAGCTTTGCCACACAGATGCTTTTGGCGGGTTACGATATTCGCACCATTCAAACCTTATTGGGCCATACCGATCTCTCCACCACGCAGATCTATACCCATGTGATTGGTCAGCAATTTGCAGGCACAACAAGCCCAATGGATTTGCTTTAGCGCCCACGCTACCGCTGTTGGTTAGCGGCGTCCAAAAGGCCATGTAAGATGCAGAAATATTGAGGGTTAGCGTACCAGAGTGCAGAATAGCTGTTTAGACAGAATCGCCTAAAATGTTGGCGGGGTCAGAGTTTAGAAATTTACGGGAGTATAAACGCAAAAAAGCCGCTGACTACGCAGCGGCTTTTCGGTATGTGGCGGAGAGATAGGGATTTGAACCCTAGAAGGGCTATTAACCCTTGCCGGTTTTCAAGACCGGTGCTTTCAACCACTCAGCCATCTCTCCGGAACGCGGCGTATATTATTGGGTTGGGATTGGCTTGTAAAGCAAAAAACCATGAGTTGGGGTGCGTTTGGTTAGCTTTCAGCCAATAAAAAAGAGGCCAGCGTTTGGCTGACCTCTTTTGGGTGTTTGCTAGGCGGTTTTAGATGTTTTCGACATCAAATTCCACTACCGGGCTCACGTCTGCGTCGTAGTCGACGCCTTCAACGCCAAAGCCAAATAGCTTCAAGAACTCGGCTTTGTATTCGTTGTAGTCGGTCAGCTCAGTGAGGTTCTCTGTGGTGATCTGTGGCCACAGGTCGCGACAGTGCTGCTGAATGTCTTCGCGCAGCTCTAGGTCGTCTAAACGCAAGCGACGCTCGCTATCTACCTCTGGCTCGCTGCCATCGGCTTGATACAGGCGCTGAGTAAACATGCGATAGATTTGCTCCATGCAGCCCTCATGGACGCCTTCTTCGCGCATTTTCTTGAACACCATGGCAATATAAAGCGGCATCACCGGGATCGCTGAGCTGGCTTGGGTGACCACGCTTTTGAGTACCGCCACGTTGGCGCTACCGCCTTTGGCGGCAAGTGTTTGGTTTAGCGCGTTGGCAGCACGGTCTAAGTCCATTTTCGCTTTACCTAGCGCGCCTTCCCAGTAGATTGGCCAGGTAAGCTCTGTACCAATGTAGCTGTAAGCAACAGTTTTGCAGCCTTCAGCAAGGACACCGGCGTCATTAAGGGCGTTGATCCAAAGCTCCCAGTCTTCGCCGCCCATCACGGTGACGGTGTCTTGGATTTCTTGCTCAGTGGCAGGCTCTACGCTCGCTTCGATAAGTTGGTCTTTGTTGGTATCGACGGCGGTTGAGGTGTAGGTCTCACCGATAGGTTTCAGCGACGAGCGCACCAACTCACCACTGTCAGGTAGCTTACGCACTGGCGAGGCCAGCGAGTACACCACCATGTCGATTTGACCCAAGTCTTGTTTGATCAAATCAATCGTTTTTTGCTTGGCTTCATGCGAGAAAGCATCACCATTGAGGCTTTTTGAATACAGGCCTTCTTGCTTGGCAAACTTGTCGAATGCGGCTGAGTTGTACCAGCCTGCGGTGCCAGGCTTTTTCTCGGTACCTGGTTTTTCAAAGAACACGCCAATGGTTGCGGCGCCGCCGCCAAAGGCTGCCGCAATGCGTGAGGACAAGCCATAGCCGCTGGAGGCACCCACAACCAGTACACGCTTAGGCGCATTCGCAATCGGGCCTTGCGCTTTGGTGTAGTCAATTTGCTCTTTTACGTTGGCTTCACAACCAACGGGATGTGTCGTCGTACAGATAAATCCACGAATTTTAGGTTTGATGATCATATTCAACGTCCCTCACAAAATTGAGGCTAAGGATAAATACTAACGCCTGCCTATGCATCCCCTTTTACGGAAAAAGGGCAAAAATACCCAGTGGTTGGAGGTGTTGCAGGCAAGAATAGTGGGCAAGATCTCAGCACTGTGGCCCCAAGTGTCAGCGCCAATAAAAAAGCGCCTGCGAGGTGCAGACGCTTTTTCGCGCAAGTTAGCGACCTTTATGCCGCTTTGCTTGGATTGGGCTTGGCAATGGCACCGCCTTCTAGCTGGCTAGAGGTAAACCATTCGGCTTTAAAGTCATCCACTTGTACCGCATAAGCACGCAGCGCATCAGCCTCTAGCAGTTTGTCACGCGCTTCGGCAGTAATGAGGTTTTGCTCAACCGCTTGTTGCGAGCGATCCGCCAAGCTGGCTTTGCCATCAATCTGCTTGGCTTTCACCGCTTTGATCAGGGCTTTTTCGGTGTCACGACACGCCCACATCGCCGTAAACGCACGCTCCATCACCGCCACCGGATCGTCGGCTTTGTCGCCCACATAGCATAAGTGCGTCCAACGGTCGCGCTCTGCGCTCGGTGTCATTAACTGCTCGGCAATCTGATTAAGCAGTTTGTCAGAGGGCATTTTGTAGTGCATGCCGAGCGGGAACAAGAGCACACGTAGGCTGCGGCCCACCCCTTTGGCAGGGAAGTTATTAAAGGCCCCATCAAACGCTTTGGCACACTGGGCTAGGCAATATTGCAGCGCATAGTGCACCATCGGCAGATCTTGGCTCGGACGGCCTTCATCTTCGTAGCGCTTCAACGTTGCCGACGCCATATAAAGATGGCTCAGAACATCCCCCAGACGCGCGGACAGCATTTCTCGGCGTTTCAGCTCACCGCCAAGAGACAACATTGCGACATCGGTGGTCACCGCCAGTGCACGACTCATGCGGGTAAGGTGACGATAGTATTTAGCCGTCTCGCCACTCACCGGCGCACGGTTGGTCAGCGATCCGGTCAGCGCGTTGACCAGCCCCATCACGCTGTTTTTAGTGGCATGGCCAATGTGTTTAAACAGTAATTTATCAAACGCTTGGGCGCCGGCCTCTTGGTCTGGGTTCGCCGCCGCTTCCATCTCTTTAAGCACGTAAGGATGGCAACGGGTCGCCCCCTGACCAAAGATCATTAGGTTGCGGGTAAGAATATTCGCGCCTTCCACCGTGATTGCCACCGGAATACCGAAGTAATGATGGCCAATGTAGTTTAGGGGCCCCAACTGAATCGCACGACCCGCGTGTACATCCATCGAATCATTCAAGATGGTGCGCGCAATTTCGGTCATGTGATATTTGGAAATCGCGGTGATGATCGCCGGTTTTTCTCCCTGATCAAGCGCGGTGGTGGTCAGGGTGCGGGTCGATTCAATTAAGTAGTTCAACCCGCCCATGCGGCCTAGGGCTTCTGCTACCCCTTCAAAGCGGCCAATGTGCATACCAAATTGTTTACGCACATAACTGTAAGCGCCTGTGGTACGGGTGGCGAGATGCCCTACCGCCGTCCCCAGTGCGGGTAACGAGATCCCTCGACCGGCTGATAGACACTCCACCAGCATGCGCCAACCACGGCCAACGTAGTCTTTGCCGCCGATGACCCAATCAATCGGAATAAATACATCTTCACCCTTGGTGGTGCCGTTCATAAATGCCATGTTGAGCGGATTGTGACGATCGCCAATTTCAACGCCAGGGTGGTCTGCGGGGACCAGGGCACAGGTGATGCCAAGCTCTTTTTTGTCCCCCAGCAGGCCGTCTGGATCGCCCAGTTTAAACGCCAAGCCCACCACGGTCGCCACGGGGGCCAGTGTAATGTAGCGTTTGTTCCAGCTTAAGCGGATCCCCAGCACCTGTTCACCATTGTGTTCACCCATGCACACCACGCCGCGGTCTGGAATACTACCAGCATCGGAGCCTGCTTCTGGGCCAGTTAGGCCAAAGCACGGCACTTCACGGCCATCGGCCAAGCGTGGCAGCCAATAGTCGCGCTGTTCTTGGGTACCATAATGGGTCAGCAGTTCACCCGGCCCCAGTGAGTTAGGCACCATCACGGTCACCGCTGCGCTTAAGCTACGGGTGGCAATGCGCGATACGATGGTAGAGTTGGCAAGCGCCGAGAACGCGAGGCCACCGTATTCTTTGGGAATGATCAGCGAGAAAAAGCGCTCTTTTTTCAGATAATCCCAGACTTCTTCCGGCAGATCTTTTTGCTCTTGGACAATTTTAAAATCATCCAACATCGCCAGGAGGGTTTCTAGCTGGTTATCGATAAACGATTGCTCTTCCGCGCTTAACGCCGGCTTGCCATATTGGTGCAAGGTTTTCCAGTTCGGCGATCCGGAAAACAGTTCACCGTCCCACCACACACTGCCGGCTTCCATCGCTTCGCGCTCAGTGGCGGATAACGGTGGCAGCACTTTTTTGAAGAAAGTAAACGCTTTATCACTCACCAGTGAACGACGTAATGAAGTTTGAGAGCTCATGATTCAGGTCCTTTTGTTGATCATGGTTGCACTCTTTTTACTGTTATTGTGCGACCAGAACGGGTTTTTACATTGCACTTCACGCACCGTGATACACCTGTCGCTGCGCTGAGTGGTTCAAATAAGCGGGACGCATCGCATCCTCGCTTGATGTGTTTTGATTGCCCTACTCCGCTTGTGACTCCGTCGCGAAGGCGAGCACTTGCCCCTGTTGTGCCATTGCCGCGGGTTTGGCGTTCATCCCTGCTGCTAGATACGGAATTAAGCGGTCAACGATCGCTTCGGTATCAAGGGTGCGACCAAAATCGTTTTCGGCAATATCACGCAACGCTTCGCTGGACGCCATGGTGAAAATGGCCGCCCCAAGGGTGAAGTGTAAATGCCAAAACACCGCCTCTGACGTCAGTGCGGGGTTGGCTTTGCGTACCGCTTGGTTAAACAGCGACAGCACGTGTTCGTAACGGGTGGTGATAAACCAACGTAAATGGCCTTGTACATCGGTATAACCGCGGCCAATCAGTTGCATAAAGGTGGCTGCACCATGTGGCCGATACGCATCAAGCGCAAGCACTGGCTGTTTTGCGCATGAGAACACTTGTTCCATCGTGCAATCTGGTCGCACTAAGAGCGCTTGCAGCTGCTCACCGAGCGCTGGCATAAACGCTTCGAGGTAGCGTCCGAGCACGGCACGCACCAGTGATTTTTTGTCGCCAAAGTGATAGTTCACTGAGGCAAGGTTAACGCCAGCCTTGCTGGTAATCGTGCGTAACGACGTTTCTTTAAACCCGTGCTCGGCGAAGAGCTGCTCCGCGGCATCCAGAATTTTTGCTTTGGTGTCGCCTCGTCCTGCCATTGTTCATTCACCTGTATTAAACGCTTGTTTAACTTTATACCCAGACATGGATTTTAACAAGCCTGAAACACGCACGCATCGCATGAGTAACATCACATTATTGAGTGATTTCGCCGAGACAGCGACCAGGTGGGTTTACACCCGCGTTTGCTGCATGACCGTATATTGTTTGGTAAATCGTGATGACGTTTTGCGCGCTTGGCTGACTATGTAACGCGTTGAATAAAAATGGTTAAGCAGCCAGCTCTGCCACGCTCTCAGCCATGGCTGTGCTTTTTTTGAACAAAAGTGGGAACCCATTCGCATTTCTGGTAGTCACACCTTGTGCCACTGCTTTTTCTAGAAGACTTTTCTTCTATGCCCACTCGCCGTTTGCTTGTGGGCTTTTTTATGCACTTGCTCCCAAGTTTTGACTTTTCTTGTCGCGATTACGCCAATTCATTCGGCCCCGCTGTACAGTGTGCACGCATTTAGTGACAGCGGGCTTGGTTAACGCGATATGGAATCCTTACTCCTCTTAGTGTTTGTCGCCAGTTTGGTGATGCTTATTGGTGGTATTTGTGGCCTCTCGGCCCTATTCAAAGTCAACGCACTCAATCGAGAGCTCTCGGAAGTGCGCCATACCCTTTCCCAGTTGCAATCGAAAGCGGACGCTGACGCGGTGCCGACGTCCACTCAAGCCAACCTCACGGCTGAGGCTCACACAGAGCCGGTTGAAGCTGGTCGCGATACAGACGCGGCTATGGTATCGCGTGATAGCCACCCATTAACGCAGGAAACCCTCACCACATCGACCCGGCATGCGCCATCTAACACTGAGCCCAGTGATGTAGAGCCGGTCGCAACCAACACCGCCCATACCGCCTCTGACGCGCAACCATCAGGCGATAACCGTCATCGTCTCGCTTGGCTTGAGCGCGCGAAACAACAGTGGCTGGTTTGGAGTGGCGCCGGTATTTTTACCCTCGGCGGACTTTTCTTAATTTCCTACCTGATCAGTGAAGGTTATTTCCCTCCGTTAGCCCGTCTTGGCTTGGGAGCGCTGTTTGGCGTCGGCTTGATTGTTGGCAGTGAATGGCTGCACGATAAGTTGCGCCGGTATACGCAAATTGATTGGCCGAGCTATGTGCCGGCTGCGATTGCGAGCGCGGGCTTTATCAGCTTGTTTGGCCTGACCTTGATGGCGGCGACGCCCTATCAGTTTATTTCCGAGCCAGTCGCCGTCGTGATGCTGGCGCTGATTTCGCTCGCTGCCACCTTCTACGGGCTTAGATTTGGTCCGTTACTGACCGTGGTCGGGCTCATCGGGGCGTATGGCGCGCCATTGTTCTCTACCAGTGCCACCCCCAGCTACGGGTTGCTCGCCAGTTATTTCTTGCTCGTCGCCGCCGCCATCACCTATGTGGCTCAGCGCGTCGAGCGCCGATGGCTATGGTATAGCTTGTGGGGGATGCACCTTGCTTGGCTGTTTGCTTTTGCGCATTTTTCGGTGCCATTGCTTATCGTTACCGGGTTTGCCCTCGGCTCTGTGTACCTATTAGTCGCGGTGCCAACGTTGGGGTGGTTACTCAAACCAACATCTGACGCGCCACTGTCTTGGCGCACCCTTGTCGATATTCGAGCTTGGCACCATCACGCACTCGATACTTGGCTGATGCTGGCAATAATGTTTATTGCCTCTACTGCAGCGTTTTCTTTACCGTTTACGGTCGGGATGCCATTGATGGCCGCGTTGGTGGCATGGCTTTATCTCGCGCCGCTTTTCTCCGCACGCTGGGATGCGTGGCCGGTGCTGGGCTTAGCTTGGGTCGCCCTCTGGTTATGGTTCGGTGATCTTGCCCGCGACCCACTTGCCCAGCAGGTTGGCTTGGGGATGGGTGTCATTACCCTGCTCTATGGCTTAGCCCTAGGTAAACGGTCACCGCAACGTATCCATTTTATCTGGCTAGCGTGCCTGGCCACGCCCTTCATGGTGAGCCTTAATGCGAAGGTGACAGGCGCGTTTTGGGGGGGAACGCTTGCGTACGCGTCTAGCGCACCGTTATGGGCGGCTTGCCTCGCCGGTGGCGGCGCGGTGTTAGCGGCCTTTACTCGTCATTTTAAAGGTACCGATCAGGCCCATGTTCTGGCTCGATTGAGCCTTTGGTGTGGCGTCAATGCCCACCTGGCGCTCGCGTTAACGTTGCTGCTGAGCGATTACGCTCTGACCTTGGCCTTGACCGCGCAAGCAGTGGTGATGCTTTGGCTCACCCATCAATACCGGATAGCGCTCGCCAATTGGGTGATCCAAGCACTGCTCAGCGTGGTGCTCGCGCGCGCGACCTTGTTATTGCTCTCCACCCATCATATGGCATCACTGCCAGACACATTATGGCTTTATCCGTCGCTTGGGCTGTTGATTTATGTTGGTCAGCGCTGGGTCCAAAACCACACACTGCCCGCTTGGCTCACTGGCGCACAACTGCAACTCGCCGCGCTGTGGCTCACAAGTGCAACACTGTGGCTATGTGATCTTCAAGGGCTGACCAGCGTGATGCACTCGGTTTCTGGCGCGGTGGTCATGAGCATGAACTGGTTATTATTGGCGTGTGTGTATCTTTATCGTGCTCGCGCCGCGCAGACATTCGCGTTTTTGTACCGTATCGGCGGCATCGCCCTCTTAGTCTTAAGTGCACTCACCCAATTTATTCTCTTTTTCGAGCATAACCCATACGTTGAGAGGGTCTCGATTGGTGACTCGCCACTTGCCAGTTTACTCTGGCCTTGGTGGGGCGTTCCTTTGCTCGTGTGTGTGGTTAGCGAAATGGGGATATCCATCGCTACCCTTGCCAAAAGCCCGAGTGCAAACAGCGGCCAGCACCTGTGCCGCGGTGTTTGTTTTTTTGCTGGTTAACGGTTTGATCCGTCAGACTTGGCAAGGCGATACCATTGCCCTGTCGCAATTGACCTCACATGCAGAGCTGTATACCTACTCATTGGTATGGTTGGCAATAGGGAGTTTGAGCTTGCTGGGTGGCTACTGGCAGCAATCGGTACGGGTACAGCAGGGCGCAATGGCGGTGTTGGCGCTAGTAATCCTAAAAGTGTTCCTGGTTGATATGGCAAGTTTAGAGGGGCTGATGCGAGCATTGTCCTTTATTGGCCTTGGGCTTTGCTTGGTGGCGTTGGGTGGATTGTTCCAATGGCTCAAGCAACGGCAATGGGCCGCCTAGCCCGACGTCGGTGACACGCTAGGCCATCTCACGCTATTGCAATCGCTGTGTTGCAATAGCGTGAGATGGCGACATTAATTGCCGCCATTTATGAGACAAGCATCACATCTACATCGCCTATTGATTAAATATCACGACTTTTTTTAATTTGTAGGAACTTCTTTAAATTCGCCCAGTCCTAATGGGTGCATCGGTAAGAAATGCCTTATCCCCCTCAGAACGTGAGGGAGCATGATTCATCTTTCTTTCCGACCTGCTGCTGCTTTTTCTACTTACTTTAGAGTTTGTTTGTCTCTACCTTTATTTTTGCCCACCTTGTGTGGGCTTTTTTTATTTTGGGGCTGGGTCGTCCGAAGTCACCTGACCATCTGCGATCATTTGATACGGTGAGGCATAACGTAAGTTAAGTCCCAGTTGCGATAGCGTCTGCGAGGCATCAATCCATTTACCATCGCCTGCACTTGGCTGATACTCAGGCGGTGTTAACCCCATTTCACGCGCTGCCCAGCCGTAGTACACACTTTTCGCTGGGTGCAGCTCCGCGCACAGATGAAAGATGTGACCCCATTGGCGCTGATGGATAATCGCACTGATCGCCGCTATCACGTCACTGCGGTGGATCAAGTTTACCGGCTCATTGCCGCCTGATAAGCCTTGTCGACCCGCGAGCATAGTTGAAGGATGACGCGCACCGCCAATCAACCCCGCGAGCCGCATGATTGTTCCTTTCTCTCCATACGTTTCGCGCAGATGCGCTTCGATATGTTCGTGTGCTTTGCCCGACGCCGTGGTGGCGGCGGTCGCGGTGTGCTCGGTCACCTGCCCTTTAAGCTCCCCGTATACAGAGGTGGTGCTGATAAAGAGCACATGCTCAACGCCTGCTTGGGCCAGGCGGTCGATAAACGCGCACATGGCATCGCGGTATGCATCAAAGTCGGCGTGACGACGCCCCGCCGCGATATTGATCACCACGATGTCAGTCTCGAGCAATGCCGCCGCTGCTTGATAATCCGGCGCCATCACATCAAACGGCACCACGGTGGTCGTCAGCGTCTCGCTCAATGCTTGCGCCGAGGCTGGCTCACGTTTGGTCCCCACCACGTGGTGTCCAGCGCCAAGTAGGTGTGACGCCAGCGGTTGGCCCAACCAACCACATCCACAAATTCCAACTTTCAATCCTGACACACGCGCTCCTTATGATTACCTAGGGTTACGTAATTATTTTTCAATGTAATGGTTAACACCAGCCAATTCGGCTGATTTTTGACCATTTATTTATTTCGCGCTGTAAATATATTCCTTAATTATGTAAGGAAATAACTAAAAGCGTGAATGGTGACAAAGTTTTTATGCTCAGACAGTCATAATAATGTCATTACAATCCGCGAGAGGATAGACTATCTGTTACTAAACGGCAGTCAAAAGCCGTGGTGAATGACGCACTTAACACTTCATTGATGCTCGCTCTCATCGAGCGACAGTTTTTAACTTTGGTCTTGAACGTAAGCGGTAACTCAGATGAATACTCTGGAAAAAATACAAAAAAATCTTGAAAACTTCAGCAAATCTGAAAGAAAAGTTGCTGAAATCATTGTCGCCTCCCCTCAAACCGCTATTCACTCGAGTATTGCGACTTTGGCAAAGATGGCTGATGTGAGCGAGCCAACGGTTAACCGTTTTTGTCGTCGCCTAGATACCAAAGGCTTCCCGGACTTTAAACTTCACTTGGCACAAAGCTTGGCCAACGGCACCCCGTATGTGAACCGCAACGTTGAAGAGAACGATGGTGCGGATGCTTACACGGCGAAGATTTTTGAGTCAACCATGGCCTGTTTGGATGTAGCGAAAAACAGCATCGACACGCACCAAATTAACCGCGCGGTCGACATGCTAACCCAGGCGAAAAAAATCGCCTTTTTCGGGTTGGGCGCATCCGCATCGGTCGCGCATGACGCGCAAAACAAGTTCTTCCGTTTTAACATTCCGGTGGTGTGCTTTAACGACATCGTGATGCAACGAATGAGCTGTATTAACTGTAATGATGGCGATGTGGTGGTGATGATTTCACACACAGGGCGTACCAAAAGCTTGGTTGATGTGGCTAATTTAGCCCGTGAAAACGGTGCCACTGTAATCGGCATCACGCAGCGCGACTCGCCGCTAGATAAAGTGTGTTCCCACACCATCCAGCTCGATGTGCCGGAAGACACGGACGAATATATGCCGATGGCAAGCCGGGTCGTGCAAATGACGGTTATCGACGTGCTAGCAACAGGCTTCACGCTTCGCCGTGGCCCAGGATTTAGAGATAACTTGAAGCGTGTCAAAGAAGCCATTCGCGATTCACGCTTTCATAAAGAATCCCTGACCTAACTAAAAGGAGTGCGTTGGCACTCCTTTTTTGTGTCATCTTTTCGACGTTTTTGATGCGCTACACTGATGTCAGCAGGTCGTCGAATCCAGACTTGGCGGTGATGTTGCCCTTTCTGCACTATCCCTTAAAACATCACCCTGTATATAGGAGTTAATCATGTCTGCAAAACTGAGAAGAACGAAGATTGTTACCACATTAGGCCCTGCCACCGACAAAGACAGTGTGTTGGAGTCAATTATTGTCGCCGGTGCTAACGTCGTTCGCCTCAACTTCTCTCACGGCAGTGCGGAAGACCATATTAAACGCGCCGATCAAGTGCGCGCGATTGCGGCGCGACTTGGCCGCCACGTGGGTATTTTGGGTGATTTGCAAGGCCCTAAAATCCGTGTTTCGACCTTTAAAGACGGTGCCATTACTCTCTCCGTTGGCGATAAGTTCACGTTAGATGGCGAGCTCTCGCCTGGCATGGGCGACCAAGACGCGGTCGGCCTTGATTATAAAGCTCTGCCCCAGGACGTCACCAATGGCGATATTCTGCTGCTTGATGATGGCCGCGTACAGCTCAAGGTACTGGCGGTTGAAGGGGCCAAAGTGCATACCGAAGTCACGGTAGGCGGCAAGCTCTCTAACAACAAAGGGATCAACAAAAAAGGCGGTGGCCTGTCTGCCCCTGCACTGACGGAAAAAGACAAGCAAGACATTCTGACTGCCGCCAAAATTGGCGTCGACTTCTTAGCGATCTCCTTCCCGCGCAACGGCCAAGATATGCACTATGCCCGCTCTTTGGCGCGCGACGCTGGCTTGGATGCGCGTTTGGTGGCCAAAGTAGAACGTGCCGAAACCGTGGTCAGTGATGAGAGTATCGACGACATTATTGAAGCGTCTGATGTGGTGATGGTGGCGCGCGGTGATCTTGGTGTGGAAATTGGCGACCCAGAATTGGTTGGGGTACAAAAGCAGCTCATTCGCCGCGCGCGCAGCATGAACCGTTTGGTGATCACCGCCACCCAGATGATGGAATCAATGATTTCCGCCCCCATGCCTACTCGCGCGGAAGTAATGGATGTGGCCAATGCGGTGCTCGATGGCACCGATGCAGTGATGCTATCGGCAGAAACCGCTGCCGGTCAGTACCCGCTGGAAACAGTACGCTCAATGGCTGAAGTGTGTGTCGGGGCTGAGAAGATGCCGTCGGTTAACGTATCGAATCACCGCCTAGACCGCCAGTTTGATAGCCAAGAAGAAACAGTCTCTATGGCGACCATGTACGCGGCGAACCATATGAAAGGGGTCAAAGCCATGGTGTCGCTGACCGAATCGGGCCGCACAGCCTTGATGATGTCACGTATTTCATCCGGTAAGCCGATTTTCGCGCTATCGCGTCACGAGCACACGCTTAACCGTGCCGCACTCTATCGTGGTGTGACGCCGGTGTATTTTGACAGTGACAGCGGTGCCGGCTTGCAAGTGGCAGAGCGCGCCCTACAAACCTTAAAAGAAGGTGGCTTTTTGGCCGAGGGAGACCAGGTGATCATGACCCAAGGTGATCAGATGGAAGTGATTGGCTCGACCAACACTATGCGTGTGCTGACAGTGAAATAGCCGTGCTCTCACGCCTGCTATGTAAATAACTCGCGGACAAAGCGCATACTAGAAACGCAAAAGGCGACCTAATCGGGTCGCCTTTATTATTGCCTTGTGGGTGACTGCTGGAGCATCCGTGAGACGGTCGCGGGTCAGGCCGGTTTAGGTCGCCAGTGCGGATTGATGTGCGCCATTAGGATATGATCTTCCCATCGGCCATTAATCAGCAAGTAATCACGCGCTCGGCCTTCATATTCAAACCCCACCGCCTCTAGCACTTTGGCACTACGCTGGTTACACGGCATGTAGGAAGCACACACACGATGGATATGGACGTTATCGAATAGCCACTGATTGGTCGCGGCGAGCGCTCGACGCATGATCCCTTGTCCTTGTGCCGCTTCATCTAACGAGTAGCCCACGGTGCACGAATAAGACGGGTATTGCATCACACTGGTATAAGAAATCACCCCCAACACGCGAGGCGAGTCTTGCTTGGCGATCAAAAAATAATAAGCCAGCTGATGCTTTTGTAACTCCATCAGCTGCAGCACGCGCCGCTTCCATCCCTGTTCAGTATAAAAGCCCGCCGCACGCTCAGGCTCCCAAGGGGCGAGAAAATCACGGTTGCGCTGAAAGTATTGCACCACCCGGGTCACGTCTTCGTGACTGATGGCATCTATGCGTAGCTCATCAACGGACAAACGCGGGAAGTGGCTAATCGACGTCTGATACATACTGGCTTCCGGCATCGGCTTACTTTTTACCAATCCCATAGTCGCGCAGTTTATTGGCAATCGCGGTGTGCGAGACATCCAACCGTTTAGCCAGCTTACGCGTTGAAGGGTAGCTTCGATACAGGTTATGCAAAATCCCCGACTCGTAACGCTTCATGATTTCATCTAACGAGCCATCCATCGATTCTTCACTCATAAACTGAGTGTTTTCAATTTCTGGCAGTTGGACGTCATCAATCGTCATCACTTCTGCATCAATTTGGGTCATCGCATGAAGCAACACATTACGTAACTGGCGGATATTCCCGGGCCACGCATAGTGGGTAAGGTAGTCCGCCAACGCCTCATCGATGCGCGGCTTGGATTGCCCTAAATCGGCAGCAAATTGTTTGACGAACAGTTCTGCAAGCGGCATCACGTCGGCCGTTCGCTCTCTAAGTGGTGGGACAGTGAGCGATAACACATTGAGACGATAGAAGAGATCTTCACGGAACTGATGGGCCGCCACCAGCTCAGGCAAGTTTTTCTGTGTTGAACAGATCACTCTTACATCCACCTGCATCTCGCGTTCTTCCCCCACGCGGCGGAAGGTACCATCTTGCATAAAGCGCAATAGCTTCACTTGCAGGTGGCGGCTCATTTCGCCCACTTCGTACAAGAATACCGTGCCGCCATCCGCTTGCTCTAAGATGCCTTTTTTGGCGCTACCGCCTTCTTCGGCGGCCGCCATACCAAACAATTCGGTTTCAGCGGCGTTATCCGGCATAGAGACGCAGTTAACGAGTAGGAAAGGTTTGTCTGCGCGCAAGGAGTGACGGTGGCAGGCACGCGCTATCATTTCTTTACCTGTGCCCGTTTCGCCTTGTACTAAGAGAGGTGCATCCAACATCGCCAGCTTTTTCGCTTGGCTAATAAGCTGCTTAAACTTGTTTGACTGACCCACAAGATGATCAAACCCGTGATCGCTCGGGGTACGGAACACAGTTTGCGAGGTGTTATTCATCGCCACCTGCTTGAGCTGCACCACCGCACTCACCAATACAGGTTGCTCACTTTCGTCATTAATGTGCACTGGCATCACTTCCATGAGGAAGTCGAGCCCAGCCATTACCACCATACGACAGCTTTGGCTGGCTTCTTCTTTTTCCAGCCAATGGGCAAACTGAAAGTCAGGAAACACGCTGTTTGCATGTTCATCGATAAGCTGGTGTTCACTCGAGCCAATCAAGTCTTGCGCCGCCTTGTTGGCCATATCAATGTAGCCATCGAGGTTAATCGACACCACAGGATCGGTCAGGCTTTCAACTAACGCTCGCAACTCTTTATGTTCACGCTCAGCCGGTAAGAATTGTACTTTGCGTACGTCGGTGACCCCAGAAATGAGTCGAATTTCCGACATCAACTGGCTAAAGGCGTCGAATTCAATTTCCGGACAGTTGAGGTATATGATCCCGACCTGGTCAATTTCAATACCACGTAGGTCGATGTCGCGGCGCACCAGAATATCGAGGAGTTCGCGGGTAAGCCCGATCCTATCTTCACAACAGACTTTCAGTCTCATAATGGATTCCTGTAACTTGACAGTGATACCCAATACCGGCAGCAAGCCTTTTTGCGATGAGTACCCTAAAACTATGCCCGCTTCAACGGGTTACTGAAGCATTCATCGTCGCGGCTGCATGCGCTGCATTAGCTGTCAGGATAAGTTGACACTGAAGCGGAGTTTGAGCGGGTTGGGGGGAACAGTCAAGCCCTGATGCGATTTTTGCCTTACGCCGTCACGTTTGTAGCACAGAGAACACGCAATTAACTCACTGATTATTCAATGAATACCAATGTGGCTGGTCAGTCTACCTACCAGCCACCTTACCGGCGTGGACTATGACGCGTCTTGTTGACGCTTCCCCACCAGCCGCTTTACCAACTCACGGCGAAGTTGTGACAGGCTAGGCGCGGCTTGACCATGCCAAGGCAGTGGCCGCATGAGTGACATGGTTTTAAGCCCCAACCGCGCGGTGAGCAGGCCAATGCCGAGCCCCTGCGCCACCCGGCCTGATACTCGGCCAGCGATATTGACGGACAACACATCAAAGCCCACATCGGTCATCGCCTCACTGGCACCCGCCAGCGCCATGTTAGTGAGCACCATTTTCAGTAGGCGAAAACGTGCTTTAACGCCCAGTTGGATCCCGTAGATCTGCGCGATACGCGTCATCAAATGAAAATTACGCCAAGCAACCAACAACATGTCTGCCGCCGCCAACGGGCTCACCGCTACCATGAGTGCCGCCTCTTGCGCGTGCTTGGTTACCAGGTCACGCGCCGCTTTATCTTGCGCACTCAGTACTTGCTGCTCATAGAGGCTCAGAATTTCACTGTCGTTATGTGTGGCCGCCAGTTGCTGCTGCCAGTTGGCAAAGGCTGCCGTTTGGGCCTGCCCGGTTTGCTCAGCCAATTGCTGACAAAACCGCTCTCCTTGCCCGACCGCATCGCTGCTTAGCAGCTGTTCCGCTTGCTCCCGCACGGCTTCACGCTGAACCAAACGACGCATCGCCCGCCATTCTTTGCCCAGCATCACCAGTCCGGTTGTGGCAACCGCGACGAGCAGGCCCTGCCAACCCAGACTCAACCAATCTCGTTCGAGCCAGCTTTGATAGACGCTGTCCGCCGATTGCCACACGGCGAGCAGCACAGTCACCAATAGCAAAAATGGCCACACGCGGCGACGTTTACGTGGCGAAGGCCTTAAGGTCGCATCAAGATCCGCATCCCACTCTTCACTCGAGACAGGGGTAAAATCGGTTTCCGATTCGAATTGGGTTCCTTGTTGTAATTGGCTTTCCGTGTCACGTTCTACGTCCACATTTTGTGCAAAGGTTTGTTTTGGCTTGTAGTGCGTCATAGCGCCCTCGCTTATCGAAATTTATCACCCAGCAAGTAATCCAGTGCCTTATCCATACGAATGTGCGGTAATGGCGCATCCAGTGGGGCTTGCTGAGGACGGAAAGAGGGAAAGTCAAATCCTTGCGCTTGCCAGAATGTTTCATCAGGTAGCTGCGCTGGCACATCGCCGGGATACAGGGTGACTGGCGAGTTGTCTGCAAGCACACCTTTTAGCGCACTCTGGCTATCGCCTTTTACCGTGACATAGCCTGGTGTGGTGGCTTCAATCGCGGCCACACTTTGACAACGCATATCAATGCCCTCAAACGCGGCTTGCTGCCACGCCTGATGAACGATTTGTTGTAATAAGCTCACCATATTTGGGTGTTGATCGGGCGTCACATGATCAGCTTTAGTGGCCGCAAACAATACCTTGTCAATCCGTGGTGAAAACAGCCGTTTCATCAGCCCTGACTTGCCATATTTAAAACTTTGCATCAGCTGCTCAACGGCAAGACGCATATCGTGAAATGCCGCCGGCCCTGCATTCAGGGGCTGCAACGTATCCACCAGGATCACTTGCCGGTCTATTTTGGCAAAATGCTCGCGGTAGAACTTGGCGACCACGTGCTCGCAATAATAGTCGTAGCGCGCTTTTAGCACCCCGTAATTCGAGTCTTTCCGGGCTTTGGCTAGATCGTGTTCATTTTGGCTACCAACCCAAGGGAAGAATTGCACCACGGGCGCGCCCGCTAATTCACCTGGCAGCACAAATCGACCAGGCTGGACCCAGTGCAAGCCATCATGTGCTTTGCATTGGTGTAAAAACGCCGTGTAGTCTTCAGCAATTTCCGCCAGCCTTTTTTCATCAGCAGGGGCAAACGGGTCAAGAGCCGCTGCCTTAGTTGTCCAGGTGGAGGCCAGCTCGCCCCGACGGCCGGTGAGTAGCCCAGCTTGTTTGGCCGACCATTGCGAGTAGGTTTGGCTTAACAAGGGTAAATCGAGCAGCCACTCCCCGGGATAATCGACAATATCCACGTATAGCGTGGCCATTTCGTTGATCGCTCTCAGGGCAGCCGACTGCGGTCGATAGCGCACCGCAAGGCGCACTTCACTGACATCACGTGTCGGCGACGGCCATACTGGCGGAGTTTGATGAAGCGCTTGCATAGCACTGTCGTAGTCAAAGGCTGGCAGGTGCATATGCGGGTGGGGTTCACGACGTGCGCCCAGCCCACGCCCCTGTTGCACCAGTGACATCAGCGGTAAGTTGGGCTCTGTGCCCAAGTGCGTCAATTGATTGATAAGAGAGGTAATAAAGGCGGTTTTACCCGCACGAGAAAGACCGGTCACCGCGAGGCGAACATGACGGTCAGCCCCACGGCTCACCCACTGCTTCACGCGCCTTTTCACTGATGGCATAGGTTGATATGGCTCCTAGTTGGCCAAGCTGCCCAAACAGGGCAGCGAGGTTAGAGTTTTTTGAAGGCTTGGTCGACGTTAAAGGTCGATGAGGTTACATACGCCTCCATGTGCGTCACCTTGTCTTCCATGTGGCTAAACTCGCGGTCGAGATCCGCGATCAATTGGCTGGCAGACTTCCCTGATTGCCAAGGTTTTTGCTTCACTTGATGGTCTTGCTGCGCGGCACTCGGCTCTTGACTCACCTCTGACGGCTTTTTATCCAGGATCAGTACCGCCGCGATATAAGCGACCACCACAAAGAACCCAAAACCGAGTAAAAATGCCGAAACAGTCAGGATGCGCACTAACCAGGTTTCCATGCCAAAGTGATTGGCAAGCCCGGCGCACACCCCTGCGATGCGGCCATTTTCTGGATCTCTGTACAAGGTATTACTCATGCGCGTTGCCTCCAGTGAGGGGCTTCTGCATCCAGTAGACGCTCTAGGTTATCCACCCGTGCCTGCAGCTTTTCGGCACGCTGAGCCAATTGTTGCAGTGTTTCGTAATCTTGCCCACTCAAGCCTTGCGCCACTTGTCGCTTACTGCGGTAATGCAGAAATAACCACAATGGGGCGACAAACAGCAAGAAAATCGCCAGTGGGAAACCAAGAAATAATGATGACATGTCCGCTCCTTGAGGTATCGTTACGATTGATTGTCTTTCATTTTAGCTTTCAAAGACGCCAGCTCTTTTTCAATCTCGTCTTGCGCTTGTAAGTCAGCGAACTCGTCTTCTAGGCCTTTTCCTTTGCCCATTTGATAACTGTCTGCTTCCGCTTCTAGTTCGTCAATACGGCGCTCATATTGTTCAAATTTCGCCATTGCCTCATCGGCACGCCCACTGCCGAGGTGACGGCGCACATCACGGCGATTGCCTGCTGTTTCACGACGAATCGTCAATGACTGCTGACGCGCGCGTGTCTCGCTTAACTTGTTTTCTAATGCCGCAATTTCGCCGGCAAGCTTCTCTACGCTTTCATTAATCAGCGTCAGCTCTTCGTCCAGCGCGACTTTAACATCATGCGCTTTTTGCTTCTCAATCAATGCGGCGCGAGCCAGGTCTTCACGATCTTTTTGCAATGCGAGTGAGGCTTTGTCCTGCCACTCTTGGATCTGACGCTCGATGTTTTCAATTTTGCGCGCCACTTCTTTTTTATCGGCTAGCGCTTTTGCCGACGAGGTACGCACCTCAACGAGGGTGTCCTCCATTTCTTGAATGATCAAACGGATCATTTTTTGTGGATCTTCTGCCTTGTCTAACAATGCGTTGACGTTAGCATTCACAATATCAGCAAAACGCGAAAAAATTCCCATCATAGACTCCTTAATACGCTTCCTCGTTGATGAGCCCTAGAGTTAAGGCCAGTGGCGCGTTAACCCGTGGTACTCGGCTCTGACACGCTCAATAGAATTCAAATCCCATGCCAACTTTTAAGGCGTTTATTTTCAATAGGTTAAAACAGATTGCGTTAAATTGAGAAAAAGGCCATGATGAAGAAAACCACTATTTGGTAAAAATCGCCATGCGTGAACAAGACAATTTACTGGGTGAATCGGACCGTTTTCTCGCCGTGTTGGATCATGTCAGCCAACTGGCACCGCTTAACCGTCCTGTTCTGATTATGGGTGAGCGCGGCACGGGGAAAGAGTTGATTGCACAGCGTCTTCATTATCTTTCCGCCCGTTGGTCACAACCACTAGTGAGCTTAAACTGTGCGGCGCTCAGCGAAGGGTTGATCGACTCAGAGTTATTCGGGCACGAAGCCGGCGCCTTTACCAGCGCCAAAGGCCGGCATGCGGGGCGCTTTGAGCGAGCAGAAGGCGGTACCTTGTTTTTAGACGAGATAGCGACCGCGCCATTAGGTGTGCAGGAAAAGCTGCTACGCGTGATTGAATATGGCGAATACGAGCGTGTTGGCGGCACATCTCCTCTGCGTGCCGATGTGCGTCTTGTCTGTGCAACGAATGAAGATTTACCCGCCCTTGCCAAACAAAACGCTTTTCGTCCCGATTTGCTTGACCGGCTGGCGTTCGATGTCGTTCACCTCCCGCCACTGCGTGAGCGTCAGCAAGATATTCTGTTGTTAGCTGAGCACTTCGCGATGAAAATGGCCGTTGAGCTTGGCTATTCGCTGTTTGCTGGCTTTTCGGCACAGGCTCAATCTCAGCTTCTAGCTCACACCTGGCCTGGTAATGTGCGCGAGTTAAAAAATGCTGTTGAGCGCGCCCTCTCTCGTCACAATGATCCTAGTACACCCATCGACACGATATGTTTAGACCCTTTTTCACCGCCTTGGCGCATCGCGGATGCCGAGGCACCTGTGCCCATTGAGAGAGAGGCATTGCCGTCATTGCCCCTGGACCTTCGCCAGTGGCAAACCACGCAAGAACACGATTTGGTCACAGCGGCCCTGTCACAAGCCAACTATCATCAGAGAAAGGCCGCGCAGTTACTCGGCCTGAGCTACCATCAATTCAGGGGATTGCTGCGAAAACATCATGTGGGGCAAACCGACTGACGCAACGTGTACGTGCATAGGTACACCCCGCACGCAAAGAAACATCAGATAGCCCCTACTTTGCTTGGTGGTAAAGCCGTTTCAGTGGTAGATTACGGGGTTTACTTTGATAGCTGATTTTACTTGGTTTATGCGCGTTTTTTTCCAGTATTTGATCCTGGGTGTGAGTGGTCTGCTCCTTGCAGGTTGTGACGCTGCCAGCGATCAACGTGCGGCCGACAATCGTGGCTTTGTGTTTTGCGGCCCAGGCCAGCCTAACACCTTCAACCCTCAGTTGACCGATGGCGGCCTCACGGCTGATACCTTGTCGAGTCAGCTTTATGACCGTCTGCTGCGACTCAACCCCGAGACATACCAACCCGAGGCGATGCTGGCGAAAAGCTGGCAGGTGAGTGATGACGGTAAAACCTACACCTTCTCTCTGCGCCGGGGCGTGGCATTTCATCGCAGTGTCAAATTCACCCCCTCACGCTACCTCAACGCAGACGATGTCGTGTTTTCCTTTCGTCGCCTTATTAATCCACGCCATCCTTTTCATCACATTTCCGGTGGTCAGTACCCGTGGTTTGATAGCATGAACTTTGGCGGCTTAGTGACCCAAGTTAAAGCGCTCGATACCTACCGCGTCCAATTTACCCTCTCTCGGCCCGATGTCTCTTTTCTCTCCACGTTGGCCACCAACTTTTCGGTGATCCTTTCAAAAGAGTATGCTAACCAATTACTGGAAGCGGGTACGCCAGAGAAGCTCGATACCTATCCGGTTGGTACCGGCCCGTTCGCGCTAGCTGAGTATCAACCGCGAGAGTTTATTCGACTACGCCGCCATTGGCAGTATTGGCAAGGCCCTGCGCCGATGGAGCAGGTGGTGTTTGATGTTTCCACGCGCGGCACAGGGACGCTTGCGAAAATGCTGACGGGCGAGTGTGATGTGCTCGCCTCTCCGGTTGCGAGTCAGCTTCCCGTGGTTGTCGGTGATGAACGCTTCAGTTTGTCGTCGCAAACGGGCATGAATGTGGCTTTTATCGCCCTCAACACCCGTCATCCTGCGCTTTCGGAAGTGGAAGTGCGTCAAGCGATTAATCTTGCGATTGACCGGGGAGCCCTGCTCAGTTCGGTCTATTATGGCACGGGCGCGCCCGCCACCAGCTTGCTTCCGCCTATGTCATGGGCTTACGATCCAAACCGAAAAACTCAGCACGACCCCAAACTGGCCGCAGCACTCCTTGCCAAAGCAGGCTATCGCCATGGCTTTAGTGTCGATTTAACCGTGCCGCTAAAACCGACCGCGTTTAATCCCAGCCCACGTAAAACCGCAGAACTAATCCAAGCGGACTTGGGTGAAATTGGCATCGACGTCAATATTATTCCGGAAAAAACGGTTAATCGCACGTCCATTCGCCAAGGTGATGATAGCCACGATATGGTATTAACCGGATGGGTAGCCGACAACGGCGATCCCGATACGTTTTTACGTCCCTTGCTCACCTGCAACGCGAAGTTTACCGGTTGGAACATTTCTAATTGGTGTAACCGCTTTTTTGACCAAACACTGAATCAGGCGATCGCCACGGACAAGATAGCCAAGCGCAAGGCGTTGTATCAGGCCGCTCAGACGATTCTCGACCGTCGCATGCCCGTTATTCCGCTCGCCCACGGTATTCAACATCAAGTGCGTGATGCTAGCCTGACGGGGCTCACGATGACGCCCTTTGGCGCGGATAGTTTCGCCGATGTGTCGCGGGAGCACTAACTCATGCTGATTTATACGTTACGACGCTTCAACCTGTTCTTAATCACGCTAGTGATCCTCACCTTGGTCGCCTACAACATTATGTTGCTGGCGCCCGATTCACAGTGGCACCAATTTGATTACTGGATAGGCTGGATTTACTACATTCGACAGTTGCTCGATGGAAACCTTGGCTTGGCCGCCAGTGGGTCGCCGGTTGTTGATACCCTGGCACACGTCGCGCCGGCTACCTTAGAACTATGCTTTGCCGCGCTCTTTATCAGCTTGATTGTGGGCGTGCCCTTGGGCACGCTGGCTGGCATTCGTAGCCAAGGGCCAGCAGATAAAGTGATTTCTTCATTTGCCCTGGTGGTGTTCTCCATCCCTACATTTTGGTTAGCTATCCTTTTTATCATGGTTTTCTCACTCGACTTGCAGTGGTTTCCGGTATCAGGGCGCTATAACCTTTTGTATGAGATCCCGCATATTTCCGGTTTCGCGCTGGTGGATTTATGGCTGTCAGACTTACCGCTACAAGGCAAGGTCGCCTCTGATATTGTCCGTCACCTAGCACTTCCCACCTTGACCCTTGCGGTGGTCCCTACCACAGAGATCATCAAGATGGTGCGCGACTCCATGGCTTATGTGATGCGCCAGAACTACATCAAAGCGGCAGCGACCAAGGGACTATCAAAAACGGAAATCGTGCTTCGCCATGGGATGAAAAACGCCATTCCACCGATCATCCCTAATTTTGGCCTACTGGTTTCCACCATGGTGACCTTTGTCATCATCGTTGAGTCAGTATTCAACTGGCCTGGGATTGGGCGCTGGCTGCTCGATACGCTCATCGCTAAAGATTATGTGTCAGTACAAGGCGGCGTCTTGGTCATTGGTGGGTTTGTGTTACTGATTAATATCATCTCGGATGTATTAGGGGCTTTTATGAACCCGCTGGTAAGGAAAAAATGGTATGCCCTCAAATAGTGTTTACGTTGAACAGCATATCCCTACCCAATTTGAGCGCACCTGGAATGCATTTCGTCGCAACAAGCTTGCGGTGATTGGCTTTTGGTGCCTGGTTGGGCTCATCCTTGTCACCCTATTTGCCCCTCTACTCGCCCCGTGGAGCCCGCAGCATCAAACAGGTCATTTACTGATGGCGCCCTCTTGGGTGCAGTCAGGGCAAATTGAGTACTTTTTAGGGACCGATGATCTGAGCCGCGATATGCTCTCGCGCCTAATTGCCGGCTCTCGGCTCACCTTTGGTTATGCACTGATGACCGCATTGGCCGCGTCACTTATCGGGGTCGCGATTGGTGTACTCGCCGGGATGACCAAGGGGCTCAAATCGAGTGTGTTGAATCATATCCTAGATAGTATTCTCTCTATTCCTTCGTTACTGTTGGCCATTATCGTGGTCGCCTTTTTAGGGGTGGGCGAAACCCAAGTATTGCTCGCTATCTGGCTGTCACTCATTCCACGGATTATCCGCGCGGTGTATACGGCCGTACACGATGAGATAGGGAAAGACTATATCATTGCCGCGCGCTTGGACGGTGCCAATGATTTTTATCTGCTTTATCATTCGATTCTGCCCAACATCGTCACAGTACTGAGTACCGAAATTACCCGCGCTATTTCGGTGGCGATTCTTGATGTGGCCGCACTCGGCTTTCTAGGCCTTGGAGCACAGCCGCCGGCGCCAGAATGGGGCGCCATGTTAGGGGATTCTGTCGAGCTGATTTTCACGGCGCCTTGGACTGTCACTCTGCCTGGAATGGCGATTGCGTTCAGTGTGTTGGTTGTTAACCTAGTTGGTGAGGGGATCAGCCAAGCCATCAATGCAGGAACTGAATAATGCCGTTACTTGATATTCGACACCTGACCATAGAGATAGAAACCCCACAAGGTATGGTGAAAGCCGTCGACCGTATGAGTTTGACCATCAATGACGGTGAGATTCGTGGTTTGGTGGGGGAGTCCGGCTCAGGCAAAAGCTTGGTGGCCAAAGCTATTTGCGGCGTCACTAAGGATCAATGGCATGTGACCGCCGACCGATTACGTTTGGGTAATATCGACCTATTAGAACTGCCCGCGCGCGAACGTCGCCATGTGGTCGGCAAAGACATTGCGATGATCTTCCAAGAGCCTTCTACGTGTCTTGACCCATCCGAGGTAGTGGGTCATCAGCTTGAAGAGGCCATTCCACCCGCGTCATTTTCCGGCAGTTGGTGGCAACGCTTAAATTGGCGCAAGCAGCATTCTATCGCCTTGCTGCATAAAGTGGGCATCAAGGATCACAAGCGGGTGATGGAAAGCTATCCGTATGAGCTTACCGATGGCGAGTGTCAAAAGGTGATGATTGCAATGGCGATTGCTAACCGCCCTCGCCTTTTGATTGCGGATGAGCCGACCAACGATTTGGATCCCATTACTCAGGCGCAGATATTCCGTTTACTGAGTCGCACCAATCAGTTATCTAACACGACAATCTTGCTGATTAGTCATGATCTCACCTTGGTGACACGTTGGGCCGATAGGATCACCGTGATGTATTGTGGCCAGTCGGTAGAGTCCGGCAACCGCGAGCAAATTTTAACCACGCCGCACCATCCTTACACGGATGCTTTATTACGGACAATGCCTGATTTTAGCCGCGACATTCCCCACAAGAGCAAGCTCGAAACCTTGCCTGGCTCAATACCGCCACTGCAGCATCTGCCCATCGGTTGTCGACTGGGGCCGCGTTGCCCATACGCACAGCGTAAATGTGTCGAAACGCCCCATACGCAAAAAGTGAAAAACCATAAATTTGCCTGTCATTTCCCGCTCAACATGGAGAACAAGCATGGCCGCTCTTCTTGAAATTGATGGGCTCACTAAAGATTATCACCACCGCACCGGGTGGTTGAGAAAGCGTGTCACCCACGCGGTGAAGCCGGTCTCTTTTTCTTTGGATGTCGGGGAAACCATTGCCTTTGTGGGCGAGAATGGCTCAGGAAAATCAACCCTAGCACGCATGATTGCTGGCGTTATCGAGCCAACGGCAGGCGAAATCCGGGTCAATGGTGAGACGCTGCGTTACAAAGATTACCAAACCCGCTGCAAATTGATTCGGATGATCTTCCAGGACCCGAACACCTCGCTCAACCCACGCAACCAAATCGGCCAAATATTAGAAGGCCCCTTGCGGCGAAACACCAATATGACCCCGCAAGAGCGAGGTAAACGCATTAAGAACACCCTCTTGCGGGTCGGCTTGCTGCCGGAGCATGCTTATTTTTATCCGCAGATGCTGGCAACCGGCCAAAAACAGCGGGTATCACTCGCCAGAGCCTTAATTTTGCAACCGAGTGTCATTGTCGCCGACGAGGCGTTAAATGGTCTCGACATGTCCATGCGCTCGCAAATCATTAACTTACTGCTTGAGCTTCAAGATGAGATGGGCTTGTCTTACGTGTATGTGTCGCAGCATATGGGGGTGATCAAACATGTCACCGACAAGCTGATGGTGATGCAAAAAGGCGACGTGGTGGAATCGGGTAATACCGCTGACATTTTTGCCAATCCGCAACACAGCTTGACACAAAGGCTGATTGACAGTCATTTTACCGCACCGGTATTGGATAGGCGGTCGCGCAAATCAGTCAGCGCCCGCCCATAGTGGCGAACACGAGCGGCGCGATCCATGGCCGCTCTGTTAACGCGTCCCCTGCCGCTCTCTACCTCGTCAAGCGCTTAGCTTGAAACATTGGCGAGCTCAGTCATTAGCAACGGCGATTATTGACAACCGCGATTATTGGCAACCACGATTGCTAGCAAACGCTAGTGTTAGGAGCTTAAGTTACTCGGCACTTTGGTCATTCAACGATTGGTTAATTGACGCAAGCACAGCAGCGGGGTCCGCCGCTTGCGTGACAGGGCGACCTATGACGAGATAATCAGAGCCGGCTTGTACCGCTTGCTCGGGCGTCATCACTCGGCGTTGGTCACCTTTGTCGCTCCCAGCTGGGCGTATACCTGGCGTGACTAATTTAAAGGCGTCCCCACACTGTGCCTTGAGCAGGCTCGCTTCCTGCGCGGAGCAAACAACACCATCAAGGCCTGCCTGCTGCGTCAGACCCGCAAGGCGCTGCACTTGCGCCTGTGGCGATATCTGAATACCACTGTCTGCCAAATCCACCGCCGTCATGCTGGTTAACACGGTCACACCAATCAGCCAAGGGCGGTTGCCCCCATAAGGCACTAAGGCTTCACGTGCAGCAACCATCATGCGTTCCCCGCCAGCGGCGTGGACGTTGACCATCCAAACACCCAGCTCTGCCGCTGCCGCGACCGCTCGTGCACACGTGTTCGGGATATCGTGAAATTTAAGGTCGAGAAAAACCTCGTGCCCACCCGCATGCAGCTGCTTAATCAATGCCGGCCCAAATAAGGTGAACATTTCCTTGCCCACTTTTAAGCGACATGAACCTGGTTCTATCTTCTCGGCAAAGGCCAAGGCGTGGTTCATATTCGCATAATCAAGTGCCACAATGACTTTTGGGTCGTGCATGTTGTCTCCTAGTTCCTTGTTTACGATTCATCTCAGCAGGTATACCGCCACGATAGATAAAAAAACGGCGATGCTTGCGCATCGCCATTATTCACCATCAAGCCCTCGAATTGGCTTGATTGCCCCCCAGCTTTTGCAAGAAGGACATTGCCAGTAGAGCGAGTGGGTCGAGAAACCACATTTTCGACAACGATAATGCGGCTTCACTTTCATCTGTTCCGCCACCAAGTCTTTTAGCGTGTTCAGACTGGTTTTTGCGCGTCCCTCTTCCGCTTGCTCAACATGGTATTCCATTAACTTGTGAAAGCCGCGCATGGTCGGATTGCGCGTAAGCTGGCGGGTGAGAAAGCTTTGCGCCATCGCGATATTTTCGTTGTTACCGATCACTTCTGATAGCATCAACTCCGCGCTCACCCCAGCATTCTTTTCAATGCATTCTTTTAAAAACCGAACCAGATGCATTTCACGACCTAGCGCGCGATAGCTCTCCGCCAACAGTGGTAACGCCTCACTGACAAAGTCCGCATCCTGCTCAAGGATGTTCTCTAGCTGCTTGATGGCGCCTTTATAATCTTGGTGCTCAATATCAAGCTTGGCCAGCTTCAAGCTGGCGCGCACGCAACTTTTATCATACGACAAGGCGCGACGTAGCCATTGTCGTGCTTTATGTTCGTCGCCATCGGCGAGCTGTTGCATCGCCAGTTCGCAGTGAAAATGAGCGATGTCTTTACGTAATTTTTGTTTGCCCATCTTGACCAGTTTGCTCGCGGTATCAATCGCGTTTTCCCACTCTCGGGTTTGCTGAAAGATGGCTAACAACTGCTGAAGGGCAAACTCTTGATAATCTGGCTCATCCACCAGCTCAGAAAATATCTTCTCTGCGCGATCAAAAAACCCGGCGACCATGTAATCTTTGGCCAGTTGTTGCATGGCAAGGTTACGTTGATCAAGCGTCAGATTAGGGCGAGCAATCAGGTTTTGGTGAATGCGAATGGCGCGATCGACTTCGCCCCGAGAACGAAACAGGTTGCCTAGGGCAAGGTGGGTGTCAATGGTCTCATTGTCGACCTGTAAAAGCTCAATAAACAGATCAACCGCTTTATCAGACTGTTCAGACAGCAGCAGATTCAGCCCCGCCACATACTGGCGAGACAAGTGATGTGACTGTTCTTGCCGTCGATGACGAGCATTCCTGTTACCCATGTACCAGCCATAACCGGCGGCAATAGGGAGCAACAGAAACAACAGCTCTAGCATGAATTATTGTTCCTTTAGCGGGTCCGTACGCAATTTATCAAGTTCTTTGCGTTGCTTTTCCACCTGTTTACGCAGCCCTCGAGCGGTCACTCTCGCTTTTAGGTATAACGCACCGCAGACTAACCAGCCGATGCCAAAGCCAATGACAAAGACAATACCCAAGATAACAGAGAGACGAAACTCACCTTGGGCGATTAAGTAGTTAAAGTTGACCACATCTTGGTTTTGCGCTCCCAGCGCCAAGGTGATCAGAAAACATAACACCAGAAACAGAATGCCGAGTATTTTCACAAGTATTCCCTCATTGCGAAAGGCCTAGTGCCTCTTCAATTATGGCAGAACGACAAGATGCGAGGCACTTGTCACTGTGAACGTTTGCTTGATACAACAAAACGTTACTAATGCACCCTTGGCCCGTGCTATCCACTCGCATGATGGCAAGCGACAAGGTTTTAGTTGTGGGTACAAGATCTTACACAGAAGGTATGATTATGCAGGAAATTCGCCACGCAAGCTATGATCGATAGACATAAAAAAACGGCATACCTACAGCATGCCGTTTTTTTCAGCGTCTATCGCTTAACCATAGATGTTAACGCGATCACGAAGTTCCTTACCAGGTTTGAAGTGAGGGACGTATTTACCGTCAAGCTCAACTTTTTCCCCTGTTTTCGGGTTACGCCCCACGCGAGGCGCGCGATAATGTAGTGAGAAACTACCAAAACCACGGATTTCGATCCGATCACCGCTTTCAAGTGTGGTCGCCATATGCTCAAGGATTTCCTTGATAGCATCCTCTACCTGCTTAGCAGACAGATGGGCTTGCTGACTACAGAGCCTTTCAATTAACTCAGATTTGGTCATAGACACCCCGCTTTAGTATGTTTCTCAACAGTATAAATGCAGAGGGGGAAAATTTCCCCCTCAACTTATACATTATTCGCTCTTCGCTGCTTTAAACGCGTCAGCCATAGCATTACCGATAGCGCCTTCATCAGATTTGTTCAGGCTAGCCATCGCTTCTTGCTCATCAGCTTCGTCTTTCAGACGAACAGACAGGTTTAGCACACGGTTCTTACGGTCAACACCGGTGAACTTCGCTTCAACACTGTCGCCAACTGAAAGCACTTGAGTCGCGTCTTCAACACGGTCACGCGCAGCTTCAGAAGCACGCAGATAACCTTCAACACCGTCGGCTAGCTCAACCGTTGCGCCTTTCGCGTCAACAGCCGTTACCGTACCGTTAACGATAGCACCTTTCTTGTTAGCTGCCAGGTAGTTGTTGAATGGGTCTTCTTCCATCTGCTTGATGCCAAGTGAGATGCGCTCACGCTCTGCGTCAACCTGAAGAACCACTGCTGAGATCTCGTCGCCTTTCTTGTATTCGCGAACGGCTTCTTCGCCAGCCACGTTCCAAGAAATGTCAGACAAGTGAACCAGACCGTCGATGCCGCCGTCTAGACCGATAAAGATACCGAAGTCAGTGATTGACTTGATCTTACCAGTAACACGGTCGCCTTTGTTCTGAGTTTCAGCGAATTGCTGCCATGGGTTGGCTTTACACTGTTTCAGACCAAGGCTGATACGACGACGCTCTTCGTCGATGTCCAGAACCATGACTTCAACTTCGTCACCCACGTTAACCACTTTAGATGGGTGGATGTTCTTGTTGGTCCAGTCCATTTCAGACACGTGTACCAGACCTTCAACGCCTTCTTCGATTTCAACGAAGCAGCCGTAGTCAGTCAGGTTGGTTACACGGCCAGTCAGCTTGTGACCTTCTGGGTAACGGTTAGCAATAGCTACCCATGGATCTTCACCCAGTTGTTTCAGGCCGAGTGATACGCGAGTACGCTCACGGTCAAACTTCAGAACCTTAACGTTGATTTCGTCACCAACATTAACGATTTCTGATGGGTGCTTAACGCGCTTCCACGCCATGTCAGTGATGTGAAGCAGGCCGTCAACGCCGCCAAGATCAACGAACGCACCGTAGTCAGTCAGGTTCTTAACGATACCTTTAACTTCCATGCCTTCTTGCAGAGAAGCTAGCAGCTCGTCACGCTCAACGCTGTTTTCTGACTCGATAACCGCACGACGAGAAACCACAACGTTGTTGCGCTTCTGGTCAAGCTTGATTACTTTGAACTCGAGCTCTTTGCCTTCCAGGTGAGAAGTATCACGTACTGGACGAACGTCAACCAGTGAACCCGGTAGGAACGCACGGATGCCGTTCAGTTCTACGGTGAAACCACCTTTCACTTTACCGTTAATAACACCGTTAACGGTTTCAGCTTCTTCGTACGCTTTCTCTAGCTGGATCCAAGCTTCGTGACGCTTCGCTTTCTCACGAGAAAGCTGAGTTTCACCGAAACCATCTTCCACTGCGTCCAGGGCTACATCGACTTCACCGCCGATTTCAATTTCAAGTTCGCCAGCAGCGTTCTTGAATTGGTCAGCTGGAATAGACGATTCAGATTTCAGGCCTGCGTCAACCAGAACGAAACCGTTCTCGATAGCAACAACAGTACCCTTAACAATAGAACCTGGGCGAGTTTCGATTTCTTTTAGAGACTCTTCAAAGAGTTGAGCAAAAGATTCAGTCATTATATTTAAATCTTCAATTTGATAAACGTCCACGGGTATCCTACCGCATGGGGTTGTTAAATATGTTAGCTATCATCCTTGCAGCTAACGGTTATAGACTGCTTATGCAGCCGATAATTTGCTTTCAATAAACGCCAGTGCTTGTGCAATCACTTCGTCGATTGATAACGACGTTGAGTCTAGCACTAATGCATCTGACGCGGGGCGCAATGGTGCCACCGCTCGATTGCGGTCACGATCATCACGCTCTTGAATTTCGCTTAAAAGGCGGTCAAAGGTAACATTAACCCCCTTGCCTTGCAACTGATGCTGGCGCCGGCGTGCGCGTTCTTCTGCGCTAGCATCAAGGAAGATTTTCGCCTCCGCTTGCGGGAACACCACGGTACCCATATCACGGCCATCAGCAATCAAACCCGGCTCGCCGACAAACGCACGTTGACGACGCAACAATGCCTCGCGAACGCGCGGGAGTGCAGCGACTTTCGACGCTTGATTACCCACCTGCTCTGTGCGTAAGGTGCCCGATACGTCTTCCCCTTCGAGAATCACCTTCACCAGATCACCTTCGGCGATAAATTGAACGTCTAGGTTCGCAGCCAGTGGTACCAAGGCGTCTTCCGATGAGGTATCCACGTCATGATGAATCGCCGCTAATGCCAAAACACGGTAGATGGCACCAGAGTCTAGCAAATGCCAGCCTAGTGTCTCCGCCAACCGCATACATAAGGTTCCTTTTCCTGCACCACTCGGTCCATCTACTGTAATCACAGGCGCCTGTGTCGGCATAAATCTCTCCACGTTCGTCAACTTTACTCGATTCGCTTCGCTTGAGGCGTTAAATGGGTTTGACGCCTGCCATACCGTGACGCGACAAACACACCGTTTGCCCAACAAGCACATCGATAAATCGGCGCATAGTATAGAAGAAATCCGGCTGGAAATCATTGCTGCTGCGTGGATATCAGCAGCAATGTGTTGCAGCATGGTTATTTCGTGGTGCTGATTGCCGCGAGCTTCTCGAAATAATCAGGGAAGGTTTTTGACGTACAGCCCGGGTCATTAATAGTGACGGGCGTATCACTCAATGCGACCAACGAGAAGCACATCGCTATCCGATGATCGTCATAGGTATCGATGGCCGCGTGGTGTAACTGCTTTGGTGGCTCGACGTATAGATAGTCTTCGCCCTCTTCAACCACAGCGCCCACTTTTTTCAGCTCGGTAGCCATGGCATATAAGCGATCGGTTTCTTTAACACGCCAATTGTACACGTTGCGAATCCATGTCGGCCCTTCTGCAAACAAGGCCGCGACGCCAATGGTCATCGCAGCATCAGGAATATGATTAAAGTCCATGTCGACGCCTTTAAGCGTCTTTCCACGGGCGAGAACATAATCCTCTCCCCACTCAATCTCGGCGCCCATCGCCGCGAGTGCGTCGGCAAACTGGATATCACCTTGCACACTATGACGCCCGATGCCCGTCACTTTGACTTCACCGCCCTTAATCGCGGCCGCCGCGAGAAAGTAAGAAGCGGATGAGGCATCACCTTCCACCATAAAGTGACCTGGTGATTGATAACGCTGTCCAGCTGGGATCACAAACGCTTGGTAGTTATCATTTTGTACCTCAACACCAAACTGCGCCATGATTGCCAAGGTAATATCAATATAAGGCTTAGAGACAAGCTCCCCTTTAATGGTGATCCGGGTCTCTTGCTCAGCAAACGGCGCGGCCATCAGTAGTGCGGTGAGAAACTGACTCGAGATGCTACCATCGATACTCACATCGCCACCTGCCAGGCCAGTGCCTTGGATACGTAGTGGCGGATAGCCCTCAGTTTCAAGATACTGGATATCAGCACCAATCGCATTCAGGGCGTCAACAAGGTGGCCAATAGGACGCTCTTTCATCCGTGGCTCACCCGTCAGGGTGACGTCACCCTCTCCCAAGCATAGTGCCGCCGTCAAAGGGCGCATCGCCGTTCCCGCATTGCCGAGAAACAGCGTGGTTGGCTCGGCGAGATGAAACGGTTGTCCCAGCCCTTGTACCACACATTCGGTGCGATCGCTGGACAATTGATACTCTACTCCCAACGCGGTAAACGCATTGAGCATATGACGTACATCGTCACTATCCAGTAAGTTGGTTAGTCGGGTGGTGCCTGAGGCTAGAGCGGCAAGGAGTAATGCGCGATTCGACACGCTTTTTGAGCCGGGAAGGTTAATCTGGCCGTTGACATAAGAAATCGGGGAAAGTGTCAGTTGCTCCATTCTGGTTTATATCCGTGATGCTTAGTGCCCCCAGAGTAACCAAAATACCGGCAGTCTCACAATTATTATTTTTATCACCTTCAGTGAAGAGAAAGCAAAAGCCGCCTCCAACAAGGAAGCGGCTCGTTTTTCACACCGTTTTCTACTTAACACCGTTAAAAAACGCAGCCATCGCTACCGTCTTTCATTAGCCATATTTTTTCTCGAACTTGGCCATAAAGTCGACCAACGCTTGCACCCCTTCAAGGGGCATGGCGTTATAGATAGAGGCTCGCATGCCACCCACATCTCGGTGGCCTTTCAGCGCATGTAAGCCTTGTTCCGTTGCTTCAGCGAGGAAAGTCTCATCCAGGTCGCTGTTCGCCAACTGAAACGGCACATTCATCAAGGAACGATTGTCTTGGTGAATGTCATTACGATATAAGCTCGATTGATCAATAGCTTGGTAAAGCAGGGCTGCTTTTTGTTGATTGCGTGCATAAACGGCTTCAATCCCGCCTTGTTTTTTCAGCCATTTAAAGACTTCGGCGGCCAGATACCAGGCAAAGGTCGGCGGCGTGTTGAACATCGAGTCTTTCTCTACCAAGACCTTGTAATTAAGCACACTAGGAAGCACATCTCGCGCCAGTCCCAATAAGTCGTCACGTACAATCACCAGGGTCAGCCCTGCAGGGCCAATGTTCTTTTGCGCACCGGCGTAGATCACCCCATATTTAGATACGTCAATCGGACGTGACAAGATGGTCGATGACATATCGGCAACAATGGGTTTATTGGTCTCAGGCAAATCATTAATTTCAATGCCATCAATGGTTTCGTTAGGGCAGAAATGGACATAGGCTGCATCATCACTTAGTAGCCAGTCTTTCGCCGGCGAGATTGCACGTTTCCCCTCTCGCTCGCGGCGAACATTGATAACGTTGGGCGTACAATAGCGCTTGGCCTCTTTGACCGCACTTTCTGCCCAGTAACCGCCATCGACATAGTCTGCGATGGTGTGGTTCCCCATGAGATTCATGGGCACCGCGGCAAACTGTGCACGCGCGCCCCCTTGGCAAAATAGAATATGGTAGTTGTCAGGAACCACTAGGAGTTCGCGCAAATCTTGCTCTGACTGACGAGCAACGTTTAAGAATGCTTTGCTGCGATGCGACACTTCCATGACCGAGGTACCAAGGTCTTGCCAGTTCATCAATTCTTTTTGTGCTTTTAGCATCACTTCACGCGGCAACATCGCGGGGCCTGCGGAGAAATTATATACCTTATCCATGTTGGGGAGGGGCTCCTGCTTATTCATCACTTGTGGCCAGGAGGCCTACAAGGATTGACTCTGTTTTAAATGGTGTGTGATTGATTTAACACGTTTCGCGCGCAATTTGAAAGCGCCAACGCAGATTCGATCACATTTTCCATGCTCTCCTGTCAATAGGTAATAAAAAAGGGTGCAGTTCACTGCACCCTTATGACGTTATCTAAGCGACGACTTACGCGTTTTGATCATCATCAGACGCGGGCGACTGATCGTTATCATCGCGTTGATCATCATCGGTAGGCGCTGATGCCTCGCTGCCGTCCGACTGAGTGGTTGTCCCGGCTTCATTGGCCAAGGCTTCCATCTCATCTTCGTCTGGCTCTTCGATGCGCTGTAGGCCCACCACTTTCTCGTCATCACTGACGCGAATCAAGCGTACACCTTGGGTGTTACGCCCCACTTGACTCACCTCTTCTGCGCGAGTACGGACTAAGGTCCCCGCATTAGTGATCATCATCAGCTCATCGCCTTCACAGACTTGGATGGCACTGACAACGTCGCCATTACGCTCAGAGACTTTGATCGAAACCACCCCTTTGGTCGCACGACTCTTGGTTGGGTATTCTGCCAACGCTGTACGCTTACCAAAGCCGTTCTCGGTCACGGTCAAGATTTCCGCATTCTCTTGCGGCACAATCAAAGAGACGACCTGATCGTTTTCAGCCAATTGAATGCCTCGTACCCCCGCGGCGGTACGACCCATCGCGCGAACGGTGTCATTCGATGCGAGGAAGCGCACTACTTTACCGAATTGCGAGAACAGCATGACTTCACTGCTATCATCAGTGAGCTGGGCCCCAATCAGGCTATCGCCCTCACGCAAGTTCACTGCAATGATCCCGGCGCTACGTGGACGGCTAAAGTCAGTCAGTGGTGTTTTCTTCACGGTACCATGAGCTGTGGCCATAAAGACGTATTTGTCTTCTTCATACTCACGCACTGGCAGGATCGCGGTAATACGCTCATCTTCTTCCAGCGGGAGTAGATTCACAATTGGCTTACCGCGCGCATTACGCGATGCATGCGGCAGCTGATAGACTTTCAGCCAGTACATACGCCCGCGCGTCGAGAAGCACAGTATTGTGTCATGGGTATTAGCAACCAGCAGTCGCTCAATGAAGTCTTCATCCTTCATTCGCGTCGCTGATTTCCCCTTACCGCCACGGCGCTGCGCTTCATAATCGCTCAGAACCTGATACTTAACGTAACCATCGTGTGACCAGGTCACTACCACGTCTTCTTCATTGATAAGATCTTCAATATCAATGTCTGCACTCGCGGCAGTAATTTCGGTGAGGCGTTTATCGCCAAAACCATCACGGACGGCTTCGAGCTCTTCGCGGATCACTTCCATCAAGCGCTCGGTACTGGCCAAGATATGCAGCAGCTCCGCAATTTGCTCGAGCAGGCCTTTATACTCGTCCAGGATTTTTTCGTGCTCAAGCCCGGTGAGCTTGTGCAAACGTAAATCCAGAATCGCCTGTGCTTGTTGTTCAGTGAGGTAGTAAGAGCCATCATCACGGGCACCAAATTCTGGCGCCAACCATTCAGGACGCGCGTTTTCGCCACCCACAGCTTCCAACATGGCAGACACGCCACCGAGTCCCCAACCTTGATCTTGTAGCTCTTGTTTGGCTACCGCAGGCGTAGGGGCTTGACGAATAAGCTCAATGACTTCGTCGATGTTCGCCAATGCGACCGCCAAGCCTTCCAAGATATGGGCACGGTCACGAGCTTTGCGTAATTCATAGACCGTGCGACGTGTGACCACTTCACGGCGGTGGTTAACAAAGCACTCAAGCATCCCTTTTAGGTTAAAGAGCTTCGGCTGGTTATTATCCAGCGCCACCATATTAATGCCGAATGACGTCTGTAATTGGGTTTGCGCATAGAGGTTATTAAGTACTACCTCAGCCACCGCATCACGTCGACACTCAATAACAATCCGCATGCCGTCTTTATCAGACTCATCGCGTAGCGCGGAAATGCCATCAATTTTCTTGTCTTTAACCAGCTCGGCAATCTTTTCAATCAAACGCGCTTTGTTGACTTGATAGGGGATTTCATTGACAACAATGGTCTCTTTACCGTTTTTGTCAGTTTCGATATCCGCCTTGGCACGCAAGTAGATTTTTCCGCGCCCTGTTTTATACGCGTCTTCAATCCCTTTGCGACCATTAATCATTGCCGCTGTCGGGAAGTCTGGGCCTGGAATGTGCTCCATCAGCTCATCAATAGTGATATCTTCATTATCGATATACGCCAGACATCCGTTAACAACTTCGGTTAGGTTGTGAGGTGGGATGTTGGTTGCCATCCCGACCGCAATCCCGGAGCCGCCGTTAACCAGCAGGTTGGGGACACGCGTTGGCAATACGTCCGGGATTTGCTCAGTACCATCATAGTTCGGCACATAATCCACGGTTTCTTTATCGAGATCGGCAAGCAGCTCATGGGCAATTTTCGCCATGCGCACTTCGGTATAACGCATTGCGGCTGCTGAATCACCGTCGATGGAGCCGAAGTTACCTTGGCCATCTACCAACATGTAGCGCAGTGAGAACGGTTGCGCCATGCGCACAATCGTATCGTATACCGCACTATCACCATGCGGGTGATATTTACCGATTACATCGCCGACCACACGGGCCGATTTCTTATATGGCTTGTTCCAGTCGTTGCCAAGTACGTTCATCGCGAATAATACGCGGCGGTGTACTGGCTTTAGGCCATCACGCACGTCAGGAAGAGCTCGGCCAACAATGACGGACATTGCATAGTCGAGATACGAGCTTTTTAGCTCCTCTTCGATATTGACTGGCGTGATCTCTTTAGCAAGATCGCTCATGGAGCCAACATCCCTCAAATAATGTTTGCGTATTCAAATACGTGACCACGGAGAATAACACAAACCCTCTTTGGAGACACGCGAATATGGCTAAGATGTATCACGGATCTCGTTAGCAGGCGCTCTGAACGCGTCTACACGGACAAAAAGCCACCACTTGCGTAGCTAACTATGGTTTTTTTACTAGGAAAGCCCACAAGGTGTCTGAGCGCGAAAAAGGAATAATTAGCTTAACTTGAGCACAAGATCACTTTTTTAGCAGGCGCCGAAATATCAACCATACTTAGAAGTGACGTGCCTGACCGACCTAACGTTGGTCAACTTGATACTAAAGAGGAGGCATGATGCTCACTCGTATCGTTAACGCGATTGGTGCCTGCCTAATAGCAGGCAAATACCTTTTGGCTGGAATAATAGCGACCAGCGCCATTTTAACCGCGGCGTAACGCCGCTCCCTTCTGCACGGCGGTGGCTGGCCGTCGTGCTATTTCTATACCTCTACATGTTACCTCCCACTCAGCGTCGCCGATCCCTATTCACGACACCCACCGGTCCCGCGAGAAGCACGGCTTCTTTTTATCGCGTTGGATTTCGTTATAATGCAGCAAAACCGATAAGGAAGCTGCAGTTATGAGCCAAGTACCCAATGTCGATCCGGCAGAAATTCAAAAATTCGAGGATATGGCCTCGCGTTGGTGGGATTTAGAGGGTGAATTTAAACCTTTGCATCAAATCAACCCATTACGCCTCGATTATGTCTTGGATAAAGCGGGCGGATTATTCGGCAAAAAAGTACTTGATGTCGGATGCGGCGGCGGCATCTTAGCCGAAAGCATGGCTCAGGAAGGAGCGGAAGTGACAGGACTGGACATGGGAAAAGAGCCTCTCACCGTCGCGCGGCTGCATGCCCTCGAAGCCGGAGTCGATGTGCACTACATCCAATCAACCGCGGAAGAACATGCCAGCAGCTATGCGCAGCAATACGACGTTGTCACTTGTATGGAAATGCTCGAACACGTGCCTGAACCCGCCTCCGTGATTCAAGCCTGTGCACAGATGGTAAAACCCGGTGGTCATGTCTTTTTCTCGACACTGAATCGCAATGCCAAATCTTGGCTGTTCGCGATCGTCGGCGCGGAGCATGTGCTTAAATTGGTTCCCAAAGGCACCCATGAGCACCATAAGTTTATTCGCCCCTCAGAGCTGATGAACATGATTGATAACACCCCGCTAACGGCCAAAGACATGACAGGGCTGCATTACAACCCGGTGTTTGATACCTACAAACTTTCCAACGCCAATGTCGATGTGAATTATCTCGTTCACACCGTCGCGCCCTAGCCGACTGATAAGGAGCTCGCCAGCATGATCCCATCGACCATTCTCTTTGATTTAGATGGCACCTTGCTTGACACCGCCCCCGACATGGGTGAGGCCGCTAACCGCGTCCTCGCCGAGTTTGACTTGCCTCCTTTAACACGCGAGCAAATTTATACCCATACAAGTTTCGGTGCGCGCGGCCTGTTAAGTGCTGGGTTTGGCGAACAAGCACAATATCAAGACCCTGTTGCCCTCCGTGCGCGTTTTCTTCATCACTATGGGGACGCGATATGTCATGGCACCCAGCTTTACGCTGGCATAGACACCCTGCTCGATAAGCTGGATCAGTTACGTATCCCTTGGGGCATTGTGACGAATAAGCCCGAAGGGCTCACGCATCAGTTACTCGCCTTCTTCCCACGCCTGCAAAAGGCCAAAGTCATCGTTGGCGCCGATACCTATGCTCATGCCAAACCGCACCCTATGCCTTTGCTTGAAGCAGCCAAAAGCCTCAATTGTGTGCCACAACAAGGGCTGTATGTCGGAGACATTGAAAACGATATATTAGCGGCGCGCGCGGCGAATATGGGCGCAGCCGTCGCAGGATGGGGTTACACCGGCGATCAAGCCTTAGTTCATAATTGGAAAGCAGATCATATTTTCGCCAAGCCTGATCAGCTTAGCGCCATTCTTGGATCCTAGTCACACCCCACATTTTGTGGGGTTTGCTGTCTTTTCAATCAGTTAAAAACGATCACTGATCATCGCTAAGATCAACCAAAATAAATTTTTTTTATTACCAATTTTTGCCTTTCAGTGATTGAAATTCTCACTAATCTTGTCGGCCTTGCGTCACTAGGTTGGTGATTACTAACTTTAGATATAACATCCCCAAGATATCCACACCCACCCTAACAAAGACTGGCTTGCAAAAAGCAGGTTATATCACTATCTTGTAACCGACTCGGACATCGCCCCCTATATATAGTGTATGAGCGACGAGATGTCCGCATAGAGGCCGACCAAAAAATCATCAGCATTTTATAAAACTTGCGAAAAAGAGCAGTTTGGCAAGGGAATATTGGGAAAGCATACAAATGAACCAAGAAATTACCGTATTAAAGCGTGATGGACGCAAAGAAAACTTAAACCTCGATAAAATCCATCGCGTAGTGACTTGGGCTGCCGAAGGCCTCTCAAACGTTTCTGTTTCTCTGGTTGAGATGCGCTCTCACATCCAGTTTTACGATGGCATGCGCACGGAAGATATTCACGAGACAATCATCAAAGCCGCTGCCGATCTAATCTCCGAAGAAAGCCCAGATTATCAATATCTTGCGGCGCGTTTGGCCGTCTTCCACTTACGTAAAAAAGCCTATGGCCAGTTCGAGCCACCTAAGCTGGTTGATCATGTCAAAAACATGGTCGAGAAAGGCAAGTATGATAAGCATATCTTGGAAGATTACAGCGAAGAGGAGCTCGATACCCTAGACAGTTACCTCGATCACTGGCGCGATATGAACTTCTCATATGCCGCGGTGAAGCAGCTGGAAGGTAAATACCTGGTGCAAAACCGTGTCACCGGTGAGATTTACGAAAGCGCACAGTTTTTGTACATGATGGTCGCTGCCTGCCTGTTTGCGTCATACCCTAAAGAAACGCGTTTGGACTACATTCGTCGTTTTTATGATGCTGCCTCGCAGTTTAAGATCTCACTGCCAACGCCTATCATGTCCGGCGTACGTACGCCTACACGTCAATTTAGCTCTTGCGTATTGATTGAGTGTGACGATAGCTTGGACTCTATTAATGCCACATCCAGCGCGATTGTTCGCTATGTATCACAACGCGCAGGTATAGGTATTAACGCGGGCCGTATTCGCGCGTTGGGTAGCCCTATCCGAGGTGGCGAAGCCTTCCACACTGGCTGTATCCCGTTTTATAAATATTTCCAAACGGCGGTGAAGTGCTGCTCGCAAGGCGGCGTTCGTGGTGGCGCAGCAACCTTATTCTATCCAATTTGGCACCGTGAAGTGGAATCGCTGCTGGTATTGAAAAACAACCGCGGTGTAGAAGAAAACCGTGTACGCCATATGGATTATGGTGTGCAAATCAATAAGTTGATGTATACCCGCCTGCTTAAAGGTGGCAACATTTCCTTGTTCTCTCCGTCAGATGTGCCTGGCTTATACGACGCCTTTTTCGAAGACCAAGACGAGTTCGAGCGTCTATATACCCAATATGAAGCGGATGCCTCTATCCAGCGCGAAACAGTCAAAGCGGTTGATCTGTTCTCACTGATGATGCAAGAGCGCGCCTCAACAGGCCGTATCTACGTTCAAAACGTTGACCATTGTAATACCCATAGCCCGTTTGATGCATCGGTGGCACCTATTCGTCAGTCGAACCTGTGTTTAGAAATCGCGCTGCCGACCAAGCCACTGAACAATGTTGAAGATGAGAACGGTGAGATTGCACTGTGTACGCTATCCGCCTTTAACCTGGGTGCGCTTGAATCACTCGACGAGCTGGGTGAACTGGCCGACTTGACCATTCGTGCGCTTGATGCGTTATTGGACTATCAAGATTATCCGTTACCTGCCGCGCGCAAAGCGACCATGAACCGCCGTACACTCGGTGTGGGTGTGATTAACTTTGCCTATCACCTCGCCAAGCACGGTGTACGTTATTCGGATGGCAGTGCGAATGGCCTTACGCACCGAACCTTTGAAGCGATTCAATATCACTTATTGCGTGCATCCGTGGAGCTGGCGAAAGAAAAAGGCGCGTGTCCTGCGTTTAACGAAACCACTTATTCGCAAGGTATCCTTCCTATCGATACCTACAAGAAAGACTTGGATGCGATTTGTGATGAGCCGTTACACTTGGATTGGGAAACCTTGCGCAAGGATATCCAAACCCATGGTTTGCGTAACTCAACACTGACCGCTTTGATGCCATCAGAAACGTCGTCACAAATTTCAAATGCCACCAATGGCATTGAACCACCACGTGGTTTTGTCTCGGTGAAAGCCTCAAAAGATGGCATTCTCAAACAAGTGGTACCTGAGTATCACAAGTATAAAGATAATTACGAACTGCTCTGGAACATTGGCAGCAATGAAGGCTACTTACAGCTAGTCGGTATCATGCAAAAATTCGTCGACCAAGCGATTTCTGCCAACACCAATTATGATCCGAGCCGACATGCAAGCGGTAAAGTTCCTATGAACCAGCTGCTTAAAGATTTGCTCACCGCGTACAAACTGGGGGTTAAAACCCTGTACTACCACAACACCCGTGATGGCGCGAGCGATGGTCAGTCGGAATCAACCGCGGCGCAAGCTGCTGAAGACGATTGTGCCGGCGGTGCATGTAAGATCTAACACACGACATGCAAAGGGCCTCTGGGCCCTTTTCTAGAGGTTTATAAGATTCATGGCTTACAGTACGTTTTCTAAAATCAACAATGACCCGCTCAAAGAACCCATGTTCTTGGGTCAGTCCGTTAATGTTGCCCGCTACGATCAGCAAAAATATGAAATTTTTGAAAAACTGATCGAAAAGCAGTTGTCGTTCTTTTGGCGCCCAGAAGAGGTGGACGTCTCGAGCGATCGTATTGATTACAACAAGTTACCTGAACATGAAAAGCATATTTTCATCAGTAACTTGAAGTATCAAACGTTGCTGGACTCTATCCAAGGTCGCAGCCCTAACGTCGCGCTACTCCCATTGGTCTCTATTCCAGAACTCGAAACCTGGATTGAAACCTGGAGCTTCTCTGAAACCATTCATTCTCGCTCTTACACCCACATTATTCGTAATATTGTGGCCGATCCAGCGATTGTGTTTGATGACATCGTGATGAATGAGCACATTCAAAAGCGCGCAGAAGACATTGCCCAGTATTATGATGACCTTATTCAGCTGAGTAACTACTATCACCAACTTGGCGAAGGGACGCATTCGATCAATGGCCAGACAGTCACCGTCAGCCTGCGCGCGCTGAAGCGCCAGCTGTATTTGTGCCTGATGTCGGTCAATGCGCTTGAAGCGATTCGCTTCTATGTCAGTTTTGCATGCTCCTTTGCCTTTGCCGAGCGTGAACTGATGGAAGGTAATGCTAAGATCATCAAGTTTATTGCCCGTGACGAAGCCTTGCATCTGACCGGCACGCAGCACATGCTCAACATTCTACGTAGCGGTCAAGACGACCCTGAGATGGCCGACATTGCCAAAGAATGCGAGCAAGAGTGTTTTGATCTGTTCAAGAAAGCGGCTGAGCAAGAAAAAGACTGGGCAGAGTATTTATTCCGTGATGGCTCGATGATCGGCCTGAACAAAGATATCTTGTGTCAGTATGTTGAATATATCACCAACCTAAGAATGTCTGCCGTGGGTTTAGCACCTGCCTATGACAATGCGACACAAAACCCCATTCCTTGGATTAACGCTTGGCTGTCCTCGGATAATGTTCAGGTGGCCCCACAGGAAGCAGAAATTAGCTCGTATCTGGTCGGTCAGATCGATAACGAAGTCAGCGTCGAAGACTTTGGTGACTTCGAACTATGACCCGTATCACCATCGAAGTGAACGGCATAACGGTGGGTGGCAACACCCACCAAAACTTGCTAGAGCAGTTAGAAGACGCCGGTATTCAGCCTGAATATCAATGCCGAAATGGCATGTGTGGCGCATGCCGCTGTAAGCTTAATCAAGGGTCTGTCACGCAGGGAGAAAGCATGGCCTTTGTGATGCCAGGCGAAATCCTCGCTTGTCAAAGTGCGCCGCAGACTGATGTGTCCATTGCGTTCGACTACCAACCCGCTGACATCAAAAAACAAGTTAACGAGGCGTAATACAATCGCCTCGCTTTCCCTGCTCTTACCGACCTTCTATTCTATGCTGTCTGCATCAATATAAATATCGTCATGTCGCGTCAGTGAGGCATAATCGGCAATCACCGTATATCCATTTAAGTAGCGCCTTAACATATCTAACAATACAGTGGAGATATAGCAGCGCGCATCGTCGTGAGACAGTTGCCGTTTAAAGCTTAAACGCTGCCCCCACTCGCCCTCGGGTGTGGAGATAGCCACACAGATTTGTCCGTGAAGTTCCGGACCACAGGCAAGGCCAATTTGCTTTTGCTCGGGGCTGATCGTCGCACTGGCCATCGCCAGTGAGGCTGCTAACGGATTGGCCAACGCTTGCTCTGGCACATGGGCGTTCGACATCACCCAGCCTTGTTCAACCAAATAAGCCGCTTGCCCATTGAGTAAGCTTGATAGCCAGCCACCAGTGAACTGCTCAGCCACTTTCAACGCAATACCGTGACGATTAACATCAAACGCTAATGCTGAAGCCATTGGCTCATTATATGACACCACATAATCAGCGAGCCGCTGTTGCAGCGCCTCAAGTATGGTGTCTTTTTCATCATGCTCTGCATCAATAAACAGCTTCACCTCAATAAAAGGCAAACTCGAGCGATATCCCAGTGACACATCGTCAGGAAGCACTAATGATGCCATCACGTCACTGATCCCGGACTCTGACAAGCCAAATGTAAACAAACGGTAACACGATCGCGCTTTTGCCGCGTAAACATGTAACAACTCAGGAAGGATTTGGCGCTCAACCATGTCGAAAAACTCAGAGGGCACACCAGGCGTAAAATAAAAATGACACCCATTGAGTTCACAGTGAAAACCACACGCCGTCCCTTTCGGGTTCTCAATTAAGCGCGCACCGTCAGGTAACATCGCTTGCTTAAGGTTGCTTTGTGCCATCGGCCGGCCGTGTCGCTCAAAGCGCTGTTTCAGCTCATCAAGCCACGCTTCGTTCAGTGTTAGCTCAACCCCCATCGCCGATGCCATTGCTGCCGTAGTGAGATCGTCTGTGGTCGGTCCCAGTCCTCCGTTCACAATGACCACTTGCTCTGTCTGTGATAATCGAACCAGCTCGATCGCCATATCATCAAGGTCATCTCCAATGGTCACGCGACGAGACATTGTTAGCCCGTTCTCAAATAACGTCCTTGATAGCCATGCTGCATTGGTATCCGTGATATCTCCCAGCAACACTTCCTCTCCGGTAGAAAGCATCGCGATTTGTGGCATTGGTGCTTGATGTTGTTGGTTTTCCACCCTGCCGCTCCTTATTGGTCACCGTGATTCGTCTTTGATTATGACATTAGACCGCTCGATTCACTACCCCAGCCTAACCGTACACTTTACTTTACTTATTCGTACCTTTAGCATTACACGCATCCGTTTTTTTATCTGCATAGACAGTGCACAATGCGCATAAATTCACGTTATCTTTTGTGCGAACACAACAATTAACTTTTTATTAACACTGGTTAAACATAATATGAATAAAGTACTAGGAAGTTCGCTGATTATCGCAGGGACAACCATTGGCGCAGGCATGCTAGCTTTACCACTTGCCTCCGCTGGTATTGGATTTGGGGCATCGATGGCATTAATGGGGGCGATGTGGGCTCTGATGACCTACACAGCGCTGTTAATGCTAGAGGTCCATCAGTACGCTGACGCGGATGCCACATTGCACAGTCTGGCCAAACAGTTTTTAGGGGATAAGGGCAAGTGGCTTGCCTCATTCGCCATGTTGTTCTTATTTTACTCTCTGTGCGCCGCTTATATTGCGGGCGGTGGGAGCCAGCTCAATGAGAAGCTGGCACAATGGTCAACCATCGAGCTACCGCCAGCAGCCGGTGCGGTGTTGTTCACCCTCGTATTTGGCTTAGTGGTGACCCTGGGTACGAGTAAAGTGGATTTAATCAACCGTGGTTTATTTACTGTTAAAGTCTTATTCCTGATTTTAGCGTTAACCTTACTCACCCCACACGTCTCCAGCATTAACCTCGTAGAGATGCCAGTCGAAAAAGGGCTCTTGGTCGCTGCACTGCCCGTTATTTTCACCTCTTTTGGCTTCCACGGCAGTATCCCCTCGATTGTACGTTATGTCGGGATAGATCTGCCTTCACTACGTAAAGTGATGATCGTCGGCTCGACTCTTCCACTTACACTGTACATTTTTTGGCAAGTCGCGAGTTTAGGAACAGTGGCACAAGCTACCTTGGTGCAAAACGGTGAACTGTCTCAGTTCGTTGCCATCATCCAATCGGTGGTGCAACAAGATTATATCGCCTCCAGCATTTCGCTTTTTGCTGATTTAGCCTTAGCCACGTCATTTCTCGGCGTTAGCTTAGGATTATTTGACTTTATTTCCGATAGCTTTAATCGCCAAGATAGCATACGTGGCCGCTTGCAAACCGCCGCTATTACTTACTTACCGCCTTTGGTGTTCGCACTTTTCTACCCTCAAGGGTTTATCACTGCGTTAGGTTACGCGGCAATTGCTCTGGTGATTCTTGCGGTGGTGCTACCTGTGCTGATGGTGCGTAAAGCACGTCAAACCGTCTCAACAGATGAGCATTATCAGGTGATTGGTGGGAATCTTGGCCTTAGCTTGGCAATGGTGGGAGGCATAAGCGTTGTAGTGGCACAGTTTATTGGCTGATCATCGCTCGCTAACCATCCAATGATTCGATGACGCCCCACTGACGGGGCGTCATTTTTTATTATTTTCTAGCCACCCATCAAGCCGCGTACCAGCGTACTGACTCCAGCTAAGGTACAAAGTAGCAACATTGCCCGACGGACGAGCTGCGGTTTCACCTTTGGTGCGACCCGATAAGCAAGCCATGTCGCCACCAGTACGGCAGGCACCGCAAAAGCCGCTTGCTTTAAGTGCCACCATGTCAGAAAGTCCGTGGCGCTTAAGGCGATCAAAGACAAGATGCAGCTGATCGCAAAGTACCCCGCCAGGCATRCGCGCATCTTATTGACATCAGCGTGTTGCAGTACAAGGGCCATTGGCGGGCCACCAATACTCGTCGTCGTGCCCATCACCCCAGAGGTAAAACCGGCGACAAAAAAGTTTCGTCGATTAGGGGTAATGTCAAAGCGCATGACACTGGCCAATACTGCGATTAAGACGGCTGCCCCGATGATAATTTCCAGCATTTGTGTTGTGACGACCAACATCACGCCTCCGGCCACGGCAGTCCCCGGCACACGGCCTAAGTAAGCCCAACTAAGATCACGAAATGAGAGTTGATGCCGATATTGCCAGGCATTAATGCTCGCCAATGTCAGTCCCACCATAGAAATGGTGGTTGGGACGAGTTTGGGATCAATCATCAGCAATAGTGGTGCCGCCACAATCGCCATACCAAAGCCTACCAAGCTTTGCACAAAACAGCCGAGACCCAAGATCATGGCCACCGCTATGGAAACGCCGATATCAGGCATAAAAAGTAACTTCAGGTAAAGATAGGTAACCAGAGTGTAACGATTTACTCAGTCTTGAGCGAGCTTTTACGGCTGATCATCTTATCGACACTTGTTCACCGCGCGTAACACGTCAAGGATGGGCTGGTGTGCTGGGCGCATTAATCATTTCAGCATGAATCAATAGATTGCGAGGCGTCAATTCACGCTCACAAAACTGCATCAGACTCACCGAGTACCCGTGTTGCTCAAGATATAACACCCTGTCCAACACCAGCCATATTTCCATTGCTCGGCGAAAGGCGCTCTTAACGACGTTGATTTGTTCGAGAATGGAAAAACGCACCTCCCCGCGGCGAAAGTAGCCATCCACATCGAAATCATCGGGTAACGAGAGCCCTTTTTGTGCCGCACCCCAACGACAGAATTCCGCAAACCCTTGGCTAAGTTGTGATTTTTTCAGTGCGGGTAATGGCAAGTAATGATCCTGGTTTTGCCAGTCTCGCTGCCATTCATCAAAGCCTAAGCGATAAATAACTTCCTGTTCCCGTTGGCGACGCACTCGCTGTCCACCAGTCACCGATTCTTGGACGGCAAGTTTAAGGTCAGCTTTTGTCAGCCGCATTCCCGTATTCTGGGCGACATCCGAGAGTGGCTGATAAATCTCCCCACGAATCAGCTGATAGCAACATGGAGAGACGGATAGACGCGGCATACCGCACGTCACTGCTTTTTGCAGGAGCGTTACATGCAAGTCGCCGCAGGCATGTAACGCTAATCCGTGGTCACAACCGGCCATCACAGCGGCCGCCGCCGTGTCCATGGCATCTAAGGGGTAAAATCGCATCGCGAGGGCGTTGCGCTGTGCAAACGCTTGTCCTTGATCACAAAGTGCTTTTTGCCATTCGATACTCTCAACCGGCTTACCGGTCACCGATGAGATGGCACGCCCGAGATATCCTTTTCCGGCACACCATTCGAGATAGCGTACCGTCTCCCCGTGAGTGGGAACCGCACCGATGTATGCCTCGATTTGCGCCCACTTTCTTCCCGGAACCCCTACCGCCAACCGCGGATCCACACCCACCTTGGTCGTACTCGCCTGCGGTACAGCAGTCAGTTCGGTCAATGGCGCCAACGCAGGCCACCAGCTCGACAACTGGGTAATCACAGCTTCAGGTGCTGCCTTGAGTGCTGTTATCTGGGAATAATCCAAGCTGGCCAGCCAAGCGCACAATGCGTCTTCTTCCTGCCACGGTAAACATCTATGTGCCATTGGCATCGGTTGCCATAGCCATTGAAACTGGGTAAGAAGCTGGGTTAATTGAGTGAACTGTTGCTGAAAAGAGACGGAAGACATGGCTGCTATCAGGACTTGAATAAAAGCGTGATCAAAAAAGGCTGCTTGACGCAGCCTTGTCGTACACGGGCAGTTTAGCGAATTGGCAGCGGAATGTCCTTAAACATGGCATCAATTTCTTCGTTTGAACGCAGAGCCACCGCTTTATCTATCATATTGCGCGTCAAATGTGGGGCGAAGCGTTCAATAAAGTCATACATGTAGCTGCGAAGGAAGGTGCCTTTACGAAATCCAATTTTGGTCGTGCTAGCACCAAAAATATGGCTAGCGTCAATGGCGACCAGATCCGAGTCAGCTTGGCTATCCATCGCCATACTGGCGATAACGCCAACCCCTAGCCCTAACTTCACATAGGTTTTAATTACGTCCGCGTCTGTGGCGGTAAATACAATCTTGGGAGTGAGATTGGCGCGATGGAACGCCTCATCCAACTCTGAACGCCCGGTAAAACCGAAGACATAGGTCACAAGAGAATAGGCCGCTAAATCCTCAATGGTGATATTGTTTTTTTTCTGTGCCAGTGGGTGATCAGGCGTCACAATAATCGAACGATTCCAGTGGTAACACGGCAGCATCACTAAGTCTTCATAGAGGTGGAAAGCTTCGGTCGCGATAGCAAAATCTGATGTGCCTTTGGCGACCGAGCTGGAGATCTGCGTCGGCGTTCCCTGATGCATATGCAAAGAGACTTTAGGGTAGCGGGCAGTAAATGCTTTGATCACATCGGGCAGTGCATATCGTGCCTGTGTGTGGGTGGTGGAAATATTGAGATTTCCCATTTCTGGATGAGTATGTTCACTCGCCACCGCTTTAATGCTTTCAACCCGAGACAAAATACTTTGAGATATTTCCACAATAGCCTCACCAGCAGGAGTGACTTGGGTAAGGTGTTTGCCACTGCGCTCAAATATTTGCACGCCTAGTTCGTCTTCTAGTAATCGAACTTGTTTACTGATCCCAGGCTGAGAGGTATACAAACTCTCTGCGGTCGCAGACACATTTAGGTTGTGGTTGACGACCTCAACGATATATCTAAGCTGTTGTAATTTCATAGTGCAGACGCGCGAGCCTCATGGGTTAAGTGACAGCATTGGGTTGTGATAGATTATTTATATACCCAAATTAGACTATTTAATAGGCTTTGGTTATATAAACGTTAGCGATTGCACATTCACTAAGCAATTTGGTGAACAAATAGGGTATTGCCCAATCGCTAAAATCCGATTATTTCAACCAGTTTATCGCCAAGTGCACGATTATGGGCCACACTATGATCAGCGCATGCGAATCGGATGTAATGTGCAGAGTTAGAGGCGGATCACTCATGCTGCCTCCATCCTTGATTGATGCTATCTCTGTCGGTTGAGATCGTGTATCTTAACCAGTTGAGTTTATTACAAGGAACATCGACGCTGAATTATGAATATTGCCTTGATAGCTGGCCTTTGTGTCATATTGCTCGGCCTGATTGTCGGCTACAACATATTGGCTCAACAACGTAAGCAAATTGAATCTCACAAGCGCCAAGAGATGGCTAAGCACATTGCAGTGATTGACGCCACTGAAGAGCTGATTGGTAATGCACATAATCTGCCATATAGCGGGACGCTGTTGGTTTGCTTGAATAAGAAGATCCTAGATTCTTTGAAAGCCATGTACGAGATTGATGATTCCGATAAATCCATCAAGCAACGTATTAGTGCGACGCAAGCGCAGATCGATGAAATCAAACAAAGCTACTCAAACCGCGAGTCGACTTCCTTTAAAGTGCCAGATAACGATCGACAAGCGATTTCGATGCTCAAGCTAGTAAAACGTCTGCGCTCCGTGGTGAAAGCGGAGCACTCTAAGGGACGACTAGCGACGCAAGCGTTTGTGGCTGAGAACGCACGCTTGGAAAAGATGCAACTTAAAATCAATATTGAGAATGTGATTAAGCGTGCCAATGACGCCAAGCAAAAAGGGCAAATGGGCACCGCTCAGCAGTTATTGAAAAAAGCCATTGATGTGGTCTCGCCCAAAACCGATGATTACTCGCAAGAGATGAAAAAGCATTTAGAGCAAATGCATAGCGATATTACCCATACACTGAATACTGGCCATGAAAAACTCCAGTCGGAGCAAGAAGAAGAAAGAAGCGATCTAGACGAGTTGTTTGCACCGAAAAAGAAATGGTAAGTCAGCTCACGTAGGCTTAAAACAAAGGCGCGTTCATCACGCGCCTTTTGCTTATTCTTCCCATCCATGCGTTCATCCTAGACGCGCACTCTCTCAACTAACGAGGTAAAAGATGCGCTTCAATATGATTCAGCACCCCATCTGCCGCTTGTTCAAGCAAGTCTAACACCCGCTCAAAGCCGTCAGGGCCACCATAATAAGGGTCGGGGATCGGCCCCTCGGTATGCTCGCCCCAGTGGAGAAATAAAGACAGCTTGCCTTGGTGCTCGGGTGGGCATTGTGCTTGCAAGTCAGCCAGGTTGCTCTCATCGGCTGCCAGAATCATGTCATGACACACAAAGTCTGCGGGGCCGACCTGGCGCGCTCGAATACCTTCAAACGAGTAGCCTCTCGCCTGCCCTGCCGCTTGGCTACGTCTATCAGGCGGGTTACCCTGGTGATAACCTGCCGTGCCCGCCGAATCAATATCGACTGCCAAGCCTCGCGCCTGTGCGCGAGCACGTAATACGGCTTCTGCGGTGGGCGAACGACAGATGTTACCCAAGCACACCACCAAAACACTGGGCCTTTGATTATCAGTTGTCATCAGCGTCAAACCTCCTTATTGATAAGCCCTCAGATTACCAATAAGGCTAAGCACTGCCTATAGTGAGGCAGGTAATACTCGGTGATAGGGCAGTTTGTCAGCACCTATGCTGGCACGGAATAATCCACAACAATAATGTCTTCCAGGATAGGACGAAATATCGCTTTTAGCGCCTCATGTTCAGGATGCGGTAAATAGCGCTCCCGCGCAGCACCATCACGAAACGTCATCACAATCACATGCGTGTAGCCTTGGTCTTTACCTTCTGGGCTGTTGTTTTCTCCCCATTCGACCGGCCCAACGCCATCAATGACGCTAGGCATTGATTCAAATTTATCTTTCAGTGCTTGGATCTGATCATCGCGCGCGTTAGCGGTAAAACGAACAAGCAATACATGACGAATCATTTCTTTTCTCCTCGTGTCACTATTCCATCCGATCCGTCAAAAACGTTTTAAACGCCTGCCAAGACTTTTTATCAGCTTTTTCACGGTACCTCTCCGAGCCAAATACGGTAAACGCATGCGGCGCCCCACCATACACTTGCGACCAGTAATCGACACCCGCCTGCTCTAGCGTTTGTATAAAGGTCGCAAAATCTGCCATGGGCACCGCTTTATCCGCCCCACCATGAGCAATAAACAGTGGCGCAATGTCCTCTGAATAGCCTTGACCATCTGGCGTGCCCAAACCGCCATGAAAACTCGCGTAGCCACTGACAGGCATATTGCCTGGATTGCGTGCAAGCTCTAACGTCACCGTGCCACCGAAACAATAGCCAGCCACTACTGGCTGCGTCACACCTTGCGATTGCGCGGCACTCATCCCTGCTTCAATCAGTTCGCGCATCCGCACTCTGTCTTCATACAGTGAACGAGTCGCCGCTTTCTTCGCCTCTAGGCTGGTCGGTCGATTCCCGGCGCCAAACATGTCTAATGCAAACGTACGATAGCCCAAGTTTGCCAGCATATCCGCACGTTGACGTTCGTAGTCCGTTAGCCCATCCCAGTCATGAATAATCACCACACTGCCTTTCTCAAAAGAGGCAGGGATAGCTAGGTAGCCGGAAAATGCCTCCCCGTCTAACTGATAATCTATCTGTTTACCCGCCACAGCAGGCAGCGAACATAGAGCCAACAAAGCAATAAGAGCGTGCGTTCCTTTTATCATCATAGCGTCCTTTGGCTGGGGCCGTCGGTTTGTGGCCAGAATGTCATGGGTGGCATCCACCCTATCGTCCCTTTACTATAGACCTAAGTTAACCAAAGGTTGGAAATCACATGTCAGAACACAGTCATCAACAGCGCCAGCAAAAACTGAAAGAAAAAGTCGATGCTCGGATTGACGCCGCACAACAAGAAAAAGGGCTATTTCTTATTATTACAGGCAACGGCAAAGGCAAATCGACATCCGCTTTTGGCACTGTCGCACGCGCCGCAGGCCATGGTTTCAAATGCGGGGTGGCGCAGTATATCAAGGGAACGTGGGCATGCGGTGAGCGAGACTTACTCAGTCAGCATGGCGTGGACTTTCATGTGATGAGTACAGGGTTTACCTGGGATACCCAAGATAAAACAGCCGACACGCAAGCCGCACAAAAAATCTGGTCAGCATGCAAAACCATGCTCAGCGATCCTAGTTATGGTTTGGTCGTCCTGGACGAAATCACCTATATGATCACCTATGGCTACATTGACCTGGACGATGTCATCGATGCAATTAGCCAACGCCCAAGTGAGCAATCTGTGCTGATCACGGGTCGAGGCGCTCACCGTCGTTTAATCGAAATCGCCGATACTGTCTCTGAAGTTCGCAATGTCAAACATGCGTTTGATGCCGGTATTAAAGCGCGCCAAGGCATTGATTGGTAACCTTTGACAACGTGAGACAATACGTGTGCACGGCGTGCGCTCATTGTTTTTCAGAGGCCGTCGCCGGTAAGGCGGCAGATGAGATGGGCTCGGCCCAACGCGGGTCAGTTTGCTGACACGACTGCCGGCAGAGTTTGGCGTCTATCGATTGATCGCCCAACAAACGTTGCCACAACGCGGGTAGCGCGGTCTCGGGCAACGGGCCAGGCTCAAGTTGTTTGGGCGACACAGGATACCAGTCCCCGTCTGTATTTTGTTCTGCAAGCAAAAACTGGAACGGCTGATAGGCGGCCACACCAAAGCGCAAGTCGGTGACTACCTGCTGCCCGTTTCGGTTTTCAAAGCGAATAAAATTACGTGAAAACGTCCGCAGAGCGCTGAGGGTATCAGAGTTGGCCAGTGGCCACTCTCCCAGAGGCTGCGCCACCCAATCAATTGAAGGGTTGGCATCAAGTCGTGAGGCTAACCCCTCCCAGTATTGCTCTTCGCCACTGACGACCACACGCCACAGTAAGGTATTAAACGGCGTTGGCATAATGATTAACGGCTGGCCTTCCAGCAAGGTTCCTTGTGTTTGTTCGGCAACACGGGTTTTTATTTGTTGGAGCTGGTACACAGAGCTGGCCAAGTAAAGGCTCGAGACCATCAACCCAACACCACATGCCTTGGCTCCCAGATGGCGCCATACCAATGCGCTGATGAGCGCAACCAGTAGAGGCACCGTATACAGGGGATCGATAATAAACAGACTCGCCACCGCTACCGATGGCACCTCAAGCGGCCAGAATAGCTTGGTTCCATATACCGTCATTGCATCGAGCAATGGATGGGTGACAAGCACCGCGATGACCAGCGTCATCACTTGCCAAAGTGGCCACTGACGCTGCCAGCGCCACCAGCACCATGCAATGAGTGCGCCGACCCAAGGCAACACAAACAACGAGTGGCTGAAGCCTCGATGATTCACGGTATTCGCCACCGGGTCGCCGTAATCAATCAATACATCCAGATCCGGTAAGGTTCCGAGGGCTGCGCCCGCCAGTAGCACTTTCGGAGAGCAGCGTTTACCGGCAACTAGGCCCGCGACAGTGGCGCCCAACGCTGCTTGCGTGACAGAATCCATAAACCGTCCTTTAATGGCTTTGCATTAGATAGCCCAATAGCTTGTCAGCCGATCACTGAAATAAATTAAGGAGTTTATCTGCCGTCTCTTTGACCTTATCGTCATCCGCTTTATCACCCAGTAGCTTTTTCAACCCTCGTTGCGCCTCTTTGCGGGCTTTTTCTTCCAACGCGTTATTACTGCTGAGTAGCTGCTTAATGTCTAGTTTATAGCTCGGCGATTGCCAGGTACCGGCCACCGTCACTGGGATGGTGACATCACGCAGTTCATCAATATCTTTACCGCCTTGGCCTTTACTGGTCTCGACCACCGAGGTATAGACATTAAAATCGAGTGTCTCTTGTAACAGATCGGTTTGTCCGTCACTACGTACCCGAAGCGCGGGCGCTTCCAACAGTAAGTCGGTGGTGCGTGCCATGCCGTTGCCTAAGGTAAAGCTCGCAGTGAGTGCGCTAAAGTCTGTTTTACGTACTTCATTGGCGGCCGCTGCCGACTCACCTTTCAGCGTCGCTTTCGCCTCTCTGAGCATCTGCGCCAAGTTTATCCCATTAATCGCGCCATCTTCGAAGAAAATAGCGACACTGCCTTGAATCGCTTGACGTAATGCATACGGCGACAAACCTTTGCCCTGTACATTGATATCGACGTTACCCTTACCCTCTAAAAGATCAACCTGGGCAGCGTCTTCCAGCAGCGGAAGCACTTGGATCCCACGTGCTTTTTTACTTACCTGATAGCGAGCGGGCGTTTGCGTAGCATCTAACATCCCTTGCACAACCACGCTGCCTTCATAGGCTTGCGTCGTCAGCTCTGACACGTCGACCTTGCCACGGTCGATGGCCACCGTCGCGCGTGTTTGCCCTAAGGTAACGTTACTCACAGTAAGCCCTTTCATTGCCAGTGAGCCGGCAATATCTAGCGTCTTCAACACACTCAAATCAGGCTCTTCTTTGCTCAGTGGCGCCGCTTGCGTACTCGGGCTGGATTTATCATTAGAGCCAGATTCACTATCGTTTGCAGATTGATTAGGCGCTGCATTGTCTGTCGGTATCAGCGTATCGAGGTCAATATGGTTGGTATTCAGCGCAAAGCGAACTTGGGGGATCTCCGTCAATTTAACTGCCACTTTGCCATCCACCACAACATCATCGTCGTTTAATCGGCTGATCAATTCACTGACCGTCAACGTTTGCTGGTTGATGTCAAACACAATATCAGCGGCTAGCGCTTGGCTAAGCGACTGGTTGGGGATAGGCTCGCCAGACACCGTCGTGAGCATGTCTAACCCCTGAACCGTGATCTTATCTTGCGTCGTTGCGATAGTGACCTGGGCTTGCCCCGAGCTTTCAACGTCGATGTCTGCGGTTTGCGCGTTGATATTAAAGCCCAACTGCGCCGCCTCACCCAGCGCCAAACGATCGAGGGTGAGGTTCGCTTGTTCTAGGGTCAGTGCACCTTGCTCGGCGGAGAGCGTCAACGCCAGTTTGCGCATCTGGCTTTGTATCAGGTCACTGGCCAATTTCAACTCACCTTGACCTTCCAGCTCAACGCGAGCGTCATTTTGCTCGCCGCGCAACGACACTGACAGTGGCGTCCACACATCCGTCGCCAGATTGCCCACCTCAAGATCCACATCGCGCAACGCTGTCATGGTGCCCGCTTGGTCATCTTTGACGACCACACTCGCGTTGGCCACACTGAGCCCTTGTAGCGATACGTTCCACGCCTTTGCCTCGGTGCTCGTGCTATCAGCGGATGAGCCTGATTGTGGCGCTGGCTCAGCTTGAGGCTCAGCCGTCGGCGATGTCGAGATGAGGTTGCTCTCCCCATTACTCAGGGTTTGAATAAACACATGTGGGTCTTGCAATGTAATTTCGCCGATCTGCAAGGTTTGCGACATCAAAGGCAACACATCGACAGAGAGGCGGGCTTGAGATAAGCGCATCAAATCGGGTTCATCAAAGCCGGGGCGATTTTTTATCGCGACATCCTCGATTGAAAAACCCAAACTTGGCCAAAACTGCCAAGCAATGTCGCCACCGATCACCATGTCATAGCCTGTCTGTTTTTTAACTTGCTCGACCAACAATGGCTTAAACTGGTTAGGATTAATGGTGGCGAGCAAAGCGGCGATGCCACCCATGACGACCACCACCAAAACAGCGAGAGTAAGGGCGATTTTTTTTATCATTGCAAGATGCTCCTTGTGCGTAACAGGCGATACCACTTACGAGAGATACCCGCATTATCGACCATGATTTCGCGATCGGGTTCCACGTTAACAAAAAAATGCGCCCGTAGGCGCATTGCAATCGTTAAACCTTGTCTTGGCTAATGCGAGAGGCAACTGCCCCTTGCTGATTTTTATACTTTGCGTTGTCGCGTTTGTTATACGGCTTATCAGCCGCGCCCGACATAGGCTCAAAACTTAACGCACCAATCGGCATACCGGGTCGTAGCGCCAAGGGCAAACGACCATTGTTATAGAACTCCAGCACAATACGGCCCGACCAGCCCGGGTCAATCCGGTGCGCAGTCACATGCACCATCAGCCCTAAACGTGCCAACGACGAGCGGCCATCAAGCCAGCCGACGATATCGTCAGGCAAGGTCACCGCTTCATGCGTGACAGCAAGCGCGAGCTGGCCTGGATGAAGATAAAAAGCCTCACCATCAGCAATCTCAATTTCATCACTCATCACACGTTCAAGCTGGGCATTGACCTCTTCTTTCGGGCCAGACAGATCGATAAATGCTGCGCCGTGGTCATTAAACACCCGGAATTGATTGCCCAACGTCACATCCGCCGTCACACCAGAAATCGACGCCTCTGCCGGACGTGGCTCAATTTTGATGCGGCCATCATCAAGGTGTTCTTTGATATGCCTGTCGCATAGTCGCATCGGATAGTCCTCACGGTTAATAGATGGGGCGATACATTCACGCACCGCATTCATTTAGCTTGTTGTCCACTGCATAAAAAGCAGCGAGATTGAGGTCAGTGAAACCATCATACCCAAATCAGGCTTTCAGTAATCGCGCGATATGCGCTTTTAACACATCAATCGCAATGCGGTTTTTACCCCCGCGTGGCACGATAATATCGGCATATTGCTTTGACGGCTCAATAAACTGCATAAACATAGGGCGGACCGTCTTCTGATATTGTTCCATCACGGAGTCCATCGTGCGGCCACGTTCAGCCACATCACGTTTCATGCGGCGCAACAAGCAAATATCAAGGGGAGTATCCATAAAGACGCTGGCATGGATCAGATTGCGCAGGCGTGGATCGGTTAGCAACAGGATCCCTTCCAAAATGATCACCTTTTTGGGTGTCATGGTGGTGGTTTCATCCATGCGGGTATGCTCTGAGTAGCTGTACACAGGCACATCGACAGACTGACCTGCCGCGAGGCTTTCTAGGTGCTCGCAAAGCAAGTCATGGTCTAGCGCTTGTGGATGGTCATAGTTGGTTTGTACGCGCTCTTCCATGCTGAGATGGCTTTGATCTCGGTAATATCTATCTTCCGTGATCACGCCGATTTGATGATCGCCGACTTTTTCCTTTAATTCCTTATAAATGGTGCTAGCGATCAGGCTTTTACCGGAAGCAGAGGCACCTGCTATGCCGATAATAACGCATTGGTGGTTGTTGTCACTCATAATATGAATACCCAGAGGAAGCTTGGCGGAATCTACATAAACCGCCTGATTATAGGGAGTTGAAGCCGCTGGCGCCAGAGAAAATCACGCTTCCCTGACTGACCCGCTGCTTTAAGCCTGCGATAGCTGCACGTTGCTCAATCAGGGCGACACCGTTTGTACGCTTATTTGTTCAGGGCGCGTTTCCCCTTGCCAATAAAGCTGACTGGCGACGGTGGCGGCCATTTGGCGATAGACAGCAGCATGCTCGCTGTCAGGGCGCGCCACCATACTCGGTGTGCCTGCGTCTATGTCCTCACGAATCGCGACATGAAGCGGCACTTGAGCTAACACTGGCACGCCTTGCTCACGAGCCATTTTCGCTGCACCACCAGTACCAAAAATCGCTTCATGATGACCGCATTGTGAGCAAATATGGTAGCTCATGTTTTCAATTACCCCGAGAACCGGCACCTGTACTTTCTCAAACATCGCCACGCCTTTAATCGCATCAGCCAGTGCGAGATCTTGTGGCGTGGTAACCACCATCGCTCCCGTCACCGGAAACTGCTGCGCCAAGCTAAGCTGAATGTCACCGGTGCCTGGTGGCATATCAACTACCAAATAATCAAGTTCGGGCCAGCGGGTTTCATTGATCAATTGAGCAAAGGCTTTCGAGGCCATTGGCCCACGCCACACAGTGGCATTATCAGCGGGCACCAGGTAACCAATTGAATTAGAGGCAATGCCATGACGCATCACAGGCTCCATCAATTTGCCATCATGGGTTTGCGGCTCGCTGTCTTTAGCGCCGAGCATAATCGGGAGCGATGGGCCATACACATCCGCATCGACAATGCCCACCGATGCCCCTTCCGCCTGCAGTGCCAGTGCCAAATTGACCGCCGTCGTCGATTTACCCACACCGCCTTTGGCCGAGCTCACCACTAACAGGTTTTTCACCCCTTTGACGGGCGACTTATCACCACTTTTTAACGGCGCCACTCTCTGTGTCAGTTGAAACTGCTGCGCCAATGTCGTCGACTGGGCATTCAGCCAGTCATTGAGCGCCTGCATCACTGACGCCGCTGCAAATGGAAACGTCACTTTAAAGCCGTGTTCAGTCACGCTCACCCAATGTGGTTGGCTTGCCCACTGCTCCACCAAACGCGGATGTGAAAACTGATTCAATAGACTCACGGCTTCATCCACATTGGTCAGCGGGGCGGCCGTGTCTTTTTTTTGTTTTTGTGCTTTTTTCTTTTTAGAGCCAAACAACATGCATCACCATCCCATTGATTAAAATATATTAGGCCGGATAGCTAACGTTTAACGGATAAACAGCCTCACTCACGGCCTGCACTAGGCAAGGCATATCGTATCAGGTAAGATTTCCGCAATCATTCCATTCATATCATAAGAGCGAACAAACAAGATTATGGCTGCAAACCCACGGAAAATTCTGGTGACCTGTGCGCTGCCTTATGCGAACGGCTCAATTCATTTGGGCCACATGCTCGAGCATATTCAAGCAGATGTATGGGTGCGCTATCAGCGCCTACGTGGCAACACGACTCACTTTATTTGTGCCGACGATGCCCACGGCACCCCCATTATGTTGAAAGCACAGCAAATGGGTGTCGAGCCAGAAGCCATGATCGCTGGCGTGCAACAAGAGCACCAAGCCGACTTTGATGGCTTTGATATCAGCTTCGATAACTATCACAGCACCCACAGTGATGAAAACCGTGAGCTCGCCTCGTTTATTTATACTCAGCTCCGCGATAAAGGTTACATCACCAGCCGTACGATCTCTCAGCTGTTTGATCCGGAAAAAGAAATGTTCTTGCCGGATCGCTTTGTCAAAGGCGAGTGTCCAAAATGTCACGCCGACGATCAGTACGGTGACAACTGTGACAACTGTGGTGAGACCTATACCCCAGCAGAGCTGATTAACCCACGCTCAGCGGTGAGTGGCGCCACGCCCGTAATGCGTGACTCTGAGCACTTCTTCTTCGATTTGCCGCAATTTGAGCAAATGCTGAATGAGTGGACAAAGTCCGGCTCACTGCAAAGTGAAATTGCCAACAAAATGAATGAGTGGTTCGAAACCGGCCTTCAGCAGTGGGATATCTCACGTGATGCCCCTTACTTTGGTTTCGAAATTCCTGATCAACCCGGCAAGTTTTTCTACGTTTGGCTTGATGCGCCGATTGGCTATATGGGGTCATTTAAAAACTACTGTGACAAACGCGGCGACATCGACTTCGACGAGTATTGGAAAGCCAACAGCGACACCGAGCTATATCACTTTATCGGCAAAGACATTGTTTATTTCCATAGTCTGTTCTGGCCCGCCATGCTCGACGGTGCCGGTTTCCGCAAGCCAAATAACGTCTTCGTGCACGGTTATGTCACCGTCAATGGCGCGAAAATGTCCAAGTCGAAAGGGACATTCATTAAAGCGAGCACTTACTTAAAACACCTTGATCCCGAGTGCTTACGCTATTACTACGCCGCCAAGCTCAACAGCCGTATTGATGATCTCGATTTAAGCTTGGATGACTTTATCCAGCGCGTGAATACCGACATTGTCAACAAAGTGGTCAACTTGGCCTCTCGCAACGCGGGTTTTATCAGCAAACGCTTTGACGGCCAGCTGTCGCCCGTTTGCTCTGAGCCTGAGCTTTATCAAACCTTTATCGATAAAGCCGAGCACATAGGTGAACTCTACGAGGCACGCGAGTTTAACCGAGCGATCCGTGAGATCATTGCGCTTGCCGATAAAGCGAACCAATACGTCGACGAGAAAGCCCCTTGGGTCATCGCCAAAGAAGACGGTAAAGACGCCGAACTGCAAGCGATTTGCTCGGTGGGTATTAACTTGTTCCGAGTTCTGATGACCTACCTAAAACCTGTGATGCCAAAACTGGCCGAGCGTGCGGAAGGCTTTTTAAACGACACCTTAACGTGGGAGAGCATTGCGACCCCGCTGACTGGCCATCAAATCACCAAGTTCAAGGCGCTATTTAACCGAATTGATCCAAAAGCGGTCGATGCCATGATTGCTGACAGCAAAGAAGATGTCGCGACTGAAGAGGCGGCGAAAGCAAGCGCGCAAGGGCCACTTGCCGATGAACCACTCGCGGATGAAATCGAATTTGGTGATTTTGCTAAAGTCGATCTTCGTGTCGCTAAAATCCTTGAGTGTGAAGCCGTGCCAAAAGCGGATAAACTGCTCAAATTCAAGCTCGATATTGGCGGTGAAACACGTCAGGTTTTCTCTGGGATCAAATCGGCCTACAAGCCGGAAGATCTGGTGGGCAAGCACACCGTGATGGTCGCCAATTTAAAACCAAGAAAGATGAAGTTTGGCATGTCAGAAGGCATGATTTTAGCGGCCGGCCCTGGCGGGAAAGAGATTTGGATCTTAGAGCCTCATGAGGGCGCCCAGCCAGGTATGCGGGTCATGTAACCTTGCTGCCTAATCAATTTGCACAAGCAGAGAATAAAGAGCCCAGTCGGGCTCTTTTTTTGTCCAATGGGTGCCATCCATCGATTCTCCCCTGCACTACGAGGGAGCAATCACGCCCAAGTAAGGTGCGCAGTAAGAGCACATCCACGCGCCAGTCATTGCGCTGCAAGGCGTGATTAACCTCTCAATTTTGGCATGCTTCATGCTCCGCTCTGTATACGCGGAAGCCATAGCAAGGAGAGCATATGGGATTGTTAGTGATGATAGGAATACTGGCGCTCACGATTGCTAGCGTGGTGGCGGTCATCGTGTATCGTCAACGACCGGATTGGCGATTGCATCAACTGCATGAGTTACGAGCTTTACTCCAGCATGCAGGTTACCTCGCCACCCAACCGCGCGTCGATCCGTATGACTATCAACGATTGCTGGATCAAACGCGTCAATTACACCACTTGGCACCCCATGCGCAAAAGCCAATGTATCGGCTTTTTTTCCATCACCTTCACGCCTTGCCACAATATGATGATGTGACCCAGGCCAAGATGAAAAACCGCGCCTTGCAGCACCTAGCGTACTTGGTGGATGAAGCCATCCCGCCGGTGTTAATTGCCTGTGGTGATGACCACACGCTCTCGTCTTACCAACAAATTTGGTATGCCGTGCTAGAGCTACTTCAAGCTCGCCAACGCTTTTCCTACGCGTCAATACAACTGGATAACGCAACGCCCAATGCGCACCAGTCCCTAAGCTTACAACAACAAATACTCATCAAGCGCTTAGCACAACTGCGCGACCTTGAATTGGGCGATGCATTCACCGATAAGATAGATCAGGTTATCTCACAGCTTGATGATGTACACACCTTGTCACTCAATCGCCGCCTGGCGCTGGCACAGCAAGTTAACGCCGTGATGCTGGATGCACTCGATACCTTTCTGGCTGCGCTGCTCGCCCGCTTTCCTACACCAGAAGATGATATCTTCAATACGCTGTCACCCATCAATGATCCACACCATCAAAGATTCAACCATACACAGCAATAAAAAAGCCGGCGCAAGGCCGGCTTAATAGCAACACGATGACACTTACCCAATATGAGTCTGTCCACCCATGTATGGACGCAATACCTCAGGGATTTCAATACGGCCATCTGCTTGTTGGTAGTTTTCCAAAATAGCTACCAAGGTACGGCCCACCGCCAAGCCTGAACCATTCAAGGTATGCAACAGCTCAGGCTTTTTCTCACCTTTACGGCGGAAACGCGCCTGCATACGGCGAGCTTGGAAATCCATGGTGTTTGAGCACGATGAAATCTCACGATAGGTGTTTTGTGCTGGCAACCAGACTTCTAGGTCATAGGTTTTCGCCGCACCAAAACCCATGTCGCCTGTGCAGAGCAACACTTTGCGGTATGGCAAATTGAGCAGTTGTAACACCTTTTCTGCATCGGCAGTCAAAGATTCAAGTGCTTCCATCGACTCTTCTGGCTTAACCACCTTCACCAACTCAACTTTGTCGAATTGGTGCATACGGATAAGACCGCGCGTATCGCGACCATACGAGCCAGCTTCTGAACGGAAACACGGTGTGTGTGCCGTCATGCACAGCGGCAAATCGGCTTCATCGATGATCTCATCACGTACCATGTTCGTCAGCGGCACTTCCGCGGTTGGGATCAACGACATGCCTACCCCTTCTTCCGTCGCCGGCTGGGTGTGGAACAAGTCTTCACCAAATTTCGGCAGCTGACCGGTGCCATACAAGCTGTCCGCATTGACCAAGTAAGGCACATACATCTCAGTATAACCGTGCTCATTGGTGTGCAAGTCGAGCATAAATTGCGTGAGCGCACGGTGCATACGCGCCATTTGCCCTTTCATCACGATAAAACGAGAGCCAGATAGCTTCACTGCACTGGCAAAATCAAGGCCACCGGTGAGTTCACCAAGGTCGACGTGATCTTTAATCTCGAACTCAAATTGACGGGGCTCGCCCCAGCGTGAGATTTCCTGGTTCTCAGATTCATCTTTACCGCTTGGTACGTCGGCCGCAGGTAGATTGGGCACGCTCATGACCACGTCATTCACTTTTTGCTGGAGTGCCGCGAGCTCCGTTTTCGCCGCATCCAATTCATCACCAAGGTTTGATACTTCTTCTAGCAATGGTGCAATGTCTTCACCCTTTGCTTTAGCCTGGCCAATGGACTTCGATCGGGAATTACGCTCAGCTTGCAGTTGTTCGGTGCGAATTTGCAGCGCCTTACGTTGTTCCTCGAGTTCACGCATAGCGTCAACATCAAGCGTAAAGCCACGACGAGCGAGTTGTTGAGCGGTTTCTTCCAGCTCAGTTCGAAGTAATTTGGAATCCAGCATGCTAATCCTGTGCTTTCGGGTTATTGACTGTAAATTGACGAAGTTAAACCTTACCCAAAAAGGGTAAATTTGCCTAGCGCTTTTGCGGGCTTTTTGCATCTTGCTCAGCGAGAAAGGCGAGCTTTTCGGCGATTTTAATTTCTAGCCCACGATTGACGGGCTGATAGTAACGCGCCTCGCCAAGCTCTGGGGGCAGATAGCGCTCGCCCGCCGCATACGCATTGGGTTCATCGTGGGCATAACGGTAGCCATCACCGTGTCCCATTTGCTCCATCAATGCTGTTGGCGCATTACGAAGGTGCATGGGAACGGGCGCGTTGGCGGTGTCTTTCGCGTCACGCAAGGCTTGTTTCCATGCGGTATACACCGCGTTGCTTTTCGGGGCGCTGGCCAAATACACCGCGGCTTGTGCAATGGCGCGCTCACCCTCCGAAGGCCCGACGCGGGTAAAGCAATCCCATGCGTTCAGTGCCACCTGCATCGCGCGCGGATCGGCATTACCGACATCCTCAGAGGCTATCGCTAACAAACGTCTTGCCACGTAAAGCGGATCACCTCCCGCGCTCACAATGCGTGCATACCAATACAGCGCGGCATCGGGACATGAACCACGCACTGATTTGTGAAATGCAGAGATCAAGTCATACCACGCATCCCCCTGCTTATCGAACTGTGCCACTTTTTCACCGGCCACGTCTTTAAGCATCGGCATCGTGATTTGGCCATCGGCCATGTCTGCCAACATTTCCAGTAGGTTTAACGCCATACGTGCATCACCACTGCACGCTGCCGTCAATGCCGATTTAACCCCTTCCTCAAACGTCAAGGGCTGCTCACCAAGCCCACGTTGTGAGTCGGCAAGTGCTTGATCAATCACCGCTTCCAAATCGCTCTCGTCAAGGCTGGTTAAACGGTACACACGGGCACGCGATAGCAACGCGTTATTAAGCTCAAACGAGGGATTTTCCGTGGTGGCACCAATAAACGTGACCGTTCCCGCTTCCACATGAGGCAAAAACGCATCCTGCTGACTTTTATTAAAGCGGTGCACTTCATCCACAAACAGAACGGTACGAATACCAGCTTGCTTGTTTTGCTCTGCGCGTCTAATCGCCTCTCGGATCTCCTTGACGCCAGAGGTCACAGCCGAGATTTGTTCCAGCTCTGCGTTGGCTTGGCGCGCGGCAATATCGGCGAGCGTGGTTTTACCGGTCCCCGGAGGCCCCCAGAAAATCATCGAATGGAGGGAGCCAGACTCAATCGCCCGGCGAAGCGGCTTACCCTCGGCGAGAAGATGACGCTGACCGATGTACTGGTCAAGCGTGAGTGGCCGCATACGTGCGGCCAGTGGGCGAAAATCGTCTGCAAAGTCAAGCGGTAAGGTCGACACAGTCACCTCCGAGGCAATTATCTTGGTTGGCGCTGATCGTCGATCATCACTGAGTCGGGTGGCGTAAACGAAAACACGTCCGACGCCGGTGCTTGTCGGCTAAATTGGCTCAGCGTGAACTGGCTTTGTTGCCCATCTTGCTCAACCACGGTAAAGCCGGTCAAGGTACCATCCGGCTTCACGGTGACTTCAAATTCGCCAATCGTGCCTGTAGTTTTTGGCGTTAAGGTAAAGGTGTCAGCCTCTTGGGTGATTTGATAGGCCTGCCAATCACTTGGCTGATTGCGTGTCAGTAGGACAAACGGCGTTTGTGCCGTAGCATCCTCCAACCACATCGCCGTCACTTGCTCAACAAATGGGCTGTAGTACCAGAGCGTCTCGCCATCGGAAATCATGATGGTTTCGTCTGGTGAGGTCGTGGTCCAGTTAAACAAGTTTGGCCGCTGAATCGCCAACCGCCCTTTTGCTTGATGAATCACCTCTCCTTCAGGGCTTTGCACTGTTTGGGAGAACTGCGCACTAAAGGCGTCAACCTGACTCAAGCGATCCATCAGGTGTTGTTGCGCCTGCGTTTTCGCCTGCACCGACAATGCAAAAAGTAGAGACAGCACCACCATTAGGTGGCGGATAGCAGAGAATCGAGTCATGAAACCTTCCATTCGATCAATCTTTGGGTGGCGGTGGCGCGATGACTTCGCGATTACCATTATGGCCTGGTGAGCTTACGACACCATGTGCTTCCAGTTGTTCCACAATACGCGCCGCACGGTTGTAGCCAATTTTAAACCGGCGCTGCACACCAGAGACAGAGCCTCGGCGGCTCTCGGTGACAAATTCAACCACTTGGTCGAAAAGCTGGTCCAACTCTTCCCCATCTCCGCCTGAGGGTGCTTCACCCGGCAACAAGCTATCAGAGCCTTGATCCCCTTTGGTTATTTCGTCTAGATACTGTGGCTTACCACGTGCTTTCCAGTTATTCACCACACGGTGAACCTCTTCATCACTGACAAAAGCGCCATGTACACGGATGGGATGGTTGGAGCCATTGGGCATAAAGAGCATATCACCCATCCCCAGTAACGACTCTGCGCCGCCTTGGTCGAGGATAGTGCGTGAATCTGTCTTAGTAGACACCGTAAACGCCATCCGCGTTGGAATGTTGGCTTTGATTAAGCCTGTAATCACATCAACGGACGGACGCTGAGTGGCAAGCACAAGGTGAATCCCCGCTGCCCGCGCTTTTTGTGCTAGTCGCGCAATCAGTTCTTCCACTTTTTTGCCCACGACCATCATCAAATCGGAAAACTCATCCACGACCACCACGATATACGGTAATTTCTCGAGTTTAGGCGCCGATTCGTCCATCGAATCACCCGGTTTCCAGAGCGGATCGGGGATGGGGTTGTTGGCGGCTTCAGCCGCCTTCACTTTTTCGTTAAAGCCTTTTAGATTTCGCACCCCAAGCGCCGACATCAGCTTGTAACGACGCTCCATTTCACCAACACACCAACGCAGGGCATTGCCAGCGTCTTTCATGTCGGTCACGACCTCTGTTAACAGGTGTGGGATCCCCTCGTATACCGATAGCTCGAGCATTTTAGGGTCAATCATGATAAAGCGCACGTCTTCGGGTGAGGCTTTATACAACATGCTCACCAGCATGACGTTCACGCCCACCGACTTACCCGAGCCTGTGGTACCGGCCACCAGCATATGTGGTGCCTTCCCCAAATCAGTGATAATCGCTTCACCCGCGATATCATTCCCCAGCACCACCGAAATAGGCGAGTGGCTATTCTTAAAACGTTCGCTTCCAATCACTTCGGACATAAACACCGTCTCCCGGTGCTCATTGGGAAGCTCAAGGCCAATGTAGGGCTTCCCTGGGATCACTTCGACCACACGCACTGCCGTGGTCGACAAAGCACGCGCCAAGTCTTTGGATAAGCCAGAAATGCGCGAGACTTTCACCCCAGGGGCCAAGTCGAGCTCAAAACGGGTGATCACTGGGCCTGGGTACACGCCAACCACTCGCGCCTGGACTTTAAAATCTTCTAACCGTGCTTCAACCAAGCGGGCAATCTTCTCAAGCTCTTCACGCGTCGCCTGCTCTGCAGTATGGCGAGCGGGATCGAGTAGATCGAGGGTCGGGAAAGGCTCTGTCGGCGTGGGTAAATCCGGCTCATCTTTTACCAGGAAAGGATGGTCGAGCCCCGCCGCCTGCTGTTGAGCCTTTTGCGCTTGGCGAATGGTTTCTTGGAAGGGATCGTCATCCTCATCCGCGCCACTACTCGCTTGTTCTGCACGCTCAAGCTCGGACAGTCCATCTTGATTGCCATAGGTTGTGTCGGCGTGGCGAGACGATGAGGCTGAAGGCGCTTCATCCGCTTGCGAGTGGTCACTCATTTGCTCAGCTGATGCGCTGATCGCCTCTGTTTCCTCTACCTCAACATCCGATGACGAGAAAGATGGCACTTCGTGCTCGATCGCGATATCCCACTGCCCTAGCGTCGGTTCACTAGGTTGATCGCTCTCATGGGCCACGGATGCCGCATCGTCTGCGGATGAATAATCGGTCGCTGGTACATCGGTTTCCGAACGCGCTTGTCCACCAAAAATAATAGGCGACGCAGCCTGGTTCTGTGTGTGTTCATCATTGGTGGTACGCTCCGCCTTATCCGGCGCTGACGGCGTCAGGCGACGTAAATCACTGAGCTCCATGGGTTCAGATGCATTGGCTGCGGTACTCTGTGTCTCGGTGTCTGGCACGCCTAACTCGGTCGGCGCGTCACCACGAATCCGATTCACCGCCCAAGTCACACCGTTGAGCGTCATCGCGCCAAGATGGTCAACAATGGTTAGCCAAGAAATACCGGTAAAAAGGGTAAAGCCAGCCGCCCAACCAAACAGCATCACCAAGGTCGTGCCTAATACGTTAAATAGCGGCAGCGCCAAACTGTTGGTGACATCCCCCATCACGCCACCAGAGGAAAAATGCCAAAAGTCGTCAAAATTCAAATCGGCCAACGAGCAGCTGGTTAAAAACAGGATGAACAGTCCTAATATGCGCGCACCGATAATGGTGTAATTAATCGGTTCATCGTCGCTGCGGCGACGCAAGAACACCCACCCTCCGAGGATCGCCGCTGGAGGCAGCGGATACGCTAAGATGCCAAACGAAAAGAAGAGACTGTCGGCGAGCCATGCGCCCATGGCACCCGCCGCATTGTGCACATCACCATGCCAGGCAGTTTGCGACCAGGATGGGTCGGCCGGATTAAAAGACAATAGGGCCACCATGGTGAACACGGCTGCCGCGAGTACCAGAATAAACCCACACTCTTTTAATCGCTGAACGCCATCTAAACGCGCTTTAGCACGAGCCGCTTTGGGCTCCCGACGTAAAGAAAACTCCATCATCACCTGTTTAATACCGTTCTTGAACCGCATTCCTCATCCTACTTTGAGGCTTGCTCATGTTGCCCTGACTTTATCACATTCATGCCGTGAGGGCAGGCATGATGCATGTTTACGCCAAATCTTTACCGAGATATCACACAATCTTATGCTATCCGCACAAAAAATAAGCCGAGCATGACGCTCGGCTTCAGTCTCGATAGGTGGTGCATCGCACCTCTTTTCATCACCTGGCTAACGGGTATGGATAACTAGATGATTGCTCTGTTTAACCTCTTCCATCACCACATATGTACGGGTGTCATTCACGCCGGGCAAACGCAGCAAAGTTTCACCCAATAACTTGCGATAAGCCGACATATCCGCTACTCGTGTTTTAAGCAGGTAGTCAAAATCCCCTGACACCAACGAGCACTCTTGAATGTCCTCAAGCGTTTGCACCGCTTTGTTAAATTGCTCGAACACATCAGGCGCGCCGCGGTTGAGTGTGATTTCGACAAACACCAACAGTGATGCATCCAAATACTGGGGGTTAAGCAGTGCCGTATAGCCAAGGATATAACCTTGACGCTCAAGACGTCGTACACGTTCTAGACAGGGGGTAGGAGAAAGACCAACACGTTTTGATAACTCAACGTTAGAGACTCGCCCATCCTTTTGGAGCTCGTTCAGGATGTTGCGGTCAATGCGGTCCAATTCCTTGGAGGGCTTTTTTTTGGTATCTACCATTTTTTATTCCACCTTGTTACTTCCTTGCAAAAAGATATACCAAATTAAATAACATCTAAATGATCTTTAGCATCAAATGCTGGTTTGTTGCCTTTATACTAGCCTGAAAATTGACAATATCAATAACAAGCCAGCCGATAACACTGAATAAACAAGAGGTGACAGCATGATCATTGGCGTTCCAAAAGAAATCAAAAACCATGAGTACCGTGTTGGTATGGTGCCAGCGAGTGTTCGCGAGCTTATTTCTCACGGCCACTCTGTCTACATTGAGACCAACGCAGGTAACGGTATTGGTTTCTCTGACGACGACTATAAAGCCGCCGGCGCGTCTATCCTTCCTACTGCTGCTGACGTCTTTGCCAAAGCAGAGATGATCGTCAAAGTGAAAGAGCCACAAGCCGTTGAGCGTGCGATGCTCCGCGAAGGACAGATTTTGTTCACCTATTTGCATCTTGCACCAGATTTTCCGCAAACAGAAGACTTAATTAAAAGTAAAGCCATCTGTATTGCCTACGAAACGGTAACAGATTCTAAAGGTCGATTGCCACTCCTTGCGCCCATGTCTGAGGTCGCCGGCCGCATGTCTATTCAAGCAGGTGCACAAGCGCTAGAAAAATCACACGGCGGTTCGGGCATGCTGCTCAGCGGTGTACCCGGCGTTGAGCCGGCGAAAATCGTGGTACTAGGCGGTGGTGTTGTCGGCTCGAACGCTGCTCGTATGGCCGTTGGTCTGCGTGCTGACGTCACGATTCTCGACAAAAATGTCGATACCTTACGTCGCCTAGATGAAGAGTTCCAAGGGCGTGCCAAAGTGGTCTACTCCACAGAAGAAACCCTTGAACAACACGTATTGAACGCCGATCTGGTTGTCGGTGCCGTGCTGATCCCAGGTGCTGCTGCACCCAAGCTGGTTAACGAAGATCACATTAAGCGTATGAAGCCAGGCGCCGCCGTGGTGGACGTCGCTATCGACCAAGGTGGCTGTTTCGCGACATCACATGCGACAACCCATGCAGATCCCACCTATATCGTGGATGATGTCGTTCACTACTGTGTTGCCAATATGCCTGGCGCGGTAGCACGTACTTCTACTGTCGCTCTGAACAACGCCACACTGCCTTATATCGTTAAGCTGGCGAATAAAGGCTATCGTGATGCCTTGGTCGAAGATGCGCATCTACGTAACGGTCTGAATGTCATTGGCGGTCAAGTAACCATCAAAGAAGTCGCAGAAGGTTTTGATTTACCTTATGTTGACGCAATGGACGCACTGAAGTCGGCACATTAATCGGCCACGCCAATCATAGAAATCGAGGGCACCATCACGGTGCCCTTTCTTTACCTTTCTAATTTACCTACAATCAGTCCATTCAAAAACGAACCTCTTTCCTGCTCGGAGACGTGAATGAGTAACATTAAGCATGCGAACCTATTGATCCTGGGTTCAGGCCCGGCTGGCTATACGGCCGCTGTTTACGCCGCGCGCGCTAACTTAAACCCTGTGATGGTGACCGGAATGCAACAAGGTGGCCAGCTGACCACCACCACCGACGTTGAAAACTGGCCTGGCGATCCTGAGGGACTGACAGGACCGGCATTGATGGATCGCATGAAAGCCCATGCGGAAAAATTCGAGACTGAGATTATCTTTGATCACATCAATGACGTGGACTTATCCTCACGCCCGTTCCGCTTAAAAGGTGATAACGGTGAGTTCACCTGTGATGCGTTGGTTATTTCTACCGGTGCCTCTGCGCAATATCTTGGCCTTCCATCTGAAGAGGCATTTAAAGGGCGGGGCGTCTCAGCCTGTGCGACCTGTGATGGCTTTTTCTATCGCAACCAGAAAGTCGCGGTGATCGGTGGTGGTAACACGGCGGTCGAAGAGGCCTTGTACTTGTCGAATATTGCCTCAGAAGTGCATGTTGTTCACCGTCGCGAGACCTTCCGAGCCGAGAAAATCCTCGTTGACCGCATGATGGATAAAGTCAACAACGGCAATATTGTCCTTCATACCAATCGCGTGTTGGATGAAGTTTTAGGCGATGAAATGGGCGTGACCCAAGCACGCTTGAAAGACACCCAAAGTGATGAAACCGAAACACTGGATGTGATGGGTGTGTTTGTTGCTATCGGCCATAAACCCAATACCGATATTTTTGCGGGTCAATTAGAGATGGAAAATGGCTACATCAAGGTTGAGTCGGGCCTTAATGGCAACGCCACTCAAACCAGCGTTGAAGGTGTCTTTGCTGCTGGTGATGTGATGGATCATGTTTACCGTCAAGCGATCACCTCCGCAGGCACCGGTTGTATGGCCGCATTAGATGCCGAGCGCTATCTCGACGCTCTGGCAAATAATCAGTAAGCCCACGCTCTCATGCAGGCTGCCGTTCGGTGGCCTGCCCAGCCTATTTGTAGGCTCTCATAAAACAATAAGACGATATGGATAAATCTAAACAGCGGGCGCTAACCCAATGGCTCAAGTCGCAGAGCACGTTAGCCAAACCCTGGTTAGTTGCGACGATTAGTATTGCACTCCTCTCCGGTGTGCTTTTGATTGCCCAGGCAGCACTTCTTGCCCACCTGCTGCACCAGTTGATTATTGAACAAACGGATAAATTTGCCCTACTCCCAAGCTTTTTTGCCCTGGCTGTTGTCGTGATAGTGCGTGCGCTATGCAGTTGGGCGAAAGAGCAAACGGGCTACCGCTGTGGTGAAGCGATTCGCCAACATATTCGTCATTTAATCCTGAATCGTCTCGAAGCGTTGGGGCCGGTGAGTATCCAAGGGCGCCCAGCAGGCAGTTGGGCGAGTCTGATTTTAGAGCAAGTGGAAGAGTTACAAGACTTTTTTGCCCGTTATTTACCGCAAATGGCCATCGCCGTTCTGATCCCGTTGGTGATCTTAGTCGCCGTTTTCCCAATCAACTGGGCCTCAGGATTGATCTTTTTAGTGACCGCACCGTTGGTCCCCCTTTTTATGGCCTTGGTTGGCATTAAAGCCGCTGATGCCAACCGAAAAAACTTTAAGGCACTGCAACGTTTATCCGGTTACTTCTACGACCGATTGCGTGGACTGCCCACACTCAAGCTGTTTAACCGCGTCGAAGCGGAGGCCGAGCAGCTTCATCTCGCGTCACACACGTTTCGTCAACGCACCATGGAAGTGCTGCGCCTCGCCTTTTTATCATCGGCCGTGCTGGAGTTTTTCACCGCTATTTCCATCGCCGTTGTCGCCGTCTATTTCGGCTTTAGCTTTATTGGTGAGCTCGACTTTGGTCACTATGGCGCCTCCATTTCGCTGTTTACCGGTTTATTTGTTTTAGTGCTCGCCCCCGAGTTTTATCAGCCGTTGCGCGATCTCGGCACCTTTTATCACGCCAAGGCGCAAGCGATTGGTGCGGCTGAGTCGATCGTCGAATTCCTGGACGCTCAGCCAGATACCGGCACTCAAGGTGAGGCCACGCCTGATTTATCCACCGTCGCTATTATCGCGCACGACCTGGAGGTACTCAGCCCCGACGGCCACGTATTGGCTGGGCCCATGCGTTTTTCCGTTCAGCCAGGCGAGCAGATTGCGCTCATTGGCGTCAGTGGCGCGGGTAAATCCAGCCTCCTTAACGCCCTGCTTGGTTTTCTGCCCTACCGTGGTAGCCTCACCATTAATGGCTGCGAACGCCGTGATCTCTCCATCAGCCACTGGCGCCAATCGATCAGTTGGGTCGGGCAGAATCCGCAACTTTTCCACGGCAGTATCCGCGACAATATTGCTCTGGCCAACCCTGAGGCAACGCCAGATATGATTAATCAGGTGATGACGCAAGCGTACGTGGATGAATTTGTGATGCGATTGACCGACGGCTTAGCCCACGCTGTCGGTGACCGAAATGGGGGGTTATCGGTGGGTCAAGCACAGCGCATTGCCGTCGCGCGAGCGCTATTACAAGATGGCGCCCTCTGGGTACTGGATGAACCGACTGCAAGCCTAGACGCACATAGCGAAAATCGCGTGCTAGAAACCTTGAGTGCAGCAACACACGATAAAACCTGTATACAGGTATCGCACCGTTTGGACTCACTCGCCAACAGTGACCAAGTCTGGGTAATGATGGATGGGAAACTCGTGCAACAAGGCCCATATCACAGTCTGGCTGACTCGGGCCCGCTGGCAGAGATGCTGGCTTCCGCCGATAGGAGAAACCTCGATGCGTGAACTACTGCCCTATCTTCGCCTTTATAAGCGCCACTGGTTTGGTTTGAGTTTAGGCATGGTGCTGGCGTTTGCCACACTATTTGCTGCTATTGGCCTACTCACCCTCTCCGGCTGGTTTATTGCCGCTGCGGCTGTTGCAGGCCTAGCGAGTATCGCTACCTTTAATTACATGCTCCCTGCCGCGGGTGTGCGTGGCTTCTCTATTGGTCGTACCTTTGGTCGTTGGGCCGAACGTGTGGTTAGCCACAATGCCACCTTCAAACTATTGGCAGATTTGCGCGTGTCATTTTTTCGCAAACTCGCCCCGTTAGTCCCTGATCAAGGGCTGAATATGCGTGATGGCGATTTGCTTAATCGCATGGTCGCCGATGTCGATGCCATGGATCACGTTTATCTGCGCCTAGTCAGCCCGATGATGGTCGGTATCGTCGGTATCCTGGCGGTGAGTTTCTTCCTGGGGTGGTTTGACCCAAGGCTTGGCATGGCGCTTGGACTGACCTTGCTCGCGTTACTGATTGGGCTGCCCATCCTTTTTTATCGCTTGGGTAACGATCAAGGCCGTGCTCAATTGGAGCAAAACGCAGCCACACGCATAGCACTGCTAGATTGGTTACAAGGCCACGCCGAGCTGGCTTTATTTGGCGCACGTGACCGTTATCGCGCCCGCATCAATGACAGCGAGCAAGCGATGCTTCACGCACAAGCCAATATGGCGCGTATTACCGGATTGGCCAATGCCGTGCTCGTCGCGGCCACAGGGCTAACATTGGTGATGATGATTTGGCTCGCAGCAGATGGTGTCGGTGAGCGTATGCCAGGCCCACTGATCGCGATGGTCGCCTTTACAGCCATGGCCAGCTTTGAGCTGATGATGCCTATTACCGCCGCGTTCCAATATCTGGGTAAAACGCTTACCGCTGCCAAACGACTGAATGCGATCACCGAGCGAGCACCCAGTGTCCCCTTCCCTTCCCACGGACATACTGGCCCTGCCGTCGGCGATATTTGCTTTGATAACGTCAGTTACCAATACCCAGGCGCGGCACAAGACGCGGTTTCAAATATCTCGCTCCACGTGACACCGGGACACACACTGGCACTGCTAGGAAGGACGGGATGTGGTAAGTCAACCTTATTGAGCTTGCTCACCCGCGCGTGGGATCCCACCCAAGGTCAAATCACCCTTGATGGGGTGCCTCTAATGCAATGGCAAGAAACCGCGCTGCGTGACGCCATGTCTGTGGTGACACAAAGCGTTGATTTGTTCAATGGCACACTGCGCGACAACCTTACCCTCGCTTGCCCAGATGCATCAGACGATGATCTCGCCTCTGCCCTGCACCGCGTCGGCTTAACCGGGCTGCTCGAAGGCCAAGGGCTAGACGCATGGTTGGGCGACGGCGGACGACAACTCTCTGGGGGCGAGCGCCGCCGCTTGGGGATTGCTCGTGGCCTCTTGCACCCCGCGCCGATTATGTTGCTTGATGAGCCAACGGAAGGACTGGATGTGCAAACCGAAGCAGAGATCCTATCCTTACTGCAAGACCATTGTCAGGATAAAACCGTGGTGATCATTACCCATCGATTGGTTGGCTTGGCGCATATGGACACAGTGTGTTTAATGGATGCAGGCCGCATTATTGAGCAAGGCACGCACCAAGACTTGCTGGCACGTAACGGTCGCTATGCACAACTCATGAACCGCTTGTAATCAGAGAGTGTACGATGACCCTCTTTTTACCCCCTTTAGCGCAAAATGATGTCGGCTTTCCGCCCGTGAATGAGGCGCTCTCTCACCCCGATGGCTTGCTCGCCATTGGGGGAGATCTATCACCTGCGCGGCTAATGTCGGCTTATCGCAGTGGTATTTTCCCCTGGTTTGGCGAAGATGACCCTTTATTGTGGTGGTCACCGAGTGAACGCGCCATCCTTCAGCCCTCTGATTTTCACGCCAGTCGCAGTTTGCGTAAAGCCGCCAAAAAGTCTGCGTATACCATCACGTTCAATCGCGCATTCGAGACGGTGATCGCTACCTGCGCGACTGTTCGTGGACCTGAACAGACCTGGATTACCGATGAGATGCAAGCCGCTTACTGCCAGCTTCATCAGCAAGGCGATGCCCACAGTGTGGAAGTGTGGGACGGAGCACACCTTGTCGGCGGGCTTTACGGTGTCTCTGTAGGCCGTGTGTTCTGTGGTGAATCCATGTTTTCCCACACGACCAATGCGTCAAAGTTTGCCCTTTGGCAATTTAGCCAATTCTTCGCGCAACGAGGGGGGCACTATATTGACTGTCAGATGATGACTCCACATTTAGCCTCTTTGGGCGCCAAACCCTGGACACGCGACGCGTTTATCGCCGCGCTGCACGCTCATCGCGATGACCCCATTATCCAGGGCTGCCAACCGCAGCAGATAGCAGATTGGAGACCACAATGAGTGTGGGGATCCAGGTAGGCGTCACGCCTACAGCACCTTGCCAATACTTGTCTCACCAGCAAGAGCAACTGGCCGTGGTGATGTCGGCGGATTACCACACGCCCGAGCGATATGCTGCACTGTTAGCCGCTGGCTTTCGTCGCAGTGGTAACCTTATTTACCGGCCGCACTGTCCTCAATGCCAGGCCTGCCAAGCGCTTCGGATTGATGTGGCCAAATATCAACCCTCAAAAAGCCAAAAGCGTCATCGCAGCCAGCTTAATCGCCTAGAGATTAGAGTGAGTGATGAGCTTGATGAGAACTGGTTTGCACTCTTTCAACGGTACATCGCCACTCGCCATGCTGATGGCAATATGTACCCTGCCAAGCGCCAAGATTTTCTCGACTTTATCGGTAGTGACTGGTTATCCCCGCGCTTTATCCATTTGTATCAACGCGATCATAACCAACTCACCCTGGTTGCCATCGCCGTGACTGATGTCGTCGCCGATGGGTTAAGTGCGCTTTATACCTTTTTCGAACCAGAGCACCGCTTCTCTCTTGGACGCGTCAGTATTCAGGCACAGCTACAACTGGCACATTCACTCCATTTACCCTGGCTCTACTTGGGCTATCAAATCGACACCTGTCCAGCGATGCGCTACAAGGCGGACTATTATCCACATCAACGCTTTATCAACCAGCAGTGGCGGGCGTTTTCCTGGCCGCTTATTCCACAATAGTGGCTATTTTTTCTAGCAAGGAGCGCCCCAACAGGGTAAAATTCGCACCCGAACTTTACAGACTTTCAGAATAGAGGCATTATCTGTCGGTCAAAAAATTGGCTACCAGAAGAGGCCTAAGAGGATTCAATGGCAAAAGAAGACGTAATTGAAATGCAAGGCACCGTACTCGATACGTTGCCTAATACTATGTTCCGCGTAGAACTAGAAAACGGTCACGTGGTGACTGCCCACATTTCAGGCAAGATGCGTAAGCACTACATCCGCATCCTGACCGGCGACAAAGTCACTGTTGAAATGACCCCTTACGATTTGTCCAAAGGTCGCATCGTTTTCCGTTCGCGTTAATCCTCCGAACGCGATCAAAAAACCCGGCAGCGATGCCGGGTTTTGCTTTTTCGTCTCAAGATGATTAAGCAGGTTCCATTTGATCACTGAATTGGAAGTCCAACCGGTTATCTTTCAATACCACACGAACCGTCCCTCCATTGACCAGACAGCCAAACAGCAGCTCATTAGCCAGTGGCTTTTTCAAGTTATCTTGGATAACGCGCCCCATCGGCCGTGCTCCCATTGCCTTGTCATAGCCTTCTTCCGCTAGCCAGCGCTTAGCCTCTGACGTCACCTCAAGCGACACGCCCTTGGCGTCCAGTTGAGCTTGTAGCTCGACAATGAACTTATCCACCACTTGCAAGATAACTTGCTCATCCAAGTGATTAAACCAGATGATGTTGTCCAAACGGTTACGGAACTCTGGCGAGAACACCTTCTTAATTTCGGACATTGCATCATGACTGTGGTCTTGCTGAATCAGGCCAATCGACTTACGCACCGTCTCGGCCACGCCAGCATTGGTCGTCATCACCAAGATAACATTGCGGAAATCGGCTTTGCGTCCGTTGTTGTCCGTCAAAGTGCCATTATCCATCACCTGTAACAACAGGTTGAACACGTCTGGGTGTGCTTTCTCAATTTCATCAAGCAACACTACACTGTATGGGTGCTTGATCACCGCATCGGTCAGCAACCCGCCCTGATCGTATCCCACATAGCCTGGGGGAGCACCAATCAAGCGGCTCACGGTGTGACGTTCCATGTACTCCGACATGTCAAAGCGCTGCAGCTCAATGCCCATCGCGCGGGCCAATTGTACCGTGACCTCGGTTTTACCGACCCCGGTGGGCCCGGCAAACAAGAAAGAGCCGACCGGTTTATTCTCATCGCCCAGTCCTGCGCGGCTTAACTTGATCGCTTCAGACAACGCGGTGATGGCGGTATCTTGGCCAAACACCAACATTTTCAGCTTGTCATCCAGCGACTGCAGCACATCTTTATCTGACGAAGAAATCGACTTCTCAGGAATACGCGCCATTTTCGCAATCATACTCTCAACATCAGGGACATTGACCGTCTTCTTGCGTTTGCTCGCTGGCGCCATACGACACCGCGCCCCCGCCTCATCGATCACATCGATCGCTTTGTCTGGCAAATGACGCTCATTAATGTATTTCGCCGACAGCTCCACAGCAGCGCGAATGGCCTTATTGGTATAACGCACTTCGTGGTGGGCTTCGTATTTGGGTTTCAGCCCCATCAAGATTTTAGTGGTGTCATCAATAGAGGGCTCAATCACGTCGATTTTCTGGAAACGGCGCGCCAGTGCCCGCTCTTTTTCGAAGATAGAGCCATACTCTTGGTAGGTCGTCGAGCCGATACAGCGTAACTTTCCGCTACTCAACAGCGGCTTAATCAAGTTGGCGGCATCTACCTGGCCACCACTGGCAGCACCTGCGCCAATGATAGTGTGGATCTCGTCGATAAAGAGCACCGCATGATCTTCTTTTTCGAGTTGCTTCAAGATCGATTTAAAGCGCTTCTCAAAGTCACCACGGTATTTGGTCCCGGCTAACAGAGACCCAATGTCGAGCGAATAAATCACGCAATCTTTGATCACATCTGGCACTTGCCCTTCGACAATGCGCCATGCGAGCCCTTCTGCAATTGCCGTCTTACCGACCCCGGCTTCGCCAACCAACAGGGGATTATTCTTACGACGGCGACACAGTACCTGGATGGTGCGCTCAAGTTCCTTATCACGACCGATTAGCGGATCAATACCGCCAACACGCGCGAGCTGATTAAGGTTAGTCGCGAAGTTCTCCAACCGGTCTTCACCCGGCTCCGCACCGGCCTCATCGGCGCCCATGTCACTGCTTGGCAGATCGTCGCCTTCATCTTTTGTGGTGCCATGAGAGATATAGTTGACTACGTCAAGGCGACTCACGTCGTTCTTTTTAAGCAGGTAAGCGGCGTGGGACTCTTGTTCGCTAAAGATGGCCACCAACACGTTCGCACCGCTTACTTCGCTACGACCGGATGACTGCACATGAAAAACAGCCCGCTGGAGTACTCGCTGGAAGCTTAGCGTTGGCTGCGTTTCCCGCGACTCATCGTCCGCAGGGATCAGCGGCGTGGTTTGTTCGATAAACGCATCAAGTTCTTTGCGCAGCGCCTCCAAATCTGCACGGCACGCGACCAGCGCATCGTGCGCGGCCGCATTTTCGATCAACGCGAGAAGCAGGTGCTCCACCGTCATGAATTCGTGGCGTTTTTCACGCGCACGTGCAAACGCGCCATTCAAACTGGCTTCAAGTTCTTTGTTAAGCATAAAGGCACCTCCCTCAAAAACCGCGCTAAAGCGTGATGGAGCCGGCTAAGCTTTCTCCATCGTGCACAGTAGCGGATGGCCATGCTCTTTGGCATACATCATTACCTGTGCAACTTTCGTTTCAGCGACCTCGGCGGTAAATACGCCACAGACCGCTTTTCCTTCATAGTGCACCGTCAGCATGACTTGCGTCGCTTTGTCCACATCCATGGCAAAAAACGTCTGGAGCACATCGATAACAAACTCCATCGGAGTATAGTCATCATTATTTAGCACCACCTTGTACATTGATGGCGGTTGCAACTTGGTTTTTTCTGACGATTCGGCCTCTGCGTCAGGCAAACCCCACTGGTTCCAATTACTCATAACTCATTCAATGCATTGTTAGGGTGTCTCGGTAAGTGATGTGGCGGGGCACTACTGCCATCCACGATTCCCGTCCACCTATACTTAAAGTTAAGCCACAGATTGTATTCCAGCAACCTTTTCATTGCGAACACCGTTTGCCTGAGCAATTGTTAAGCACTGCATTATGTAATAGTGTCTGACGCAGCATTTCGTTCACTGCGCGCGACACGAACGTGTCATCGCTCACTGCATCAAAATGCATAAAAAACAAGGCAATCCGGCTAGCAAATAACGTGTGGGTGGATCGCATCAAGCGCGACAGGTGAGAAATAGGCACACGCCTCTCTCGATTCACAATATTCACTCCATGATCATTTTTAAGCAGGCGTACTCGTTACGTAATGCCAGTAGCGATCATGCCAATCCAAACACTTAAGGGCTAAAGAGCAAGTTATTAGAATAAAAAGTAATAGTTCAGCCCTGTAATAGCGCATCTATCACTGTAGTCACACGGGTTTATAGCGAAAACATCCAGGGTAAAATCTAAAAAACTATGCAATTGAGATGTCTGTTGTTGAATGAATAATTGCCACTTCCTCACACTTTTTCGATTCGATATTACATTACTGTTATAAGTTATACCCCACACTTGACTGCCTAAAAGTATCTACTAAAGTGAAACATGTGGTAGGTAAACTAACCATGTCACTTCTATTCAATCATATCAGTGATGGCAACAGTGCCGCGCTGCCGGGATTGATGAGGTGGAATGAACGCGTTTATCGCAGGTATGCAAAGTTTGATGCAAGAAGGATGTGTCGCATGGAAACTGGTACAGTAAAATGGTTTAACAATGCAAAAGGATTTGGCTTTATTTGTCCGGTAGAAGGAGAAGGCGATGTGTTTGCCCACTATTCTACCATCCAGATGGACGGATATAAGACATTAAAGGCGGGACAAACCGTCAACTACGAGGTTCAGGAAGGACCAAAAGGCTACCATGCCAGTGAAATTGTGCCAGTCGATCAAGAAGCGGCTAAATAGCGCTGAATCCGGTCGGCCAAATGGAAAAGGCGAGCTTACCGCTCGCCTTTGTTGTGTTTGACCGAACTCAATGCCGTCTAGAGTAACCCAAGCATCTGTTTGTAGTGGCGGCGACACACAGAAACATAACGTTCATTGCCCCCAATCACCACCTGATCACCATCCGCAATGGCATTACCCTCGCTATCTTGGCGAATAACTCGACTCGCTTTACGTCCACAATGGCACACGGTTTTCAGTTCAACGAGCTTATCAGCCCACGCCAACAAGTACTGCGACCCTTCAAACAGCTCACCACGAAAATCCGTTCTTAATCCATAACACAATACTGGGATCCGCAGCTTATCCACCACATCGGTGAGCTCAAGGACTTGCTGTTTGGTCAAAAATTGGCTCTCATCAATCAATAAACAGTCAACTTTCTCTTGCGCCAAGATGGTCGCAACGTGCTCAAATAGCGACGTCTGATTGTCATACAGGTGGGCATCAGCTTCTAAGCCAATTCGCGAACTAATTTTTCCGACCCCATAGCGGTTATCAATCGCGGCGGTAAATAGTAGAGGCTGCATACCGCGCTCTTGGTAGTTAAAGGCCGATTGTAACAAGGTGGTCGACTTACCCGCGTTCATTGCCGAATAATAAAAGTATAACTGAGCCATAACTGTCTCTACACGTAATGCCCGTTTTGGGCGAGCTGGATTAAATAAACAGGCATGCTACCGCACTAGCAGAAAAAGAAAAGCCCCGCCGAAGCGAGGCTAGATAATTAACCGACCAATTTACACGGTCGCTTTTTAAGCCACATTAACCCAGCACATAGTGCAACGAACGCAAACACGGTCGCCATCAAAGACCAAAGAAGTGACGCGGTAAAGCCTAACACCATGAAGCCTACGGTTGAGACAAGCGCCCCGCCAATAGCATAAGGGAGCTGGGTGGCGACGTGGTCAATATGTCCACATCGTGCTCCTGTTGAAGACAAGATAGTGGTATCAGAAATTGGTGAACAATGATCGCCAAATACCGCCCCCGCCAATACTGCTGAGAGCATAGGTAGCATCAGTGCAATGTCTGTCGCCGCGGCAAGATCGCCTGCGATAGGAAGCATAATACCGAACGTCCCCCACGACGTCCCTGTTGCAAAGGCCATCACTGCTGCCAACAAGAAGAGCACCACCGGCAAGAGTTGCGCCGGTAAGTTCCCCTCAACTAAGGACGACAAATATTTGCCTGTTTGTAGATCACCAATAATATGGCCAATTGACCAAGCAAATAACAGAATGAGGATCGCGCCAAACATAGACTTTGCGCCCACCCAAAGGGTTTTCGCAATATCTGATACCGCAATACCTTGTTTACCTGTCATCACTAAGGACACAGCTAAACCCGCCAGTCCACCCCACAGCAATGACATACCGACATCGGTATTTTCAAACGCGCCGAGGAGAGAAAAGGATTGTGCATCAGCGGCCAAGGCCTGCCCGCCGGTATATAGCATCGCCCCCACCGTCGCCACGACTAGCATAATAATGGGGGCGACCAAATCAGCCACGCTGCCTTTATCACTTTCTTCAATCCCTAAGTCATCGCAGATATCAGCGCAGTTTTCACTTTCATCGCCCAATCGACTGCCTTTTTTCGCCTGATATTCAAACTGACGCATCGGGCCAATATCCAGTTGAAACCAAACCACCGCAAACACTAAGAGCAAGGCAAAAATGGCGTAAAAGTTCATCGGGATCATGGTGACAAATGCCCCTAGCGCCGTGTAATCCGTCACACCATGCGCCACTAAAATCGAGCCAATCACGGTAATGATATAGGCTCCCCAGCTTGATGCTGGTGTGATCACACACATAGGGGCTGCCGTGGAGTCAAGAATGTAAGCCAGTTTCGCTCGAGAGACGTGAAATCTATCTGTCACGGGGCGAGAAACGGCGCCCACCGCTAAGCTGTTGAAATAATCATCGACAAATATAAATACGCCGAGAAAAGCGGCGAGCAGTTTCGCCCCACGTTTACTCTTGATCCGACTTTGCGCCCAATTGGCGAACGCGCGTGTGCCTCCAGAAAGAGACAGGAGCGCAGTGATCATACCGAGTAAAATAAGAAACGCGAGAATACTTAAATTCCAGCTATTTAAGCCTCCATCAGCAATAAATAGTCCAGTGATCACCTCAAGTAAGTACTGTCCAGAAGAGAGGAAAGAAAAATCGGTCAGTAATACAGTACCCAGTACGATTCCCATGCCCAACGACAATAAAACCCGTCGTGTGGCAATCGCGAGGCCTAGCGCCAATAAAGGGGGAAGCAGTGATAAAGCGGATGAAGAAAAATCTGTTAAGTTCATGATCTCAGTGTCAACCAGGTGGTTGGAGATCTACTGCAGAAATGAAGACGGTAAGGTGTGGTATCACACGGCAAACAGCTTGCCTCCTACATACAGTAGCGCTCCATAGTGTATTTCCAAGTACTATGGCAGTGCTGCCCCTATTCGGTAACAGCCCCAGCTCAATCGGTGTGATGACCTGATTGGCTTCGGCGTTGTTTCCTTTTATGCGCTCTCATCGGTATCACCCTCTTGCGCACGACTTATAAACAACGCACCTCTACGTTAAGCGTGGTGCATTCTACACAACGTGTTTACTATCGCAACTATTTATGGTTGAAAAAACGTCGATTAACCCCCACCTTACTCGATGCCAATAAAATGCGTCTTATCTTCTATTTTTTTAGACATCTGTTTCAAAAAAGACAATAGAATTAAAGTCAAATTTGCGGTTAACTTGCAATTAATGAACAATATGGCGTATTAATATAGGTCATATTGTATATTTCAATTATACTGCTATCATTCTTTCAATTAACATATAAATCAAATAGGAACCAATAATGTCTGATGCAATGAAAGCCTTACTCAATTTGCGTAGCTTACGCGCAGTTGCAAAAGAGATGTCTACTGAGCAACTGAACGAAGCCTTAGAAAAATTACAAACGGTTGTTGAAGAGCGCAAAGAAATCGATCGCCAAGCTGAAGCGCAAGAAAAAGAGCGCTTAGAGAAGTTAGAAAAATACCGTGCTATGTTAGAAGCCGACGGTATTGACCCAGAAGAAATCGTGGCATTGTTAGGTGGTGCTTCAAAGAGCAAAGCATCGGGTAAACGCGCGACTCGTCCAGCAAAATATCAATATACGGGCGAAGATGGCTCACAAAAAACCTGGACAGGCCAAGGTCGTATGCCTAAAGTGATTCGCGAAGCGATTGAGAGCGGTGCGGCTAAGCAGGAAGATTTCCTCATCCCAGGCCAAGAAGCCTAAGTCCATATTCCCGCATAAAAAAAGAGGCGCTCAGCCTCTTTTTTTTATCCCTTAACCAAATTTAATTCTGTCTGCCAAATGGCTCACCGCTAACGCAAAGTAGTGCGAGCGATTCCATTTCAATAAACTCTGATAATTATTATAAACAAGATAAGCCCTGCCTTTACCATCATCAGGCTGAATCAACCACGCGTTGATATCGACGGCAGGTAGCGCCTGACCATTCAACCGGCGCACACCACGCGTCTGCCAGGCACTCAATGAGTGTGCTTTATCACTGTCGGTGCCAAGCAAAGTACGATCTATCCCTGCAGGTAGCTGTACTTGCCGCCCCCATGTATAAGTATCATCCCACCCGGCTTTTTTTAAGTAATTCGCAGCAGACGCAAAAACATCGGCTTCTGTTTGCCAAATGTCTTTCTTACCATCTTGATTGCCATCGACCGCGTAATTAATAAACGAGCTTGGCATAAACTGGCATTGGCCCATTGCCCCTGCCCAAGAGCCTTTCATCGCTTCTGGCGCAATGTGCCCTTGCTGTAATATCTTCAGCGCGGCCATGGTCTCTTTACGAAAAAATGCCTCTCGACGACCATCAAAGGCTAATGTTGATAAAGCTTCAATCACATTATAACTGCCCTGAAGTTTGCCAAAATTACTTTCTACGCCCCATAAAGCCACAATAAAACGCGGCTGAACTTGGTACTGCTCACCGATGGTTTTCAACGTGTCGTAATGTTCACGATACAGTTTTTTCGCTTGGGCGACTTTCCAATCAGGCACAGCACGCGGAATATATTCATCCAGCGTAAGGCGTCGCTCAGGTTGATTTCGATCGGAGCTGACCGCACGCTCGTGGTATTCAACGTCCTTAAACGCACGCTCAAGTAACGCATCACTGATGCCCGCCTCTCGTGCCTCGGCTTTTAAGGTGGTCACATACTGCTCGAATCCGGGCTTGGCCATCACAGGGCTCACCAAAAGTGCCGCCGCGATAGAAGCTGAAATCATACCTTTGCGCATAGTCTTCCTTTTACAGTTTTTCGTTTTTATTACGAATGGCCTGCAATGCCGCATCAGGTGGCGGGGGCAATTGCACAAAAAAACCATCACTTTGCAGGCTTTGTTTAACCTTATTGATGTCAACAGCAGCCAGTTTATCGCGCTTGTCTAAGTTGATCATCATGGCAAATTCGGGTTGCCCAAAGCTATTCATTAATGCCTCAGGCACATCATCAAATTTATCTTTCTCTGCAAGATAAAGATAGGTGCCTTCTTTCTTTTTGCTACGATAAATTGCGCAATACATCTCAAAAGTCCTCATGAGCATGCCATATTACTGGCGATAAATTGTCATCTCGGGGTAAAGGTTTGTTAAGCTTTGCAGCAAAGTGTGTCAAAACGCGTCTCTGCTGCCATTTCTCGTTCAAACGTTAAAAAAACACCATTAAAGGGAGAAATGCCGCATCAACGGCAAACCCTGCTTGCCGCATTGGCGCTGTGAATATACCATGCTATCCAACGTCTGATAATGCGCGTCTGACTCGTGTTTAAATGACAAAACCGGGATCGAATAACATGCTCAAACAACCGGAGTTGAAAGGCTCAACCTTTACCCTTTCCGTCCTCCACCTCGTTGACGATAATTTTGCTGCCGCTGCCAATGTTTTGACAGAGAAAGTCACCCAAGCACCGGCCTTTTTTCAAGGCGCCCCTGTTGTCGCTGACATTAGCCGTCTATCACAATGTCCTGATATCGGTGCCTTAAAGCAGTGCTTACAGGCCACAGGCATGATTCCCGTCGGATTGACCGGCGTCACCCATAATGATACACGCGAGCTTGCGCTGAATGCGCAGCTAGCCGTGCTCAAGTCAAGCAAGCAATCCCGAGTTGCCGATCCGATTCAGCCGCCTGCCAAAGTGGTCACCGCCCCCGTGCGTTCAGGTCAGCAAATCTATGCGAAAAACGCCGATCTGGTGATCCTCAATCATGTCAGTGCCGGCGCGGAAGTGATAGCCGATGGCAGTATTCATATCTATGGCGTTTTGCGTGGCCGAGCTATTGCCGGCGCAAGTGGACAAAAGCAAGCGCGTATTTATTGTCAGAACCTTCAGTCAGAATTATTGTCAGTAGCAGGAAGCTATTGGCTCAGCGATAAAATTCCATCAGAACATTTAGAGCGACCTTCCATGGTCTCGCTTAATCAAGAAAGCTTACACATTGACCCCCTCACGCTATAAGAGAATAAGGAAGAGGAATGGCACGAATTATTGTAATTACTTCCGGTAAAGGCGGTGTTGGTAAAACAACATCGAGTGCGGCATTGGCGACCGGGTTGGCCATGACAGGCAAAAAAACCGCCGTGGTCGATTTTGATATTGGCCTACGTAACCTGGATTTGGTGATGGGCTGTGAGCGTCGGGTCGTCTATGACTTTGTCAATGTCATTAATGGCGAAGCCAATCTGCATCAAGCATTAATTAAAGACAAACGCGTAGACAATTTGTTTATTCTGCCAGCCTCACAAACACGCGATAAAGATGCGCTAACCAAAGACGGCGTGGAGCGGGTTCTAAAAGACATGGATGAGCTTGGCTTTGAATACATTATTTGCGACTCGCCCGCGGGCATTGAAGCCGGTGCATTAATGGCGCTGTATTTTGCTGACGAAGCGATTGTTACCACCAATCCAGAGGTTTCATCCGTACGCGACTCTGATCGGATTCTTGGTATTCTCGACTCCAAGTCACGCCGCGCAGAAAACGGCGAGGATCCGGTAAAACATCACTTATTACTCACTCGCTATAATCCTGCACGTGTGACCAACGGTGAAATGCTCAGTGTTGAGGATGTTGAAGATATCTTGCGTATTCCACTGTTAGGGGTCATCCCGGAGAGCCAGTCTGTGTTGCACGCCTCAAACAAAGGCGAGCCAGTGGTACTTGACCAAGAATCTGATGCAGGCCAAGCCTATGAAGATGCCATTGCGCGTCTGCTGGGTGAAGAGCGTCCCTTCCGCTTTATCGAGGAAGAGCGCAAAGGTTTCCTAAAACGCTTATTTGGAGGCTAATGTGGCACTGCTTGAATTCTTCCGCCCATCTAAGAAAAAGTCGGCCAATATTGCCAAAGAGCGTTTACAAATTATTGTTGCCGAGCGTCGCAGTGCAGATAGCCCAGCGCCGACTTATTTGCCTCAGCTCAAGCAAGATATTTTAGACGTGATCCGCAAATACGTGGATATCGCACCGGACCAAGTGTCTGTCAGCCTAGAGCAAGGCGATGATGACCTATCCGTCTTGGAGCTGAATGTCACCTTGCCCGAAGAGGGAAAAGAGAGCTAGATCTCAATCACAAAGGGCTAATACAGAAAGCGGTGGCTCAAGGCCACCGCTTTTGTTTATGCGTGAGATGATCACTATGCCCCTGGGGCGTTAGGGATCATCGTCAGCAATGCCTCACCCACTAACCGAAAGCGCCACCCCGAGGCTAAGTCAGGACGTTTGTCTTCTTGACGCTCCTCTCGCCATACCCAGGTAATCAATTGATTAAGCTGTTTTTTAGAACCAATAAACTCAGGCGCTAAGCCTGATTTATCTGCCTGGGCTTGCACCTGCTCCTTAATCGCTTTAATCACCGACTTATACCCAGGCTCATCGACTAAGCGTGTGATGGCCGGCGGGCATTTGGCTAACGGGGTTTTATCCGCTTGCGTGGCCAAGGTAATCAAGGTTTGCGCGTGATAACGCACTTCAAATTTGTCGAACCCATGCTCGTTCATTTGCTCAACCGTACGAATACCATAACGCGCCATTTTCCAGAGGTTTTGCTCTTTAACGATAAAGTTGAGTGCCATATTCCGGCGGCGTGCTTCCTTAGCTCGCCACTTGGCAAGGGCTTGCAATACCGCTAACTGTTGAGGTTTAAGCTGCCACGCATATTTAATATCGAGATAAGCTGCTTCATCCGGCTTTACCCACTGCTTTTTGCGGCACAACAGGCCACACTCTTCTACCATGGCGTCATACCACGGTGTGTCGGATAGCGCTTGAGTCAGCGCTTGATAAAGCGGTAGCAAGTAATACACATCAGCGGCCGCATACTGTTTCTGCTTGTCCGTTAACGGACGTGCACACCAATCAGTGCGCGACTCTCCTTTATCTAAGCTCACGTCGACATAACGCTCTACCAAGCTTGCGAAGCCCTCGGAGACGCCATGACCTAAAAAGGCGGCGACGATTTGCGTGTCTACCATGGGGGTTGGCAACACGCCCGCGTAGTGCTGAAAAACCTCTAAGTCTTCGCTACTCGCATGTAACACCTTGGTGACCTGGGTGTCAGTCAACAGCGCCCATAACGGAGAAAGATCATCAATGGCTAGCGGGTCAACCAGCACCAGTTGCTCGCCATCATAAATCTGGACCAGCCCCAATTGTGCATAAAAGGTACGCGTACGGACAAACTCGGTATCAAGCATCACAACGGCTTGGTCACGGAAATGTGCGCAGATATCGACCAGCTGTTGATCGGTGGTGATTTGTTGATAGTTCACAAAAAAGCCCATAAAGAAAATGCCGGCGAGGCCGGCATTTCGTGATTCGTTATCGACAGTTTACCCTTTTCTGGGTCGGTTCGCATTAAGCTGACGCTTTTTGCTCAGTGGCTTGCGGCTCATCGCGTAACTCTCGACGCAGAATTTTACCCACATTGGTTTTAGGCAGTTCATCTCTAAATTCCACGACACGTGGTACCTTGTAGCCAGTGAGGTGTTTGCGACAGTGCGCCACAAGATCATCTCGCGTAAGCGAAGGATCTTTTTTGACCACACAAATTTTAACCACTTCACCAGAATTCTCATCTGGCTGGCCAATGGCGGCCACTTCTAACACCTTGTCATGTAACGCAACGACATCTTCCACTTCATTAGGATACACATTAAAGCCAGAGACGAGGATCATGTCTTTTTTGCGATCGACAATATGCAAGAAACCATCATCATCGAACTGCACCACATCGCCAGTCGCTAACCAACCCTGTTCGTCGATACTGTCTCGTGTCGCCTCTGGACGATTCCAATACCCTTGCATCACTTGCGGGCCACGCACTAACAACTCACCCGGCTGGTTGTCCGCCACATCTTCACCCTGATCATCAACGATGCGCACCTCCGTCGATGGCACGGGCAACCCAATGGAGCCGTTGTAGTCACGTAAATCATAAGGATAGGCCGCAACCAGTGGCGAACACTCCGTCAACCCATATCCTTCGAGCAAATGCTTGCCAGTCAGCTTTTTCCAATTTTCCGCGACAGCCCTTTGCACGGCCATACCGCCACCGACGGTCAAGCGCAGGTTAGAAAAGTCCAACTCATGGAAATCTTCGTTATGGAGTAGCGCGTTAAACAGGGTATTCACGCCTGTAATGGCCGTAAACGGATACTTTTGTAGCTCTTTAACAAAACCTGGAATATCGCGTGGGTTGGTGATCAGTAGATTTTGTCCACCCATTTCAATAAACAAGAGGCAATTGACCGTGAGCGCAAATACGTGATAAAGCGGCAATGCAGTGACAACTAACTCCTCACCTGCATTGAGTACCGGCTGATACGTCCCTTTGGCTTGATAGACGTTAGCTAACATATTTCTATGCGTGAGTACGGCGCCTTTCGCTAACCCCGTGGTGCCACCGGTATATTGTAAAAATGCAATATCCTCGCCTTTCAAAAAAGGCTTCACATATTGCATACGTCGACCACGGCGCAGCGCTTGGCGCATCGAGGTCGCGTGCGGCAAATGATACTTAGGCACCATTTTTTTGACGTATTTGACTACAAAGTTAACCAGGGTCCCTTTGGCTCGTGGCAACTGTTCACCCAAACTGGTCAATACCACGTGTTTCACCGGCGTATTGTCGACCACTTTCTCTAACGTGTGAGCAAAGTTACTCACAATCACAATCGCCTTTGCCCCGGCGTCCGTTAATTGGTGCTCAAGCTCGCGAGGGGTGTACAACGGGTTAACGTTCACGGCGACACAACCGGCTCGTAAAATACCAAACAGGGCAATTGGGTATTGCAGCAAGTTCGGCATCATAATGGCAACGCGATCGCCTTTTTTCAGTTTCAGCTCGTTTTGTAGATAGGCTGCAAACGCACGGCTACGCTCTTCCAGTTTACGAAATGTCATGACCTGCCCCATATTAATGAAGGCAGTTTGATCCGCGTACTGCTGGACAGAATGTTCAAACATCTCGACCAGAGAGCGATGGGCATCTGGATCTATTTCCGCCGGCACATCCGACGGGTAACGATTAAGCCATACCTTTTCCACTGGCTTTCTCCTATGTGTTAACTTGCAGGCTATATTGCCTGCTTCGATCGACGCGAGGCATAATTCAAACAGGTGTTTAACCTGCCCACCATAGCGTTAACATTATTTTTACACGAGCATTTTAAGTGCGCGTTTGAATTTTGGTCACAAAATCCGTTATTAACGACACAGTTTGTTGCGGTTGCTGAAGGTGACAATGGTGTGTCCCGGGGATCTCAATGAGTGTCAATTGCTTAAACCACGTGGCTCGTTGCGCGGCATCGGCTGAGCGCAGCGCAGGATACCCATCTGTCGCGCGAATCGCCAGCACAGGGCATTCAATCGCTCGAATAATCGACTCTCCATGGCCGGGCGCCATTCGATACAGTGGCTCACCACGAAGCTTAGGATCATGACGCCAACGTACACCATGACCGCATGTCTCGATCCCGCGTGCTACCAGTGGCATCAGTGACTGACAGGCGACTTTATTAATGGATGCGCGCAATTGTAGCGCCTTAATCGCAGAACCAAAGAGACGTGGGGGTTTTTGCGCTGAATTTAAGCGCTGATTGAGACTTTTCGCGATGCGTTCGGTGATTTTATGTTCAGGTTCAACAATGGGCCCCAACGCTTCTATCGAGACAACCCCCGCGATCAACTCAGGGAAACTGGCCGCGTAACAGCTAGCCACTAACCCTCCCAATGAGTGCCCCACCAATATGACAGGTCCCTTTTTCTCAGGTTGCGAACAAAGTGTTTGGTGAAGCACTTGATGTAAGCTGTCTAGATAATCAAAAAACGGGTAGTGATAATCCCCGGTTTTGTGCTCAGACAAACCGTGCCCGGGCCAATCAAACATAAGTAACCCGTAGTCTTGAGGCAGCATGGGGATCAGCGAATGAAAACTCGCCAGGTTGTCTTGCCAACCATGTAAAAAAACCAATGTTGGCGCTAAGCCGTTTGCTGGGCGTCTTGCCGCGGCCACTGTCGCATCATTAAGTCGAATCGAGGTCGGCGTTAAGCCAGACGATAACCCGAGTGCTGCCGGATCAGACGCCAATAATGCCTCGAGAGCCTCCGTCAATGGCGGTGTCATCATCACAATCACATACAAGGGCTAATAAGGTAAGCTAATCACGCTTTGCACCCGTCCCGTGCCGACGCCAATGCGCACTCGGGAGCAGTACAAGCCGTAGCAATAAGGTCTGTCATCATCAACCACATGCTGTTCAATATCCCAAAGCTGGTGCCCTGTTACCCTAAGCACGGGGTAATCATAGGAATAATCCCCCACTTTTCCCGCTTGACGGCCCTGAAACTCGCCCAACACCGTTATCGGCCGGCCTTTGGCATAATCAGCCGGTTCAATAAAGCCATTAAAAATCGCTTTGAAGCGCCCAAGCGACGAGGCATCGATATCGGGCCTACCTGCTGTCGACGTTGGCACCGCCACTATTTCAACCACAGAGTCCTGTTCACGGTTATTCACCCCAACGATCAAGCCACCAAGGCGCACCTCTTCCCCTTGGTTTGCCTCTGTCATTTTCGCGACCACCGGGTATTCGGTCACGGGCTGGTCCATCCGGCCTTTTAGGGATTCAGGCAAACTTGTACAGCCACTCAGTAGTAACATGCCGCATAAAACTAACAGGTAAGACTTCATATCAGGCTCCTTTCGCGCCACATCACACATAGATATCGACGCCTACTAAGTTGATCAGTTCCTCTCGCCTGGCTTGATTTAACACCGCGAAGTAGGAAGCCATCGCTTGACGGCCGCGGCCATCCGGCAAATCATATTGCACGTACGCTTGTTTCGCCTGTTCTGCTTGCGCAATCGCGGCGGGGTCGACACGCTGGCGAACCGCCTTAGCCACTTGCGTCGTCTTGGGCGTTTGTTTGCGCGTCGTTTGCGGCTTTTTGCCCGCTCGCTGGGGATGGTTAGGCCGGTTTGTCTGTGGGGAGGATACACCGTTAATCGATACCATATTCACGTCCTATGCTGCCGGCCTCATGGTGGTTATTCGCGCCCGGGTAACTTTTTCCAAGTGACTTTATCCCGCAGATACGTGGGGCTAGCAAGCTCCGCAGCGACTGTGTCTCCCGCACGATACGCCTGCTTAGCAATCTCCAGCATATCTTGTGCTTGGGGGTATAACACCTCTGACGGCGCTGTCTGCAATGACAAGCGTGTTGCCAGATCAGGATAGGCTGCCCATCCGGTTCCTGCCAATGTCCACACCCCCTCGGTGCACTCAGGGGTGAATGCGTCCGGGGCGACGACCCTCTCTTCACCGACACACTGCCATACGCCAGCGTCAGTCCGCAGATATTGGCCAACATAGAGTTCACCCATACGCGCATCAATCGCCGTCAATACGCGCGTCGCATTATGTAAGCGACCGCTTTGTGCTGCCATCGCTGCCAATGTTGAAACGCCAATCATTGGGAGATCTGCACCAAACGCTAGACCTTGTGCAATTCCGATGCCAATACGGACGCCTGTGAAACTGCCCGGCCCGCGGCCAAACGCGAGTGCATCCAATTGCGTCAATGTTAGGCCCGCTTCTGCCAATACCTCATCGACCATGGGTAGGATCTTGTTGGTATGCTCACGCGGTGCAATTTCGCTGCGTGTGATAATCTGATCATCACAGCACAGTGCGACAGAGCAGTTTTCGGTCGCCGTATCTACGGCCAATATTCGTAGCGTCATTTAACCCTCTATCGGTTGATCTAATAAATGCGATTGCATCGTGTTGCTGTTGATGTCACTGCCCGACAAAAAATCGTCAATGTGGTGTAAATCCCGCGTGCGAGGGATCGCCGGCAAGCTGCGCAAAAAGGTTGCGCCGTATGCGCGGGTCACCAATCGGTTGTCACAAATAACCAGTGCACCAAAATCTTGTTGATCCCGAATGAGACGCCCCACCCCTTGCTTTAGGGTGATCACCGCTTCGGGGATCTGTACCTGAGCAAAGGGATCGCCCCCTTGCAGTTTACAATCTTCTATTCGTGCTTTTAATAAAGGATCATCGGGGGAAGCAAACGGGAGTTTATCGATGATCACACAACTGAGCGCTTGTCCACGCACATCAATGCCTTCCCAAAAGGCGCCCGTCGCCACCAGCAACGCATTGCCCAACGACAAATACTCTGCCAATAAGCGCTGCTTGGGCATCTCTCCTTGCATGAGGACGGGCAATGACAGCTGCTCACGAAACAAGGCTGACAGCTCTCGTACCATTTGATGTGACGTACACAGGAAAAAGCAACGCCCTTGGTTACGTTCAATCACCGGTCCCAATAATGCGGCAAGTTTGTTGGCACGACGAAAACTATTGGTTTCCGGTACATGACGAGGCACGCAAAGCCTCGCTTGATTGGGGTAGTCAAAGGGGCTTTCCAATGTCATTTGTTGCTTAGCATCAATCCCGAGACGGTGATTAAAATGCGCGAAGTCGCCCTCAACGGCCAAGGTAGCGGAGGTAAAAATCCAAGCGCCGCCCTGTTCGGCCATTTGCTCACGAAAACGATCCGCCACCGATAAGGGGGTAATATTGAGGCTAAAGTGGTGACGAGTACATTCGTACCAATAAGAGTACCCGGTGATTGAGGTATCTTTTAAGCGTGCAAGCCGCGCTTTAAATAAAGTGATGCGATCAAATGCAGCGTCAAGCAATTGACTGCGGCCGAGTGATAATTTCACCACGTCATGCGCAAGATCGAGCGCATCTGATAACCGTACCAGTTCTTTCTCTACGCTGGGCGACGTCTGTAATTCGCGCCAGTTACCTCGGTATCCAGGCTCGCCCATCACCAAGCGCATATCCATCGCAGCTTGCGAGAGGCGATCAGCCACTTTTTCCAGTTGACGCGTGTCTCGTAACTCAGTGCGATAGGCGATATGAATGTCTTTGGCAACATCTTGCAGCTGTCGGCTAGATAGAGATTGGCCAAAATACTGACTGGCAATGTCCGGAAGCTGATGCGCCTCATCAAACACCATCACGTCTGCTTCTGGGATGAGCTCGCCAAACCCCGTTTCTTTGATGGCAACATCCGCTAAAAATAGGTGATGGTTGACCACCACCACGTCGGCATCCATCGCACGACGCCGCGCTTTGACCACATAACAGTCTTCATAACTTGGACAGTCTTTACCAAGGCAATTGTCATTGGTGGACGTCACCACAGGGATCAGGGGGCTGTCTTCAGCCAGTGCGTCACATTCACTCAGATCACCCGACTCGGTATAGGACGACCACTCGCGAATTTTGACCAGCTGACTCAATTGCCCAGGCTCGCTGTCGGGGCGGTGGCACTCACTAATTTGTCGCTCGAGTCGCTCTGGGCACAGGTAATTGACTCGGCCTTTCAATAAGGCGGTGGTTCCTGTATAGCCCAAGGCTGACTTCATCAGCGGTAAGTCTCGATGGTAGAGCTGCTCTTGCAGATTTTTCGAGCCAGTGCTGATGATGGCTTTTTTACCACTTAATAAAACAGGCGCCAGATAGGCATAGGTTTTCCCGGTTCCTGTGCCCGCTTCCACCACGAGCTGGCCTTGGTCACGAATTGCCGCATCAACAGCAATCGCCATATCTGTTTGCGGCTGGCGAGGCACAAAACCATCAATCGCTTTGGCCAGCGCACCGGTGTCTGAGAAAACCTTACGGATCATTGTATAAATACACAGGGGGAAAGCCGCCATTATGCCAAACCCCTCTTCGGGATGAAACCACTCCCCAGAGAAACCGCTGACGCATCGTAAAATCACTTTGACCTTGCGGCTGAGACAGGGTACAACCGAGGGTTTAGTCATCAGCAGTACACGACCAACATGGAACGAAAAACACTTCTCACGGACTGTCCTGACGCCCAAGGGCTCATCGCGACTATCACCAACATTTGCTATAAACATCAGCTCAACATTATTCACAACCGAGAGTATGTCGATAATGTCACTGGGCAGTTTTATATGCGCACTGAGCTGGAGGGGATTTTTAACGATCACACCCTGCTTCTCGATCTTGACCATGCGCTACCACCTGGCAGCCAGCGCCAGCTGATTAGCTCGCGCCGCAAACGCGTCGTCATCATGGTCACCAAAGAATCCCACTGCCTCGGCGACATTTTAATGAAAGCCTATGATGGCTCGCTCGAGATTGATATTGCAGCGGTAGTCGGTAACTACGACAAACTACAACATCTGACTGAGCGCTTTGATATCCCTTTTCATTATGTCAGCCATGAGGGCCTAAGCCGAGAAGAGCACGAGCAAGCCATGCTCAAAGCGATTCAACCCCATCAGCCTGACTACATCATTCTCGCGAAATACATGCGGGTTCTGACGCCTGACTTTGTTGCCCAATATCCGCATCGTATCATCAATATTCATCACAGCTTTTTGCCCGCATTTATCGGTGCCCGTCCATACCATCAAGCGTTTGAGCGTGGGGTCAAAATCATTGGTGCCACCGCCCACTTTGTCACCAATGACTTGGACGAAGGGCCGATTATTGGCCAAGACGTGATTCATGTTGATCACAGCTTTAGCGCACAAGATATGGCCAAAGCAGGCCGCGACGTGGAAAAAAGTGTGCTAAGTCAAGCAATTGAATGTGTTGTCGAAGACCGGGTATTTGTCCATGGCAATAAAACCGTGATCTTGTAAACCGACAACATTGGTTGAGCCAGTGCTCAAGCACTGGCTTCGCTAGCAATAATTTGCGCGAGTGAGTAAGGATGAAACTTCACGCAAACACCATTTTGCTTAAACGCGATGGTTGGATTGGCCAACCGCTCTCCCGCAACCTGTGGCTCACTGTGTTTAACCGTTATCTCGCTCAGCTTTGCTGCGCGCGCGAGTAAGCCTGGAAACTGCACGTGTAACGCGTCTTCAAGCCCTGATAGGGTGGCATGGCGGCAAGGAACCACAAACTCCATATGTTCCCAGTTTTGAAAAGGATAGGTTTTGTGGTGAGGAAACGGCAATTCCACTAAATCAGTTTGCCAGACACCAAAGTGTAATGGGGTATTAAGCTGATAAATATGGATCGGCCGCTGGTTGACCATCGCCTGTGATATTAATTGCCCCTGTTCGCTTAGATGGCCGGCAAGCGATTGTGTTAACACGCTATCATTGGTACGGATCGCAACGTGATCAAGCGTTAACTGGGTACAATCAATCGCCAGCGTTTCCAGCAACTGATTGATTTTATCTGTAAAAGTTGCTTGATCTCGCATCAGGGATACCCAATTGCTGGCATCATGCATAGTGACCTCTCAAGGTTTTATAGTGCTCGTTGTCTTCCAGTCGCGAAAGATATCAAGGATGGCGTTGAATAACTATTGCCAATGCCTGCTGTTTTATGGGTATCATTAGGGCTAATCCGCGTCGATTGACGTCATGGTTCGCAACAATACAGCATCCCGCCAACACTGTGTTTGCACGCTTGGTTACGTGGCAGTGCAGTGTTGGCGGATTCTTGTATTAATAAGCTGGAAGCCCACATAACGGGTCGTTCATAATCAGCCCGGCTAGTAGTAAAGGTAAGCAAGTGAATATTCAAAGTCTTCTTAACGAAAAAGTGTCTGCCGCGATGGTTGCGGCGGGTGCGCCTGAGGGCACACCAGCGGCAGTGCGTCAGTCTGCGAAGCCACAATTTGGTGACTATCAAGCGAATGGAGTCATGGGAGCAGCCAAAAAGCTCGGCACGAACCCCCGTGAGTTTGCTCAACACGTTTTGGATGCGCTCGACCTCGGTGATATGGCGAGCAAAACAGAAATTGCCGGCCCAGGCTTTATCAATATCTTCCTTAACGATCAGTGGTTAGCCAAACAGGCAGATGCCGCCCTGTCGGACGCACGTTTGGGTGTCGATAAACAAGACACACAAAACATTGTGGTGGACTATTCAGCCCCTAACGTGGCAAAAGAAATGCACGTTGGCCACCTTCGCTCCACTATCATTGGTGACGCCGTTGTACGCACCCTCGAATTTTTAGGCCACAACGTGACCCGTGCCAATCATCTCGGTGATTGGGGGACACAGTTCGGTATGCTCATTGCCAACCTCGAGTTACATGAGTCACGCGGTGACGATGTCTCCATGGAACTGGGTGATATCGAAAACTTCTATCGTGAATCCAAAGCCCGCTACGACGAAGATGAAGCTTTCGCCGCCACAGCGCGCGACTACGTGGTTCGCCTGCAACGCGGTGACGCCTACTGCAAAGAAAAGTGGGAAAAGCTTGTCAAAGTAACGTTGGAGCAAAACCAACGTAACTATGATCGCCTGAATGTCTCATTGAGCAATAAAGATGTGATGGGCGAAAGTCTGTATAACGATATGCTGCCCGGTATTGTTGAAGACTTAAAAGCCAAAGGGATTGCCGTAGAAGATGATGGCGCACAAGTTGTCTTCCTTGACGAGTACAAAAACAAAGACGGCGAGCCAATGGGTGTGATCATCCAAAAACGTGATGGTGGCTATTTGTACACCACCACTGATATTGCTTGTGCCAAATATCGTTACGAGCAATTCAACGCTGACCGTGTGCTCTACTTTATTGACTCACGTCAGCACCAGCATCTCATGCAAGCTTGGACCATTGTGCGCAAAGCGGGCTATGTGCCGGATTCGGTCAGTCTTGAGCATCACGCGTTTGGCATGATGCTCGGCAAAGACGGTAAACCTTTCAAAACCCGCTCTGGGGGCACAGTCCGCCTCGCTGACTTACTCGATGAAGCAGAAACACGAGCCAAGGCACTGATCGCAGAGAAAAATCCAGATATGGATGCTGATACGCAGCGAGATATCTCAACCACGGTCGCGATGGCAGCCGTCAAGTATGCCGATCTGTCAAAGCATCGTACCACGGATTATATCTTCGACTGGGATCATATGCTGGCCTTCGAGGGCAACACCGCCCCCTATATGCAGTATGCCTATACCCGTGTGGCGTCAGTCTTTGCCAAGTCTGGGGTTGACCGTGATGCACTCGACGGTGAAATGCTCATTGAGCATGAGAAAGAAAAAGCGCTGGTCGCCAAACTGCTTCAGTTTGAAGAAGCGGTTAAATCAGTCGCGCGAGAGGGTCAGCCTCACTTAATGTGTAGCTACCTATTTGAACTGGCTGGTCTATTCTCAAGCTTCTACGAAGCATGCCCTATCCTGCTTTCTGAAGGGAATACGCGCCAAAGCCGCCTAAGAATGGCTGCATTGACGGCCAAAACCATCAAGCAAGGCCTAGATCTGTTGGGTATCAACACGCTTGAGCGCATGTAACAAGGTTAGATGATCCTTGTTGTGCGGATAAGCACAGAAGAAGGGCGCCCACTGGTTGCAAGTGGGCGCCTTTTTTATCCCTGACCAAAATGCTGATCCGTTTCGCTAAGCCACAATCGTTCCTCGGGAGTCGATAACCGTCCCATCACCGCATTGCGATGAGGAAATCGACCAAAGTTAGTAATAATGTCGTAGTGCTGGCGTGCGTAATCAAAGCATTGCTCGTACCAAGCTTTTGCCTCCCCACTCACTCGCTGGCGCAGTTGATCAAACCGAAACAGTGCTTCTTCTTGGTCTGCTTCTTCTTCAGCATGCTCCAAGGGAAGATAGAAAAACACCCGTTGAAGCGGGGTCAAGACTTGGTCGTCACCTTTCGCAAGCCCTGCCTTACAGAGAGCCAATGCCAAGGCATCATACCGATATGCTGCCGCCAACCCGCGATATAAGTTTCGGGGGAATTGATCGAGCAGAATAATCAATGCCAAACGCCCCTCTGCGGTCTGGGCCCAGTCATTTAATGCGCCCGCGCCGGCCGCACTGACCCAAGATTGGAATCGCTCGCGAATCGCCTCATCAACGTCTGGACTACCGCCAAACCATCGTGCCTGCGAGGCGGACGAAGGAACCCACTCACTACGCTCGTCGCCAAACCAAAAAGCTAGGACGTCTTGATAATGCATGCCACCTCCTCTCGCGTTCGTCGACACATTTGGCTTCAACATTGTGTTAAGCGTACTTGCTTTTTGTTTCTTATGAGGCGAATCCTCCTATTCGGTGAGGAGTTTGTGACCCAAAAGCAAGTTGTGATGTAAGCTATGCGCTCGCATTGCAATAAGGAGTCTGTATGTCCTTTGTTCTCCACTCACGATTAGCCGCCGATAGCGCTTATGTCGGTGATTTCTCACTTTGTCAGTTGCGCCTTGCGCATGCCGATATTGGTCCATGGCTCTTGCTGATCCCACGTAAGCAGGACATCGAAGAAATTCACCACCTTGACGATACTGAGCAGCACTCGCTGTGGCAAGAGTCGGCCATAGTGGCGCGCTGTCTTGAGCGTCTATTCTCCCCTGACAAGCTCAATATCGCCGCAATCGGCAACCTAGTTCCCCAGCTCCATCTCCACCATGTTGCTCGGTTTAAAACGGATCCGGTATGGCCAAATCCGATTTGGGGCCACCTACAAGTGGGGCATCGTCCTCACGAGCAAGCACAGCCCCTCATCCAACAGCTGAGGGAGACACTCGCCGCCAGTGGGTTAGTCGTCAATGGGTAAGTGCACTTCGTTATTTTCGTCAAAATCAGAAAAAAGGAAATAAAAGCAATAATTATCAATACCTTAACCTTAATCCTGTCAAGATGCGATTGGCGGTTTAGTCATAACGACTCAAGCGCAAATTACGGTATATTGATGCCGCTGGTTGAGACAATACACGCCTGACCAGCCCGTTTTTTACCAGGGCGGGCTCCCCGCCCTCGGCAGCAAGCGAAGGTGTCGTTGACACCCGTGGCATGGCTCCCCGGCTATGCCACGTTTTCTTTTACGCGCATTTCCCCCTGGGTTTCAGGTCAACAGCCCAACCTAATCACGTATATCTGCCACGGTCATATCGGTCGTCGTGCGTCGATACTGCGAAGGACTGACACCAAAGTAGCTTTTAAACCGTTGACTAAAGTAAGCCGGATCGCGATATCCGCACGCCTCAGCCACATCCGCAACCGAATGCCCGTGCTGCAAGCGCGCAGCGGCATCACTCAGTCGTTTCTGCGTCACATAAGCGGTCACTGTCACACCAAAATACTGTCGACACTTACGTTGCAAATTACGCTCAGACATCGCTAACGCGCTTGCTACCTGAGCCATTGAAAAGTCAGGATCTTGGTACTTGGCCGCGATAACTTTCTCAAACTCGGCTGTCCATCGCTGATTGGCTTGGTCTGAAGCCAGCGCCAGTGATGAGGGCGATTCAAATCCGATAGGATATGTAACATCCGAGATTTCATCCAGCGGCCCGGAGGTGGGCACGCTCGATGTCTCTATGTGCACCGCCGACAAGTGACGTTGTCTCAAGGCTAAGATGACAGCCGCAAGAACCAGGCTCACAAAGCAGGCCAGTACCATGCCATTGATAATGTGAGGCAACAGAGGAAGAGAGACAGAGATGTCTAACACAGTATGGGAAGCACCATCACGCGGGATAGCAATACGTAATTGATAGTGCCCCCCCACCATATTGGCCAAAGAAATCGTATCACTGCCGGTTTGCTGCCAAGCGGCCAGTTTGTCAGCCATTGGCTGACCAGCGTGCTGATAAGGCACGAGCTGGTAATGCACGCGTGTCACTTGTCGTTCTGGAGGCCAACTCCCCCACGCTAGATAGGCGGGGCTTTGCTCTAGTAATGTCACCGCTGTTTGCTGTCGAGGACCAATACGCCAACGCTTGCGTTGCTGCCAAACCGCACCAATCACAACACTTGGCGGTTTACGCAGAGAAAACGCCAATTGGTCAGTATCTATCTGGTAGGTATAATCCCCTGCCAACAGAGTGAGTTGATGGGGTTGGGTCGCGTAGCAGGCCACTTTTTCTGCATCAGATGGGAGGCGAAATGTGCGCACGAACCCTCGTGGGGCAATGTGTACCAATGCTTGGTTACTGTACGCCCATACGCCGTCGCGGTTACCAGTGACACAGTGGAATCGCTCATCGGGTAGCGATAAATAAACCAATGACGCGGCGTCTGGGGCGCTAGGATCGTATTGATACACACCGCGCGCACTGGTGAGCCATAAACGACCTCGTTCATCGGTATACATATCCTGCACAGGCAGTCGGTCTTTCGCCAAGGGGACCGGCTTAAAATGACCGTCTCGATAACGGGTTAAGCCATTCTGGTCACGGATCCATACACTGCCGCGACCATCATCGTAAAAGCCTAACACCTCACCCGCGTGATGAGCCTGCCATCGCGTACCATAACTGACCAATGTCTGTGTGTCCGGCCAGTAGCGCATCACCTGATCGTCAACCGATAACCAGATGGTGCCCTCGGCATCAGTATACAAATGCTCAGCGGGCAAGGTTGCCAACTGGTCGGGTATGACGATGCTTGCCCCTGTTTTCGTATTGATCCCTTTTGTACCTGACGGTGTTGACCACCAAAGGCGCTGACCGTCTCGGGTGGCACTGAGGTATTCACCGCTTGGTGCATCCGAGGTCCATGGTACAGTGCGATACCCACTTAAATCGCGCCAACTGCCTCTCTCTAGCCCCCAAGGGTTACTCTGCGCCATAAAACCATGGGTAAGCACGCTGGGAAACGCACGGTGTTGATGAGTGATCCAACGCTGGCCCGGCGCACGATAACGTGTAGCCTGATCGGTTGAAAACCAGATCCCCCCTTCAAAATCTGCCCATAAAAAAGTGATGCTTTGGCCTGCTATGCCCTGAGAGCCTGGCTGCCAAACAGGCGTCGCGACACCGTCTAGGGAAAGTCGAAATAACCCGTTATGATTGGCGGCCCACAACCCGCCCGAGCCGACCGTCATTCTTTGGTAGCCTCCACGCGTATTCAACACGTGTTGTGCTTTTACTTGATCGCCCGATAATGCCAGTAGATAAACACGCTTTTCGGTACTGATCCATGCTCTGTCTTGTTTCGCCGTGATCGCTGTAATCGGCGTAGAAAAGCGTGTCAGTTGACGCACACCCGCGTCACTGAGTTGGTATAAGCTTGTCCCGACCGCAAACAATCGATGACCCGCAGTAAACCAAACACTATCAGCACGCCACGGACCCGTTCGCCACACGTGAAATGCCTTATCTTCCCGTTGATAGACGCTTATCTGGCCGCTTTGAATGTGCCATAGCGTATTATTGATCGTCGCCAGTCGTGGCGATTGGGGGGGATGAGGCGCATGATCAGCGCGTGTCTGTGCAACGGCATCGGGCAACGGGAAAGCGGTAAGCGTATTGGTACTTGGCTGGAAACGATAAACATGTTGCCTTCCTGCCATCCAAAGCACCTGATGAGCATAAGCAATGGTCAGGATCTTTTCATCAGGCAAGGTCAGGGCGTCGTTGAGTGGATGGCGCTGATGACCGTCAAAAAAATGAATGCGTCCTTGGTTATCCAACAGCCACATACCACCAGATGACTGCACCGCCACATCGCGAACATCACCGAGGCCATTAAGACCGCCGTATGATTGAAACGATGTGAGCAAGGGATCATGCGCCTGCAAAGGTAGGCAAGGAAAGATGAGAGCCAGCCATAACAAACAGAGACATCGGCGTTTCATGTACGAGAAGAGAGACAGGTTGCAGGATTCAGTAGCGTAGTGTCCTGCGACCTGCCCCTAAATAAAACCCTGCAACCCTAAATGTGAGCTAGGCCTCACATAATTGATACCCATTACCCATTTAATCGCTGCGCCAACGCCTGATGTGCACGTTTAGCTTGACGCTGGAACCCATTACGCTCGCCATTAGGAACGGGGTGCGCCTCAGGCAGCGGTACCTTCATCGCGTTGACCGGGTGACCGTATTTGAGCAATTCAAAATGAAGATGAGGCCCCGTTGAGCGACCGGTATTACCACTTAATCCGATTCGTTGTCCCATCGACACATGATCGCCCGGCTTCACTAAAATCCGATGCAAATGTAAATATCGCGTTGAATACTCACGCCCGTGTTTAATCACCACGTAATTACCCGCTAGCGGGTGTTTACGCGCTTTAACGACAACACCATCACCGGCGGCCAATACTGAGGTACCCACTGGCGTCGCGAAGTCAGTGCCATTGTGCGGTGAAATACGCCCGGTGATCGGGTGTTTACGATGTGGGTTAAACGATGAGCTAATACGATAGCGCTTGGCAGTGGGGTAACGACGGAGCGCACGATCAAGGCTTTGCCCCTTCTGATCATAAAAGCGTCCATCATGATGACGATAGACAAAAATGTCTCGACTGCCCGATTTGTAGAGCATGGCCGTGACCTTACCCGATGACACGGGTTTATTGTCGATGAACTCTCTGTTTACTTGTACCGCAAACTGATCGCCGCGACGAGATTGACGTCCAAAGTCAAAACGCCACTGTAACGCCGAGACCAGATTTTGAATCTGATTAGGTGTGAGCCCAGCTTGGCGCGCCTGCTGATAAAAGCTACTGTTCACCCGTCCAATCAAGGTCACACTCTCAAACTCGCCTTTGGTTTCCAAGCGCTGATAGTCAACGGTACCTTGATCGAACTGGTAATAGTCGCGGTATTTAATCGATTGATAAACGGTGAACGTCAGCAATCGACCTTCCTCGTCAACTTGCCATTCCATTTTTTGTCCGCGGCGAATATCGCCGGCTTTATCGTTCACATCCAGCATTTGGTAGAGCTGACCGATAGCGAGACCATACTGTGAGAAGATCTCACCGAGTGTATCCCCTGCCGCGACGGTGTGGTGATGGACACGCGGCGCCTCAGATGTGATGTCTTGCTCGAGCGCATCTTCAGGCACACTCAAGGCAGGATCGTTTGCATCCATGCCTTGCTCAATCGGTTCACTGTGATCCACTGTCGCCGGCGCTTGGTGTTGGTTGACCGCCGGCAACGGTTGCCGTTCTTTGGGAGAAAAAGGATGGGGCTGCCACATGAGGGCAGCGCCAACCAAAAGAGATAATGAAGCCAGGGCCAGCTTGTGCTGGCGAGGAAGTCTGGCTGTCACAGCGAGCCAGTTAGTCAGTAGTTTCATGCTTTAAACAACGTGTGAAACGATTTCCTAAATCTTTTAAAAACACCTGATAGCTATCAGGCGCTACCGGAATTGATGTCGCCAATGGATCTAAGGCAAGTACATTGACGTCATTATGTCGTGTCACAGCATCAATCAGTGCGGGATTAAACTGCGGCTCAGTGAAGATACAGGTCGCATCATGATTAAGCAAACCTCGGCGAATCGTCACCAAGGTTTTCGCCCCAGGCTTTTGACTTGGATCAACCGTAAAATGTCCTGTTTTTTCGAGGCCAAAAGCATCTTCAAAGTAACCATAGGCATCATGGAAGACAAAATACCCTGACTGAATACGGGTGGCGAGGTCTTGCTGAATATCGGCAACGGTTTGATCGAGCTGTTCATTAAAGCGAGTCAGGTTGGCTTGGTATTGCTCTGCTTTACCGGGAGCGGCTTCAATCAATGCCTCTGTAATAGCTTGTGCCGCCACTCGAGTCGTTTTGGGTCCCAGCCAAAGGTGCGGGTCAATATTGTGCTCGCCATGATCGTGTCCATGATGATGATGGTGCCCGCCATCAAAATGGCGCAACGGCATATTCTCGACCTGCGTCAAGGTCAATACAGAAGGTTTATCCGCCAACAATTTAGAAAGAAAGAGCTCTAGCTCGGGTCCCACCCAAATCGTCACATCCGCTTGATTTAAACCGCGTATGTCCGATGGCTTTAGCGCATAGCTATGCGGTGACGCCCCCGGCGGCAACAACACATCGACGGTATCGTCTTGTGTCACAAGTCCTGCCGCGATCAGCTGTAAAGGCTTAATCGATGTCATTACCGACGTAGCTTGCGCGGGCAATGCCAGTAGTAGTGCAATAAATACCCCAATGATACGCGCCGTCATTTTTCCTCTCATTCTTATGTTTTCTCACTGGCTATAAATGTTATAATATAACAATTCCAATTCACAATGCTTTTTTCACTATGACTGACTCGCTAGTCTCGCTCGATGCGGTGACGGTGACCTTCAATGGCCGCCATGTGCTGGATAAGGTTTCGATGCAACTAAAGCGCGGGCAAATTACCACGCTAATTGGCCCCAATGGCGCCGGGAAATCGACGCTTGTCAAAGCACTGATCGGTTTAGTTAAGCCGAGCGCCGGCACAGTACAAATAGCCCGAGACGTAAAAATCGGTTACGTACCTCAGAAGTTGCAGTTAAATCAAACTCTGCCGCTAACGGTTGATCGGTTTATTCGTCTGGGAACACGCTATACCAATGCGCAGATTAGCCAGGCGCTACATACGGTCAATGCCGAGTCCTTGCAATATGCGAATATGCATACCCTCTCCGGCGGTGAAACGCAACGCGTTCTACTCGCCCGCGCCATTTTAAAGCACCCTGATGTGTTGGTGTTAGATGAGCCAGTGCAAGGGGTTGATGTCAGCGGTCAATTGGAGATGTATAGCCTGATCAGTCAATTGCGTGATAGCCTTGGGTGCGCGGTACTCATGGTGTCGCATGACTTGCATTTAGTAATGGCTAAAACCGATGAAGTGATTTGTTTGCAGCATCATGTCTGCTGCTCCGGTGAGCCCGATGCCATCTCTCAGCACCCTTCTTATGTGGCGATGTTTGGTCGCCAAACCAGTGAGCAACTCGCGCTATATCACCACCACCATCATCATAAACATGATCTTGCAGGGCAACCTGTAAGCTGCGAACACCAAGAGCATCATCATGATTGAGTTCTTACTTGCCCCTATCATGGGCGGCTTATTGATCGCCGCCATTGCCGGCCCTTTGGGCTCATTTGTGGTCTGGCGACGTATGGCCTACTTTGGCGATACCCTCGCTCACGCCTCACTACTCGGTTTAGCGTTAGGCTTTCTGCTGCAAATCGACTTAAACCTCGCACTCGTGATCACCTGCTTACTCCTGGCGGTTTTATTGGTGGGACTACAGCGCCAACACCTGGTCTCGACTGATACCTTGCTCGGTATATTGGCTCACAGTGCCCTGTCATTGGGGTTAGTGTCAGTAAGCTTTTTGGACAACATGCGCGTCGATCTCATGGCCTATTTGTTTGGCGATTTGTTGGCGGTCTCTTTTGCCGATCTCACTTTACTAGCCATTGGCGCGTGCTTAACACTCGGGGTACTCGCGTATTACTGGGAGCAGTTACTGTCGATGACAGTCAGCGAAGAGCTTGCCAAGGTAGAAGGTATTGCAGTAGAAAAGCTGCGGCTGTTATTGATGCTACTGATTGGTTTGGTCATTGCGTTGGCGATGAAATTTGTCGGGGCATTAATTATTACCTCTATGCTAATCATTCCCGCGGCAACGGCACGGCGCATCGCCTCAACACCAGAGCAAATGGCCTCGTTTGCTAGCCTCATTGGGATGGCTGCGGTGCTGCTAGGTATGGCAGGCTCTTGGTTTTATGATACGCCCGCTGGCCCATCTGTGGTGGTTGCAGCAGCCAGTGTCTTTATGTTGGCGCAGTTATTGCCGAATCGCTCGCACTAAGCCCTAACCACTTATTATGTTTTCTATATCAAAAAGCCGCTCATATGAGCGGCTTTTGTTTATGCGATTACTTTGTCTGGCTTACCAGCTGGTTTTCTCGCGCAATGCTTTACCAATATCAGCAAGACTTTTAACCGTCGTGACACCCGCTGCTTCAAGGGCAGCAAATTTATCGTCTGCGGTTCCTTTACCACCAGAAATAATTGCTCCCGCATGACCCATGCGCTTACCTGGAGGTGCTGTTACCCCGGCAATATATGCCACTACGGGCTTGGTCACATTGGCTTTGATGTAAGCCGCCGCTTCCTCTTCTGCAGTCCCGCCAATCTCACCGATCATCACGATCGCCTCGGTCGCCGGATCCTTTTCGAACATTTCTAAAATGTCGATAAAGTTTGAGCCTGGAATAGGGTCCCCACCAATACCAACACAGGTGGATTGGCCAAAGCCTTCATCAGTGGTTTGCTTAACGGCTTCATACGTCAGTGTGCCCGAGCGCGACACAATGCCCACTTTACCAGATTGATGAATGTGCCCCGGCATAATGCCGATTTTAGACTCATCCGGCGTGATCACACCTGGACAGTTAGGCCCAATCATACGCACGCCTGCTTGGTCCAGCTTCACTTTTACTTCCAGCATATCCAGTGTTGGGATACCTTCCGTAATACATACAATAAGCTCAATACCAGCATCGATCGCTTCTAGGATCGCGTCTTTACAGAAAGGGGCCGGAACATAAATAACTGATGCTGTCGCACCCGTCGCCTCGACCGCATCGGCCACCGTGTTGAACACAGGTAAACCTAGGTGAGTCGTACCGCCCTTACCGGGGGATACACCGCCGACCATTTGTGTTCCATACTCAATAGCTTGCTCTGAGTGGAAAGTACCTTGTCCACCTGTAAAACCTTGGCAGATCACTTTGGTATCTTTATTAATCAGCACTGACATTGTTATTTACCCTCCGCGGCAGCAACGACTTTTTGAGCGGCTTCGGTTAGCGATGTTGCCGCAATGATATTCAAACCACTATCGGCCAGTTTCTTGGCACCTACATCAGCATTATTTCCCTCGAGGCGAACCACCACTGGAACTTTAACGCCAACTTCTTCGACTGCGCCAATAATGCCATCTGCGATCAAGTCGCAGCGCACGATACCGCCGAAGATATTCACCAAGACAGCCTTTACGTTGCTGTCAGACAGAATGATTTTAAACGCTTCTGTTACACGCTCTTTGGTCGCGCCACCGCCAACGTCAAGGAAGTTAGCTGGGCTGCCACCGTGCAAATTAACAATGTCCATGGTGCCCATTGCTAGGCCCGCACCGTTAACCATGCAGCCAATATTGCCATCTAGCGCGACATAGTTGAGTTCCCATTGCGCGGCATGCGCTTCACGCTCGTCTTCTTGGCTGGGGTCGTGCATCGCGCGCACTTTGGGTTGGCGGTAGACAGCGTTGCTATCAATGGCCAATTTAGCATCCAAGCAGTGCAAGTTGCCTTGGTCAGTAATAACCAAAGGGTTAACCTCAACCAGTGCAACATCTTTATCCAAAAACAGCTGGCCGATACCCACAAAAATTTTGGTAAATTGCTTGATTTGCTCACCTTCTAGACCCAGTTTAAAGGCCAGTTGGCGACCTTGATAAGGCTGAGGGCCAACAAGGGGATCAATCGATGCTTTGTGGATAAGCTCAGGGGTTTCTTCCGCCACCTTCTCGATTTCGACACCGCCTTCAGTCGATGCCATGAAAACAACGCGGCGTGAACCACGGTCGACAACCGCACCCAGGTAAAGCTCTTTGGCGATATCGGTGCATGACTCCACCAAAATTTTGCTTACCGGCTGACCGTTTTCGTCGGTTTGAAAGGTCACCAAGTTTTTACCAAGCCATTGCTGAGCAAACTGACGGATCTCCTCTTTGGAGTTAGCCAGTTTTACCCCGCCTGCCTTGCCACGCCCACCAGCGTGAACCTGGCATTTAACGACCCATTTGTTTCCGCCAATTTTATCGGCTGCTTCAGCAGCTTCTTGTGGTGTGTCGCAAGCATAGCCCTCTGAAACTGGTAGACCATATTCAGCGAACAGCTGCTTTGACTGATATTCGTGCAGATTCATGATGTTCTATCCGTGTTAGTGTCCATTATTGTGTCTTTTTGCTTTCCAAATGAGGGGACCTCCGTCCCCTCTAAAATGGCTCCCCTCAAAAACAGGGGGTAGCGCCATTAAACGTCCAGAAGCAGACGTGTTGGGTCTTCTAGAAGTTCTTTGATGGTCACCAAGAAGCCTACCGATTCACGACCGTCAATCAGACGGTGATCATAAGAAAGCGCCAGGTACATCATCGGCAAGATTTCGACCTTGCCATCCACCGCCATTGGGCGGTCTTGGATCTTGTGCATGCCAAGAATGGCTGCTTGAGGGGGATTAATGATCGGCGTTGACATCAATGAGCCAAAAACACCGCCATTGGTGAGGGTGAAGTTGCCCCCGGTCAGTTCATCGACGGTGAGCTTGCCATCACGGCCTTTAATCGCCAAATCACGGATACCCTTTTCAATATCCGCAAAGCCCAGCTTGTCGCAATCGCGCAGCACAGGGGTAACCAGACCACGCGGTGTAGATACCGCCATGCTGACATCGAAGTAGTTGTGATAAACGATATCATCACCGTCGATGGATGCGTTGACTTCTGGGTAACGCTTCAAGGCCTCGACGACCGCTTTCACATAGAAAGACATAAAGCCGAGACGAATATCGTGACGCTCTTCAAAACTATCACGGTATTGCTTACGCAAGTCCATGATGGGCTTCATGTTCACTTCATTGAAGGTGGTCAGCATCGCGGTACTGTTTTTCGCTTCTAACAAGCGCTCAGCGACACGTTTACGCAAGCGCGTCATAGGAACACGCTTCTCACCGCGTTCAGCCACAGGTGGCACATCTTGGCTTTGTGCTTTTTGCTCACCCTGCTCAGGCTGACTCTTAAGGTGTGCTTCAACATCTTCTCGCGTAATGCGTCCACCCACACCTGTGCCTTTCACGGCGTCAGGAGAGAGGTCATGCTCAGCAAGCAGACGACGTACCGCAGGACTTAACGCGTCGTTCGTCTCTTCTTCTAGTGAGGCGGTGTGGCGCTTGTCAGGTGAAGACTCTGATTGTGCAGGAACATCTTTGGTTGGCTCACCTGCGACGGCACCTTCTTTGATTTTGGCGATGGCCTGTTTCGCTAATACGGTTGACCCTTCATCTTCAATGATGGACTCCAACACCCCATCAGCAGGGGCAGGCACTTCCAGCACGACCTTATCTGTTTCAATATCAACCAGTACTTCGTCACGGGTTACCGAGTCACCTGGCTGTTTGTGCCATGTGGCAATGGTTGCGTCAGCCACAGATTCGGGTAAATCGGGAACCAGAATTTCGATTGTCATATCGTATTTATCCTTAATGTTCTAGTTCTTACTTTAGGGTCAGAGCGTCTTGAACTAACGCTTTTTGTTGTTTCTGGTGTACAGACATATAACCTACCGCAGGTGATGCGGATGCCGAGCGTCCGGCATAGGTCAATGTGGCATCTTGCGGTAAGGCAGCACGGAAGTTGTGCTGGCTGCTGTACCACGCCCCTTGGTTTTGTGGCTCTTCTTGGCACCAAACAAAGTCTTTCGCATTGCTATAAGGCGCAATCGCGTCTTTAACCGCGTCCAGAGGGAATGGATAAAGTTGCTCAATACGGATAATGGCAACGTCATCAATCTCTTGCTCTCGGCGTGCTTGTAGCAAATCATAATAGACTTTGCCCGAGCACATCACGACGCGTTTCACCTTGCTTGGCTCAAGATCGTCCATTTCACCAATCGCTGGTAGGAAATCACCCTCGGTTAAGTCTTCCAAGTTAGACACACACAGTGGGTGACGTAACAGCGACTTCGGTGACATAACGATCAAAGGACGACGCATTGGGCGCACCACTTGCCGGCGCAACATGTGATAAACCTGCGCGGGGCTTGATGGCACCACAACCTGCATATTTTGCTCAGCACACAGTTGCAGATAACGCTCTAAACGTGCTGACGAGTGCTCGGGACCCTGCCCTTCATAGCCATGAGGAAGTAGCATAGTCAGGCCACACATGCGGCGCCATTTTTGTTCACCAGAGCTGATGAACTGATCAATCACCACTTGCGCACCATTGCCGAAGTCACCAAACTGTGCTTCCCACACGGTTAAACCGCCTGGCTCAGCGGTGGCGTAACCGTACTCAAACGCCAGTACCGCTTCTTCCGATAACACGGAATCGAAGATCTCGAATGGTCCTTGTTTGTCATGGATATTTGCAAGTGGCAAATACGTGCTGCCATCTTCTTGGTTGTGGAGCACCGCATGACGGTGGAAGAAGGTGCCGCGACCTGAGTCTTGACCCGTAATGCGGATACGTTTGCCATCATCAACCAAAGTGGCATAAGCAAGGGTCTCAGCCATCCCCCAATCAACCATCTTTTCGCCTTCTACCATCGCTTTGCGATCTTTGTAGAGCTTGGCAACACGGCTGTGGAGTTTATGGCTATCCGGCAACTGGCAAATGCGATGACCCAGCTCTTTCAGACGCTTAGCATCGAACTTATTCGCCCACTCTACCGTCCAATCGTGGCCTAGATAGGGCGTCCAGTCGACAGAATGCAACACCATTGGGCGCCACTCTTTCACCACACACTCACCACTATCGAGAAGGTCACGATACTCATTGATCATCTCAGTGGCTTTTTCGAGATTAGCGACCCCTTGTTGATCCAATACATCGGCATACAGCTTACGCGGAGTAGGATGCTTTTTGATCTTTTGGTACATCATCGGCTGAGTCGCGTTGGGCTCATCCGCTTCGTTGTGGCCATGGCGACGGTAACAGACTAAGTCAATCACCACATCACGCTTAAACTCGTTGCGAAAATCGAGCGCCAAGCGCGATACAAAAGCAACCGCCTCGGGATCATCTGCATTGACGTGGAAAATCGGCGCCTGCACCATCTTAGCGATGTCTGTACAGTATTGCGTCGAGCGTGAATCAGCCGGATTCGACGTGGTAAACCCAATTTGGTTATTGACCACGATGCGCACGGTGCCGCCTACTTGGAAGCCTCGCGCTTGCGACATGTTGAAGGTCTCTTGTACCACTCCTTGCCCGGCGATAGAGGCATCACCGTGGATGGTAATAGGGAGGACACTCGAGCCGGTATTATCTTCCAGTCGGTCTTGGCGAGCACGCACGGACCCCATCACCACCGGGTTCACAATCTCAAGGTGTGAGGGGTTGAACGCCAACGCAAGGTGAACATCCCCCCCCGGTGTCGCGAAATCAGACGAGAAGCCTTGGTGATATTTCACATCCCCGGTTCCCCAACTCTCGTCTTGTTTACCCGCGAACTCATCAAAAAGCTCGGACGGTTTCTTACCTAATACGTTTACCAACACATTGAGGCGCCCACGGTGAGCCATTCCGACCACCACTTCTCGTGCGCCTTCGCTACCCGCGTGGCGAATCAGCTCTTTCAGCATCGGGATCAGCGAATCACCGCCTTCAAGAGAGAACCGCTTAGCGCCGGGGAATTTGGCACCAAGATAGCGTTCGAGGCCTTCAGCTGCGGTGAGCTCTTCTAAAAAGGTGAGCTTTTCTTCTTCGCTAAACTGCGGCTGTCCAACCACAGACTCCAGGCGACCTTGGATCCAGCGCTTTTCTTCGGTATCGGTAATGTGCATGTATTCTGCACCGATAGACCCACAATAAGTCTTCTCAAGCGCATCATACAGCTCGCCCAATTGCATATTGTCTTTACCAATCGCAAATGAGCCGACATTAAAGGTTTCGTTGAAATCCTGCTCATTAAGAGAGTGAAAAGCAGGTGACAGATCAGGTACAGGTTTACGTTTCCATAACCCGAGAGGGTCTAGGCTGGCCTGTTGGTGGCCGCGGAAACGAAAAGCATTAATCAGTTGAAGAACTTTGACTTGTTTCGCGTCTACATCTGGATCATTGACTGAAGCACTTGCACGCGATGTATCGGTAGCTAAGCGTCGAAAGTAATCACGAACACGAGAGTGAGGTTGTTCTACCGCGGTATCACTTACCACTGGCAGCTGGTCGAAAACCGCTCTCCATTCTTGATCAACTAACTCCGGGTCACTGAGGTACATTTCGTAGAGGTCTTCTACGTACGTTGCATTGGCGCCAGCCAAATGAGAAGACTCTAACCAAGCCTTCATCACGCCATTTTGCATTGTTATCCCTTAACCACTAGTTATTTATCCAAACACCGGTCTGAGGCCGGGTTACCTGTTATTAAGCCCCGTCCGAGGACGGGGCATTTTTTTCTACGTTATTGGTTCAGCGTTTTAAACGCCGCGCTGAATCAGCATAGACTTGATATGCCCAATTGCCTTGGTTGGGTTCAGTCCCTTTGGACATACACTGACACAGTTCATGATCCCGTGGCAACGGAAGACACTAAAAGCGTCGTCTAGATCAGATAACCGCTCTTCGGTCGCTGTGTCACGGCTATCCGCCAGCCAACGGTAAGCGGCAAGCAAGCCCGCTGGACCAACAAACTTGTCAGGGTTCCACCAAAATGAAGGGCATGCGGTACTGCAACATGCACACATAATGCACTCATACAAGCCATCAAGTTCCGCGCGATCTTCCGGCGCTTGCAAGTTCTCTCGCGACGGTGGCGTTTCATCATTCATCAGGTAGGGTTTGACACGCTCATAGTTCTCATAGAACTGCCCCATATCAATAATAAGATCACGCACCACCGGTAGACCGGGTAGCGGACGAATCACGATTTCGGACTTGTCCATCAGTGCGGACAGCGGCGTGATGCATGCCAGGCCATTTTTACCGTTCATATTGACGCCGTCAGAACCACAGACACCTTCACGGCACGAGCGACGGAAAGCCAAAGTAGGATCTTGCTCTTTAAGCTGAATGAGCGCATCCAGCAGCATCATGTCAGACCCTTCAGGCACATCCAGCGTGTAGTCTTTCATGTATGGCGCATTATCTACATCTGGGTTGTAGCGATAGATAGAAAACTTAACATTCATCGTTCTCGACCCCCTTAGTAACTGCGGACTTTCGGTGGGAAAGCCTCACGGTGCACTGGCGCCATATTGACGTCGCGCTTCGACATGGCTTCGGTTTCTGGGTTATAGATGGAGTGGCATAGCCAGTTTTCATCATCGCGGTCTTGATAGTCGAAACGCGCATGTGCGCCACGGCTTTCAGTACGATAATGGGCTGATACCGCCGTTGAATACGCGGTTTCCATCAAATTCTCCAGCTCCAAACATTCGACACGCTGGGTGTTGAACTCGGTTGACGTATCATCAAGACGCGCCGACTTAAGGCGTTCGCGAATTTCCTTCAGCTCTTTCAGCCCTTTTTCCATCGCCTCGCCTTCTCGGAACACAGAGAAGTTTTCTTGCATACAAGCTTGCAAATCTTTGCGGATCTCAACCGGGTCTTCACCCTGCTGGGTGTTATTCCAACGATTAACCCGTGCCAGTGACGCCTCAATGTCTGACTCGCTCGCATCGCGCGCTTCTACTTGCGCGGCGAGTGTCTCGCCAAGATGCAGGCCGGTCGCACGGCCAAAGACAACCAAGTCGAGCAATGAGTTGCCGCCTAAGCGGTTGGCACCGTGAACAGACACGCTGGCAATCTCGCCACAGGCAAACAAACCTTGTACTTCAATGTCATTGCCGAGCGGGTCTTGCTTGATTGCTTGGCCAGACACTTGTGTTGGAATGCCCCCCATCATGTAGTGACAGGTTGGGATCACCGGAATCGGTTCTTTGATAGGATCGACGTGCGCAAAGGTACGCGACAAGTCAAGGATACCGGGTAGACGAGACTCGAGCACATCTTTGCCAAGGTGATCGAGCTTCAATTTGAGGTGTGGGCCCCATGGGCCGTCACAGCCACGCCCTTCTCGGATCTCGATCATCATTGAACGCGCCACCACGTCACGCCCTGCCAAATCTTTCACATTGGGGGCGTAACGCTCCATAAAGCGTTCACCATCTTTATTGAGCAGATAACCGCCTTCACCACGACAACCTTCCGTCACCAATACACCCGCTCCAGCAATGCCTGTGGGGTGGAATTGCCACATTTCCATATCTTGCATTGGCACGCCTGCGCGCAGCGCCATACCAACACCGTCACCGGTATTGATATGCGCATTGGTGGTTGATTGATAGATACGACCAGCGCCACCTGTCGCCAACACGGTTGCTTTGGATTTGAAGTAGCAAATCTCGCCAGTTTCCATACACATGGCCGTGGCACCAACGATTACACCGTCTTGGTTTTTAACCAAATCAAGCGCATACCATTCAGAGAAGATCGTGGTCTTGTTTTTAATATTCTGTTGATACAAAGTGTGCAGCAGTGCGTGCCCGGTCCGGTCAGCAGCCGCTGCCGTTCTCGCTGCTTGCTCGCCACCAAACTCTTTGGACTGGCCACCAAACGGGCGTTGATAGATGGATCCGTTTTCGAAGCGAGAAAATGGCAGCCCCATTTTTTCAAGCTCAATCACAGATTGAGGGCCTGTCTTACACATGTACTCAATGGCATCTTGGTCGCCAATATAATCCGACCCTTTCACCGTGTCATACATGTGCCATTGCCAGTTGTCCTTGTGCGAGTTACCCAGTGCTACCGTAATCCCACCCTGCGCGGACACAGTGTGCGAACGAGTTGGAAACACTTTAGATAACAGTGCACAGGTTAGGCCCTGCTCTGATATTTGCAGTGCGGCGCGCATACCTGCGCCACCTGCGCCAATGACAATTGCGTCAAATTCGCGAACTGGAATACTCACTTACACACCCCACAATACAAAGAAACCGGCGAAAACATAGATCAGTAGCATGGCCACAACGCCCAGTTGCAACATGCCACGCAGCAAGGCTGGCTTGATATAATCAGTCAATACTTGCCACATTCCGATCCAGCCGTGAATCAGCACGGAGACCAGGGCTAACATGGTAAAGACTTTGGTACTGGTCTGGCCGAAAAACGCTGTCCATGAGGCATACGTAATCTCAGGACCAAAAACGGCAAAACCGACCATATAAAGTGTGTAAAGTGTGATGAGAATCGCAGTGGCGCGAATCAGCACATAGTCGTGCACACCATTGCGCCCGACCGATGAGATGTTTTTAGTTACCATACTAAAACCCCCGCCAACACAGACAACACGCCAGTGATAACAAATGCAACCTGCGCACTTTGCGCGCCAGACTCCAGCTCTTCAAAATAACCCATGTCTTGGATCAAATGACGGATCCCGCCAACAATGTGATACGCCAGCGCCGTCAAAATGCCCCAAAGGATCAGTTTGACGAAAAAGCTATCGACAATGGCAGCAGCGGATTGAAATCCATCAGGAGAAGAGAGAGACAGGCTAAGCAGCCATAGGAGGATGGCGATCGAGACAAAGGTGATGACACCTGCCACTCGATGCAATATAGACGCAATCGCTGTTATCGGGAAACGAATCGTCTGGAGGTCGAGGTTTACGGGTCTTGACTTTCTTTCTTTCACGATATTGCCCACTCAGCTCCATTGAGCATTTATAGTTATTACACTCTCTGAACCTCAGTACTCAAAGCGTAAGACCTGCAACATCTGCGTAACGCGCTTCATGTACCTTATTGCTTATAACTGCAATTCTTGGCGAATGGATCACGTCAGTTAGGAAAGGTGTTTGAGCCCCTAAACGCTCTAGGATACTGATTTGCCCAGAGACCTCGAAAAAGTATACGTGGCGTAACAGACAATTACAAACGCACAAAATTGACCGGAATCTCACAACAGATATTTAACTCGCATTGCAAATAAGTTATTAACTGACGCACACATCGATAGGTTAAAAATTGACATCATTAGGGTCGATCGGTACAACGGTCGAGTCCGTATCCTGGATGGGATTATAAAATAACAAAGGAGATTGTTATGGCAGAGAAGAAAGCTACCCTACATATCGAAGGGAAAGCACCAATCGAACTGCCGATTATCGAGGGCACCGTCGGTCCAGAAGTCATTGATGTGCGCCAGCTGGTAAACGAAGGCTATTTCACCTTTGATCCTGGCTTTGTCGCAACGGGTTCGTGCAATTCGCAAATCACCTACATCGATGGCGCAGCCGGCGTATTGCTGCACCGCGGTTACCCGATAGATCAACTTGCCAATAACGCTGATTATTTAGAAGTCTGTTATATCCTGCTCTACGGTGAAGTCCCTACCCAAAAGCAATACGATGAGTTTCGCTCAATGATCGTGCGCCACACCATGGTGCATGAACAGATTGCAAGCTTCTTCCACGGCTTCCGCCGTGACGCTCACCCAATGGCCGTAATGGTCGGGGTTGTAGGTGCACTGGCCGCGTTCTATCACGACTCTCTCGACATCAACAACGATCAACACCGTGAAATCACGGCGTTCCGTTTACTGTCGAAAATGCCAACATTGGCTGCAATGTGTTACAAGTACTCGATCGGGCAGCCATTTATTTATCCACGTAACGACCTCGACTACGCGGAGAACTTCCTACACATGATGTTCGCCACGCCATGCGAAGAGTATGAGGTCAACCCTGTGGTTGCGCGTGCAATGGATAAAATATTTACGCTGCACGCCGATCACGAACAAAACGCATCCACATCAACAGTACGCCTTGCGGGCTCGTCAGGTGCGAACCCATTTGCCTGTATTGCGGCAGGGATTGCCTCGTTATGGGGACCCGCCCACGGCGGTGCGAATGAAGCGTGCTTGCGTATGTTTGAGCAAATCGGGCATGTTGATAACATTCCTGAGTATATTGCTCGCGCGAAAGACAAAGATGATCCATTCCGCCTGATGGGCTTTGGTCACCGCGTCTACAAGAACTACGATCCTCGCGCAACCGTGATGCGTGAAGCCTGTCACGAAGTGCTCAATGAGTTACAAATACAGGACCCACTGCTTGATGTAGCGATGGAGCTAGAGCGCATCGCATTGTCAGATGATTACTTTATCGATAAGAAACTTTATCCGAACGTTGATTTCTATTCAGGCATTATCCTGAAAGCGATCGGGATTCCCACGTCGATGTTTACAGTGATCTTCGCGATGTCTCGTACCATTGGTTGGATTGCTCACTGGAATGAAATGCATACCGACCCACACAAGCGTATTGGGCGCCCGCGTCAGCTTTACACAGGCTATACGCAACGCGAGTTTACGCCGATGGACAAGCGCAGTTAAGCCGCGAATGTCATATAACAAAGCCGCCAATAGGCGGCTTTTTCTTTATCATCAGCAGTTTATCACATTGCTGCGTCTACCTTTTATCGCACTTAGCTTCAACGCCTAGGCGTTACACTGGATTGTCGATATCAATAAAGTGCACATTCAAACCATGCTGCTGGGCAAGCCACTCCCCTAGCGCTTTCACGCCATAACGCTCGGTCGCGTGATGCCCTGCCGCGATATAATGCACACCCTGCTCGCGCGCCGAAAAGGTTGTGCGCTCAGAAATCTCACCCGACAGATACGCATCCATCCCTTGTGAGGCGGCCAAGTCGATAAAATCTTGCGCGCCACCAGTACACAGCCCGACGGTTTCAATCCGCGTTTGTTGGCCACCGTCAATCACAAGGGGCGTTCGGTTAAGCACCGTGGCCACTTGTTGCTCAAACTGAGCCAACGTCATGGGCGTTGAAAGCTTTCCATAAACAGGAATCGAGACAGGGTTGTCAGGCTCCAGTCCCCCAAGCAGCTCAATGCCTAAACGTTTGGCAAGTTGCGCGTTGTTACCCAGCGTCGGGTGAATATCCAAAGGCAAGTGATAACCGTATAGATTGATGCCATGTTCAATCAACATCTTGATACGTTGGTACTTCATGCCGCGAATTTGCTGTGGTTCGCCGCGCCAGAAGTAACCATGGTGCACCAGGATGGCATCCGCATTCTGCTCAATCGCTGCATCAATAAGATCTTGGCAAGCCGTCACCCCTGTGACGACGGTTTGAACCTCATCACGCCCTTGCACTTGCAGTCCGTTCGGGCTGTAGTCTTTGATGCTATCCGGTTTTAGTTCGGCGTTGAGCAATGCTTCCAGTTCAAAATTATTCATAGCATTCACATCCACTTGCGAGACAATGGCAACAGTGTAACCTGACAAGCAAAAATAAAAAAAGCGGCGAGCACGAATGGCTCACCGCTTATCTAATCGCTACCTATCTGTTCGGCTGCATCTATACGTATTTATGGCTTATACGATAGGCTAAGCCTTGATGAGGTAAAGGTGGGTTAGAAAAAACCACCGACCTTTTCCGACTCAGCTAACCAGACTGGCTTGGTGCTGTCTTTAAGCCAGACTTGATGTAAATGGCTATATAAACGCGATGCCATTGGCGGCACAATCAGTGTTGGCAGGCAAGTGATGCCCGCGATCACAACCGCGCAGCGGCGCAACACAACACGGGTTTTATCGAACGGTGTATACATAATCAACCTCACTCATCTGACCAGTTTGCAAGTATGGACGTAGTGTACCACCCGTTTTGTTTTTTTACTACATAAATGGTTATTTTTCACCCAAAAATTACCAGATTCAGCTTTAACAGTCTTTTAACAAGGTAATAAAATTACATCATGAGTGACACCGATCCGCTATTTAGCAACCAAGATCAAATCAATGCCGACTTTAGCTGGTTACAAAATCAGTTCTCACTACTCAGCGACAAGCACTTCCCGGTTGTGCCTCATCATCTTTGGCAACACAAATTACTGCCATCTCCCTCGCCCTATAAGGGACCAAAGCGTATCGGCTTTTACTATCAGTGGCTGCTCACTCAGCTCATTGATTGTCACCCGCATTTGGGGTTAGAAGCTGAGGAAATACAAATTAATGAAGGCGGCAAGACGCGAGGTGCCATCGACTTTTTAGTCAGATATCAGGGGCAACTAGAGCACTGGGAGGTAGCGGTAAAATTCTACCTCGCCTATGACAACCGTTGGTTAGGCCCCAATGCCAAGGATGCATTGGATATCAAAGTGGCGCGAATGCTTGACCACCAATTGGCGCTGTCCAGCCACCCAAGCTTCTGTCAGCAATACCCACACTGGCAACCAAGTGAGAAGCGTTTAATGGTGCAAGGAAGGTTGTACCGCCATTATCATCATGGCGAGCAGCCCCTACCAGAGTGGCCACCCGTCAATCATGACAGCATTGGGGGATGGTGGTGTTGGCCAGATGCATTACCAACAGACAGGGAATTTGCCGTATTGGCCCGCGACCAGTGGTTGTCACTGCCCGCTTTCGCTGATTTGCCCAAGCTCGAACGCGCATCACTTGATGAGCTATCTCGCACCTGTCACTTGTTAGATGACTCACTCACCCCTTGGTTCGTGGTACCCCGCGACTGGCCAGAGACGATACCCGCGTTACCCGCTTTGAAATAAAAAACGCGCACATTGTCTGTACGCGTTTTCGACTACAGCGTCACGACGGGACGCGCTAAACGCCTTGAGCGTTGAACACGCGGTCAACAATTTGTTGCGCTTCTTGCTCAATCAAACGCAAGTGATCATCACCTTTAAAGCTTTCACAGTAGATTTTATAAATATCTTCTGTCCCTGATGGGCGCGCAGCGAACCAACCAAACTCCGTGACCACTTTCAGTCCTCCGATGGCAGCGCCATTCCCCGGCGCATGCGTCAGTTTGGCGGTGATGGTATCGCCCGCCAAGCTCTCTGCCGTCACCATCTCGGGGCTGAGCTGACTGAGCACCTGCTTTTGCGCTGCATTGGCAACCGCTTGTAATCGGTTATACGACGGATCACCGTGCTTGTGGGCAAGTTTTTGATAATACGCCTGTGGCGTAAGCCCCGTTACCGCCAGAATTTCTGCTGCCAGTAAGCAAAGAATGATACCATCTTTATCTGTTGACCATGGCTGCCCATCAAAGGTTAAGAATGAGGCACCGGCACTTTCTTCCCCGCCAAAGCCAAGCGTTCCTTCACTCAAGCCAGGCACAAACCATTTAAAGCCGACGGGCACTTCAACCAGCGGACGAGCGAGATCGCCAACCACCTTATCAATGATCGCACTGGACACCAGGGTCTTACCCACGCCTAAATCGGCTGACCACTGCGGACGGTGGCGGAACAAATAATCGATGCACACGGCTAAATAGTGATTCGGGTTCATCAATCCTTCGGGAGTCACGATGCCGTGGCGATCAAAGTCTGGATCATTGCCAAATGCCAAATCATAATCATCTTTGTACGCCAATAGTCCGGCCATTGCGTATGCAGACGAGCAATCCATACGAATCACGCCATCGCTATCGCGCGGCATAAAGCCAAACGTTGGGTCGACATGATCGTTAATCAGGGTAATATCCAGTTGATAATGCGCGGCAATTTGCTGCCAATAGCGGATCCCTGCGCCCCCCAAAGGGTCAACGGCAAGTTTTAAACCCGCTTTTTGAATAGCCTCGATATCAACAACCTTGGCCAGCCCAGAGACATATGGCGTCACAAGATCTTGCGCTTGGTAATAGTCACTGTGCATCGCCGCATCAATCTCCGAGCGTTTAACGCCGACGAGATGGGTTTCAATATAGTGATTCGCTCGCGTTTCTATTGCTTTCGTGATTTCGCCTTCGGCGGGTCCACCATGGGGCGGGTTGTATTTGATGCCCCCATCTTGCGGTGGGTTGTGCGAGGGAGTGATGACAATCCCGTCCGCTTTCGCGTCATGCGCGCGGTTGTAGGCGAGTATCTGCTGCGATACCCCTGGGGTGGGTGTATACCCTTGCTCAGCTTGGCCAATCACCGTAACGTGATTGGCCGTTAACACTTCAACCACGGCATCGAATGCTGGTACTGAAAGCGCATGAGTGTCTTTTCCCACAAAGACCGGGCCAGAAATGCCGCGCGCGCTGCGCTCATCACAAATTGCTTGTGCAATCGCCAAAATATGATCGCGGTTAAACGTCGTGTTCAACGCGCTTCCACGGTGTCCTGACGTCCCAAACGCAACACGTTGCGACGGATCACCTGGACGTGGTTGAGCCTGGAAAAAACGCGTCACAAGCGCCGGGATATCACACAAATCTTGCGGATTCGCGCGCTGTCCGGCTTGAGGATGCACTGCCATAATTCTCTTCTCCCATGAGTGGCATAGATTAAATCGCGTTCACAACCTTCTCAGTCAAATCACTCGGGAACTGCATTTTTTCCATAAGCTGCTCCACCATCTGACGCTTACGGCCAGTGTTCGTGTTGGTGATGACCCAAAAAGGGGTGTCTGGAATCTGCTTGGGTTTGGTGGTTTTGCCGCTTTCTAATAAAGTTTGTGGATTATCGGCAAAATACAGACGGGTACGCCCTTTTAGCGCCATACCATCTGCGAATCCTTGTTGGTCAACACGGTATAAGGTGGTGAGGATCAGCATAAAACGACCAATAGCTCGTTCTTGAGCCGCAAACTCATCTGAAATCAATAACGTTCGCATCGCTTTGACACGATCAACGGACGCACTGCGCCCAGCGTCTTTACTGACAACAATACCGCTAGAACGAGAGGGCGTCGTCGGCGCAGCCTGGGTTGGCTGCGGTGCCGAGTCCGACAGCAGTAAGCGACGCAGGATGTCTGATGCGCTTTCGCCAATATGCTGAGTTTGGCTGGCAATATACCGGTATAGATCGTCGTCAACCTCTATCGTCTTCATTGTTTTTCATCGCGTCCTGTTTATCGTTTAACGGGGCGATTATACAGAGATAGATAGGTATACTCTACGTTAAAGCCAGTAATCTGAGAGAAAAGCAACGTGTTATTAAACGGAAAGTCTCGCGGTGAGGGCTCACCGCTTGTATTGATCCACGGTTTATTTGGTGATCTCGATAATTTAGGCGGGCTCGCCAAGACACTGTCCGACCATTTTTGTGTCTATCAAGTTGATCTACCTAACCATGGTCGCTCCTATCATACACAGGACACAGATTATCGAAGCCAGTCCGATGCCGTGATCGCGTGGATGGATGCACAACAGCTTGAGTCAGCCATTATCGTTGGTCATTCAATGGGTGGTAAAGTGGCGATGGCCCTCGCCCAGCGTTTTCCAGAGCGCGTAGAACAATTGGTGGTGATGGATATTGCCCCAGTCGATTATCAAGTTAACCGACATGACAATGTTTTCAGGGCATTGCATCAGACACAAAGGGTGACACTGGAAAGCCGCCAACAAGCGCAAACCATTATGAATGAATCGATTGAAAATCCAGGCGTGAGCCAATTTTTATTGAAATCACTCTATAAAACCGATCACGGTCACTACGCCTGGCGCTTCAATATTGATAATCTTTATCACGGCTATCGTAACATCATGGGATGGACAGAGTTTGGCCAGTATTCGGGCCCAACTCTGTTTGTCAAAGGGCAGAACTCTGAATACATTCTGCCAGACCACCGCGAGGCCATTGTCGCTCAGTTCCCTCATTCAAAAGCGCATATGGTGGCAGGCACGGGTCATTGGCTACATGCTGAAAAACCGGCGGTGGTTGCCAGCGTCATAGAACGTTTTTTAATGCCGAGCGAGCGTTAACAGTTAAGTGACCCTTGTGATATATTGCGCCGCATAAGTCGGTGCTCAATGGAGGCACGCATGCTTTACGAGCACTTTCAATTGCTCGAGAAAATAGGTCTAGATCTCGTCTTCGCCGCGATTTTCTTTTTTATCGGCATGGCAATTAAAGACGTGTTACGTGAGGGCAATGTGCCAGTATTCGGCCGACGGATCGTCTGGTTTGTGCTCACACTAGGCTGTGTCGGCTTTATCGTAAAAGGTGTGATTCAGTTGGTTTGGGAAGGGGTCGGCATCGGCTAACCCTAGCACTGAAGTCACTGGTTAATCATATAGGTTTGAAAAAGCGACGCTTTTTCTTTAATTCGAGTTAGTTGCAAACAGCAACCCACTGACAAAACGGGTGTTTTTTATATGGCGAGTGTAGGTCTCTTCTTTGGTAGTGACACGGGAAACACGGAAGCAATTGCAAAAACCATTCAAAAGCAGTTAGGCAAGCAAATGGTTCACGTGCAAGATATCGCGAAGAGCAGCAAAGAAGATATTGATAACTTCGATTTGCTGCTGATCGGTATTCCAACATGGTATTACGGTGAAGCACAGTGCGACTGGGATGACTTTTTCCCAGAGTTAGAGCAAATTGACTTCTCAACAAAACTCGTGGCTATTTTCGGCTGTGGCGACCAGGAAGATTACGCAGAATACTTCTGTGATGCCATGGGCACCGTCCGCGACATCATTGAAGCGAAAGGCGCGACCATCATTGGTCATTGGCCAACTGAGGGGTATGAATTTGAAGCCTCACAAGCATTGGTTGATGACAACCATTTTGTTGGCTTGTGTGTGGATGAAGATCGCCAGCCTGAACTGACCGACGAGCGTGTGAGCAAGTGGGTGAAACAAGTTTACGAAGAAATGTGTCTCGCAGAGCTTGAAGACTAAGTCTGGCTTATCAAACGCCAAGGGGACTCAACCTTGGCGTTTTTTATCTAATCGGTGCACAACGGGCCGATCATGCGGCTTGTTTGCTGGCTGTATCTCGATACTGGCGTTTTTTTCTCACATAAAGTGTACGTCTTACTTCAGCAACCACCTCGCCATGCGCGTCTTTGACGTGGACAACAAACTCGGGCAATACCTTATCGCCTCGCCCTGCTTGTTGTTGGATATCGGTTAACACCGCATCACTGATCACAAAATCTGCGTACAAGTCCGTGGTTCCCGGCTTAATAAAATTGATATCTGCTTGTTTGTCCCAAACATGGTACTGAGGGCCGAGAATCCCCATTAACATGAGCGCATAGACAGGATCGGTTAAGGAGAAGATGCTACCGCCATACTGGGTACGATTGGCATTTTTATTCCACCAGCGGAGTTTCAAACGCATGTTGACGCGTTTAAAATCCTGGCTAATCGCATCAATATGGATCCCTGCGCCCCAAAACGGTGGCCAGCTGTTAAGTGCCCACTTAACAATACGTGGTTTGTAGAAGCGATACATGTAAGTTGACATCCTTATCTGGTCTAACCAGATAATATTCACATCTCGTAAACATTGATGCAACCACAAATGATCAAATTTCGTCCTAAGAATACATGTCGAGAGTAGCGAGAGCAGTGCAATTTTGATAGGCTTATAAGATATTTTCCTTGCTAATCCAACTGTCTTAACTCAGGCAGAAAACAGGTAGATACACATGTCAGACAATAACCAGGCGTTGAAGCAAGCTGGGCTCAAAGTCACCCTCCCACGGCTCAAGATCCTAGAAGTGCTGCAACAGCCAGATTGCCAGCACATCAGTGCCGAAGACCTGTATAAGAAATTAATTGACCTAGGTGAAGAAATTGGCCTAGCAACCGTGTACCGCGTATTGAACCAATTTGACGATGCAGGCATTGTCACGCGTCACCATTTTGAAGGCGGAAAGTCCGTATTTGAATTGGCGACACAGCATCATCATGACCACTTAGTCTGCCTTGACTGCGGTAAAGTGATTGAATTTTCTGATGATTTGATTGAAGAGCGTCAGAAAGAAATCGCCGCACGCTTTAATGTGCAACTGACAAACCATAGTTTGTATTTGTATGGTCACTGTAAGGAAGGCGATTGCAAAGCCGACCCATCCATTCATAACGCTGATTGATTCAGTGTGAACGTTCGAAAAAAGCCGGCGTGGTCATCACGCCGGCTTTTTATTATTTACCTTCTATCTTCGCCCAGGTATCACGTAAACTCACGGTCCGGTTAAAGACAAGTGCATCTTTACGGCTATCTTTATTATCTGCACAGAAATAGCCTGTCCGTTCAAACTGATAACCCTTCTCTACTGGCGCATTTTGCATACTTGGTTCAACAAACCCCTGTTGTACCTGCAATGACGCCGGATTAATCGTCTCAGCGAAGTTATCCGCACCCGCCGGATTTGGCACCGTGAATAAACGGTCGTACAAACGGAATTCAGCGGGTAACGCCTCAGCAGCAGAGACCCAATGGATCACCCCTTTCACTTTACGCCCATCGGCAGGATCTTTACCGAGGGTGTCTGGATCATAGCTGCAATACACAGTGGTAATATTGCCATCATCGTCTTTCTCACAACGCTCTGCTTTTACCACATAGGCATTGCGCAAACGCACTTCCTTGTCCAGCACCAGTCGCTTGTACTTCTTGTTGGCTGATTCACGGAAATCTTCACGTTCAATCCAGATCTCGCGCGAAAAGGGCACCTGACGCGTGCCCATCTCGGGCTGATTGGGATGATTTGGCGCATCAAGCCATTCGACATCATCGGCTTTGTTTTCAATCACCAGTTTAATCGGATCGAGCACCGCCATTGCTCGTGGCGCATTTTCGTTCAAATCATCGCGTACACAAGACTCAAGCGCACTCATCTCTATGGTATTGTCTTGCTTGGTCACACCAATACGCTGGCAAAATTCACGAATCGAGGCAGGCGTGTAACCACGACGACGCAAGCCAGAGATAGTCAGCATACGCGGGTCATCCCAACCGTTCACTAACTGCTCTTCCACCAGTTGGTTCAGCTTACGCTTGGACATCACGGTATACTCGAGATTTAAGCGGCTGAACTCATATTGACGCGGCGTACAGTCGATGGTGATATTTTCCAACACCCAATCGTATAGGCGTCGGTTATCTTGAAATTCAAGGGTGCAAAGAGAATGGGTAATCCCTTCTAGTGCATCCGAGATACAATGAGTAAAGTCATACATTGGGTAAATGCACCACTTATCCCCAGTCTGGTGATGATGCGCAAAACGCACGCGGTATAAAACCGGATCACGCATTACCATAAAGGGCGACGCCATATCGATTTTGGCACGCAAACAGGCTTTACCCTCTGCAAACTCACCAGCACGCATTTTTTCAAACAATGCTAAGTTCTCTTCAACCGAACGTTCACGATAAGGGCTGTGCTTGCCCGGCTCGGTCAATGTTCCACGATACTCTCGGATCTCATCGGGCGTCAGCTCTTCGACGTACGCTAGCCCTTTTTCAATCAGTTCAACCGCGTAACCATAAAGCTTATCAAAGTAGTTTGAGGAGTAACGCACCTCTCCTGCCCAGTCAAAGCCCAACCATTGCACATCACGCTTGATAGACTCAACGTACTCCACGTTTTCTTTTTCTGGGTTGGTATCATCAAAACGCAGGTTACATTCACCCTGATAGTCTTGTGCGATCCCGAAGTTCAAACAAATTGATTTGGCATGGCCGATGTGCAGATAGCCATTCGGCTCTGGTGGGAAACGTGTCACGATCGCTGTGTGTTTCCCTTCCGCCAAGTCTTTATCAATGATTTGGCGAATAAAGTTAGTGGGACGAGCTTCAGCATCACTCATCAAGGTTACCTCGTATCAAAAATGCGAATTTTAAAGCTACATAGATACTATGATCTCCTATTCCGCGCTGCGACTCAACCCGTTGTTGTCATTGTCATCGCGGTGTAGGCCTATTTGTTACTTTTTTGCGCGAAAGCGATGACACAAACCTAAAAAACGCCCAGCTGTTGGCTGGGCGCTTTGTTCAGATCATTGTCGTACAGTGCCTCGTTTATGGCAGCGCGACGTTTGACAAATCTTCATCTTCTGGAATTTGTTTCAGCTCACCGGCAATGATTTCTGCTAGAGGGCCAAGAATGACCTGCAAGTTGTTCTCGCCAAGCTTGACGACTCCCATCGCTCCAATGGCTTTCAATTTCGCTTCATCAACCACCTCGCGGTCGGCAACCGACAGACGCAGACGGGTGATACACGCATCAATCGATGTTAGGTTTTGATGACCACCAAGGGCTTTAAGGTACTTGCGTGCAAGCTCGCGATTATCGCTCGCTTCACCGGTATTGGCGCTCGCAGGTGCACTTTCTACTGCGTCATCTTCTCGGCCTGGCGTTTTCAGATTGAGCGCTGAAATCGCGGCGCGGAATGACACATAATAAAGCGCAAAGAATACAAGGCCCATGATAGGCAGCATGTACCACTGGTTAGCCACAGGGTTTTTCGACGACAACACCAAGTCAACTAAACCTGCCGAGAAGCCGAAGCCTGCCGTCCAGTCGAAAGTGGCCGCGATAAACAAGGAAACACCGGTTAATAGCGCATGCAACACGAACAACAAAGGTGCGACAAACAAGAATGAGAATTCAAGTGGCTCGGTCACCCCAGTAAAGAAAGACGCAAAACCAGCAGCAATCATGATAGACGCAACACGTGCTTTGTTCTCAGGACGCGCTGTGTGATAAATCGCAAGCGCTGCACCCGGTAGACCAAACATCATGACGGGGAAGAAGCCTGCCATGTACATGCCTGTGGTCCCTTTAATCGCTTCGCCTGTTTCAAGGCCTTGTGCCCCCATCCAGAAGCGGCCCAAGTCGTTAATACCGACCGTATCGAACCAGAATACGGCGTTAAGCGCGTGGTGCAGACCAACAGGGATAAGTAAGCGGTTAAAGAAGCCATAAACACCGGCACCCGCGGCACCTAGGTTGGTGATGCTTTCACCAAAGTGAACCAAGCCACCAAATAACACAGGCCAGACAAACATCAATACAAACGAGATGATGATCGCCACAACAGAGACCAAAATAGGCACCAAACGCCGGCCACTAAAGAAAGCCAAGGCTTTAGGCAGCTCAACACCGCTATAACGGTTGTACAGCTCAGCAGACACCACACCGATCAAGATACCGATAAACTGGTTGTTGATTTTGCTGAACGCAAGCTCATTGTTGCCCACTGAAATATCGACCAAGCCAATTTGGCTTACCGCACCCGGCGCACACAGCGTGGTGATCACCATAAAGCCAACAAAGCCTGCCAGAGCGGCGGCGCCGTCTTTATCTTTTGACATGCCATATGCCACACCGATGGCAAATAACACTGACATATTGTCGATAATCGCTGCCCCTGATTTTATCAAGAAAGCAGCTAGGGCACTGTTGCCCCCCCATCCAGTTGGGTCAAGCCAGTAGCCGACCCCCATCAAGATCGCAGCCGCTGGTAATACCGCAACCGGTACCATCAGCGCACGACCTATACGTTGTGCATAACCAAGAATATTCACCGTCGTTCCCCCTTTATATTTTTCAGTGCCCCACCACGCTAACGCTTGCTCCGCGGCTGGGCATCTAACTTGGACGCTTGCCCAAGGACTTTTGTTAAATCACTTCTTTTGTAAAGCAATGTTAGTCAATTGCAGTTTATGTCAATAAATTCGCCTCGCAAATTAAACCCGCGTTATTTGTGAGAATCATCACCAAAACACCCCATACACAGAGAAAATTGTTAGCCTGATCATAAAACTTATTTTATGATGAAAATAAATGAGCATATCCGTTATGCTATGGCCACGAACTGAGCATTGATAGAACGAGGTGACCGATGCGACTCATTCCTTTACAAACCAGCCAACAAGTCGGCCTATGGTCGGCTCGCTATATCGTCGATACCATCAACACGTTTTCGCCGACTGCCGATAACCCCTTTGTTCTGGGCTTACCCACAGGGGGGACGCCACTCAACACCTATAAGCAACTCATTAAGCTCCACCAGCAAGGCGAAATCAGTTTTGAGCACGTGGTGACCTTTAATATGGACGAATACTGTGGGATCCCTGCTGATCACCCACAAGCGTATCGTACCTTTATGTACGAAAACTTTTTTAACCATATTGATATTCAAGAAAAAAACATCAACTTGCTTAATGGAAATGCGACCGATGTCGATGCCGAGTGCCAACGCTATGAAGAAAAAATCAAAGCGTACGGCAAAATCCATCTCTTTATGGGTGGTGTAGGAAACGATGGTCATATTGCGTTTAATGAACCCGCGTCATCATTAGCATCAAGAACACGGATCAAAACCTTGACCGAGGATACCCGTGTGGCAAACTCTCGCTTCTTTGATAATGATATCAGTCAAGTACCTAAGCATGCGCTCACCATTGGTGTCGGCACCTTGTTAGATGCAGAAGAAGTCATGATCCTAGTCACAGGACACAATAAAGCCCAGGCACTTGAGGCCGCGGTAGAAGGGTCAGTAAACCACTTATGGACAGTATCAGCGCTACAACTGCACCCAAAAGCGATGATTGTGTGCGATGCACCTTCAACAGCAGAACTAAAAGTAAAAACTGTAAAGTATTTTCAAGAGCTTGAAGCCCAAAATATACACCATTTATAAGGAATTGAAGCATGTATGCGTTAACCCACTGCCGGATTTTTACTGGCCATGAGGTGTTGGATGATCATGCCATCGTGATTAAAGAAGGCCTGATTGACGCCGTCTGTCGACAAGACGCCCTGCCCAATGATATTGCCACGCGCGCGCTCGACGGTGCATTAGTCAGCCCAGGCTTCATTGACCTTCAGCTTAATGGCTGTGGCGGCGTGATGTTTAATGATGCCATTACCCCTGACACCATCGCGACCATGCATCAGGCTAACCTTAAATCAGGTTGCACCAACTTTCTCCCCACCCTGATCACTAGCTCTGATACCGATATGCAAGCCGCCATCAACGCCATGCGTGCTTACCAAAAACAGCAGCCCCATCAGGCGCTGGGGTTACACCTTGAAGGCCCTTATTTGAATATCGAAAAAAAGGGGATACACAGCGCTGACTATATTCGCCCAAGCAACGATGAGATGATCAACTACTTATGCGAAAATGCGGATGTGATTGCCAAAGTCACCCTCGCGCCTGAACTGGCGCCCGCGTCGCATATTCAAGCCCTGAAGCAAGCTGGTATCGTGGTCTCTGCTGGCCATACCAATGCCACTTACGCACAAGCTAAGCAAGGCTTTACCCACGGCATTTCCTTTGCCACGCACCTGTTTAACGCAATGACCTCTATTTCAGGCCGTGAGCCAGGTGTCGTCGGTGCCATCTACGATACACCTGATGTCTACACTGGTGTAATTGCTGACGGCTTTCACGTCTCGTACCCTAATATTCGTCTCGCACATAAAGTAAAAGGTGAGAAATTAGTGTTGGTTACGGATGCGGTTGCACCAGCAGGAGCCGACATGGATCACTTTATTTTTGTAGGTAAGAAAGTATATTACCGTGACGGTAAGTGTGTTGATGAAAATGGCACGCTTGGCGGCTCGGCACTGACGATGGATCAGGCGATTTATAACAGTGTTGAGCATGTAGGGATCGCCTTGGATGAAGCTTTGCGGATGGCTACGCTCTATCCCGCTCGCGCAATCGGTATCGAACAACACTATGGCAGCATTCGTCCGGGGAAAATTGCGAATCTTGCCATTTTCGACCGTGCAATCAACGTTCAAGCGACGATCGTAAACGGACAATATCTACAAAGCTAGGACACCTATGACTGGCGGAAAAATCGGGAATGTCGATCTTGTAAAGCAACTTAACGGAGCTGCCGTTTATCGATTAATTGATCAACAAGGGCCTATTTCACGCATACAAATTGCCGATGTAAGCCGATTGGCGCCGGCAAGTGTGACCAAAATTACCCGCCAACTGCTAGAAAGAGGCCTCATTAAAGAGGTGGCACAACAAGCATCGACAGGTGGACGTCGTGCCATTTCTCTCACCACCGAGTGTGCGCCCTTTCATACCCTTGCGGTACGATTGGGTCGTCATTTTATTGAGTTGTCTTTGTATGACTTGAGTGGTGCCTCTTTGGCCGAACACGGCGAAACCTTCCACTACCATGATCAGGACGAGCTTGTTCAAGGCTTGATTCATATCGTTAGCCAATTTTTGGAAACGCACCAACACGCACTCCGAGAACTGATTGCGATATCCGTGGTCATGCCTGGCTTGGTTGACCCTGATTCAGGGGTGGTCGAATACATGCCCAACATCAATATCAAACAACTTGCACTTGCTGATACCTTGCGCGAAGAGTTTGGTGTGCAGGCTTTCGTTGGCAACGATATTCGCGGTCAAGCGCTGGCGGAGCACTACTTTGGGGCGAGCCAAGACTACTATGACTCTATGCTGGTCAGTGTGCATCATGGTACTGGCGCGGGGATCATCGTCAATGGGCAAATTTTTCTTGGCCATAACCGCAATGTCGGTGAGCTCGGCCATGTGCAGATCGATCCACTGGGTAAAAAATGTCAGTGTGGCAACTTTGGCTGCTTAGAAACCGTGGCCTCAAACGAAGCCATCATTGAGCACGCCCAACAACTGCTTGCGCAAGGGCATCCCAGTAGCCTCAGTTATGATCAAAGCCTAACCATCGAAGCCATTTGCCAAGCCGCAGAGCAAGGTGATGAGTTAGCACGCCAAGTGTTGGTTAAAGTTGGCAATCATCTGGGTAAAGCGATCGCGATGACCGTAAACCTGTTTAATCCACAACTGGTGGTGATTGCTGGCAAAATTACCGCGGCAAAAAGTGTGGTGTTTCCTGCCATTGAGCGCTGTGTAGAGAATCAATCACTGCCAAGTTTCCACGAGAAGCTGGCGATTGTTAGCGCAAATCTGGAGGCTCAGCCTACAATGGCTGCGTTTTCCTTAGTCAAGCGGGCGATGCTTAATGGTGAGCTCCTACAAGAGCTGTTGGAGGAGTAGTTTTTCACTACTTGGATTGACATGTTGAGTGATTAAAACATGTCAGTTAAACCTAGCCGAGACGTTAATCCCTAACCGTTGGTCAGCCAGCGGTTAGGAGAGCGGGCATCTTCTCTCGCAACGTCAGTCTTCTCTGCAAATGCCGCCTTGCCTCATCTTATCTTCACCGGCCTTTTCTCACGCTTCCTTATTTTACATTCACATACTGACCACAAAACGTGTACATTATAGCCACGTTACCGACAATGCCTTGTCTCACTCAACTTTAGAATAAGTACAAGATATGGAATTGGTTTTTATTTCCGCTGCATTTATCAGTGGCTATGCATTAATGCGCTGCCACCTCCCGCCACTGGTTGGCTTTCTTATCGCTGGCTTTGTTCTCCATGCCATGGGCTACCAGTCGACACCGGTGATCACGCAGCTGGCCGACCTGGGTGTCACATTGCTGCTGTTTACTATCGGCTTAAAGCTTGATGTCAAAACCTTGCTTGCGAAAGAAATCTGGTTTGGGGCCACTGCCCATAATGTCCTGACAACCGCGTTTTTTACTCTCGCGCTAATGGGCCTTAAAGCACTGAGCATTCCTATGCTGTCAGGCATGAGTATGTCTGAAATGCTGCTGCTTGGCTTCGCGCTTTCGTTTTCTAGCACCGTCTTTGCCATCAAAGCGCTGCAAGAAAAAGGTGAGCTTAATGCCACCTATGGCACCTTGGCCATCGGCATGCTGATCATGCAAGATATCTTTGCCGTGATTTTCCTCACCGCCACATCAGGAAAAACCCCCGAACTCACCGCCCTCCTCCTCTTTGGTTTACCTCTGCTAAAACCTCTATTGGGTAAGCTTTTGGACAAGGCAGGTCACGGTGAAATGTTGGTTCTTTATGCCGTGTTCCTCGCCCTAGTGGCTGGCGCTGGATTGTTTGAAGCGGTGGGGATTAAACCTGACTTAGGCGCACTTATTCTCGGTATGCTGCTTGCCAGTCACCCACGTGCATCCGAAATGGCCAAGTCACTGTTTAATATGAAAGAGCTTTTTCTAGTTTGCTTTTTCCTCAACATTGGCTTGTCCGAACAGCCTACCTGGCAAAGCTTTAGTTTTGCCCTGATCTTGATGTTATTACTGCCCATCAAGGGCGTACTCTACTATTGGATCGTTAATGGATTCCGTTACCGCGTCCGTACTGCCTTATTTACCACGCTCACCTTATTCAACTTCAGTGAGTTTGGACTCATTGTGGGTGGCTTGGCGTATAAAACAGGACTGATGCCCGGCCCGATCTTGGTCTCCATCGCCATCGCGGTATCACTCAGTTTTGCCTTTTCCGCCCCGCTCAATACCTTTAGTAATCAGCTGTATGGTTGGGCATCACGCTGGCTACCTGAGCGTGCACCCGACAAACTTCACCCCAGTGATCAACAAATCAATCTCGGTGATGCCAGTATTTTGGTATTGGGGATGGGACGTATTGGCTCAGGCGCCTACGACGAACTCGCCACCACACACCACCAACCCATAGTGGGGATTGACACACGAGAAGACTCTGTCACTCGTCATCAGCAAGAAGGACGACGTGTTATTTTAGGCGACGCGACTGATCCCGACTTTTGGTCACGAGCCGTGTCTGATGGCAATATCTCGCTCATTTTACTGGCCATGCCTCACAGCCACGCCAATACGTTGGCACTCGAGCAAATTCGACAAACACAATTCAGTGGTAAAGTCGCTGCCATCGCCAAATATCAAGATGAGCTCGACCAACTCAAAGCACTTGGCGTGGATGAAGCCTTTAATATCTATCAAGAGGCAGGTAGTGGCTTTGCGCGTCACGTAAGAGACCGCTTCTCACATCCGGATACCTAACCACTCTGCCACCCTACTCACGCACAAGTGATGCTTCACTTGTGCGTTTTTGTATAAAAACTGCGCCATTTTTGAATTAAATTCATTTTTTATGGTTTTTATTAAATAATATTTACC